>NZ_CP063397.1:2965984-3331968 GCF_021729845.1 Rhizobium sp. SL42
GCGGGCAACCTGCGCCAGAGTGTCCAGGCGTCCTTCACCGACATCGGCCAGATCCTTGGTGAGACGGAAAAGCGCGCCCAGTCGACGGCAGCCAACATGCGAGAGAGCGTTCAGGCCTCCTTTGCCGACATCGGACAGGTGCTTGGGGAAACGGAAAAGAAGGCACAGGTCACCGCAACCAACATGCGTAATGCCCTGCTCTCCGCCGAACAGGAGGCACAGGTCTCCATCGACAAGACGCTGACCGAAGCCGAGAAGCGTTCGGGCGAGCTTGCGAACCGTCTGCGCGGCGGCCTCGCTGTATCCCTCAATGACATTGACCACCTGCTCGGCGAAGCCGGCCGTAAGTCGGAAGGTGCCGCCGTCGCCCTTCGCGAAGCCATGCAGCAGGCAGTGACCGAGGCCGTCGCCCGCTTTGCCGGCGCCACGGATGAAATCCGTCGCTCGGCCACCGACATCCGCAAGGAGTTGGATCTGACCCGCAACGAATTGAAGCGCGGCGCGTTCGATCTGCCGGAAGAGGCCAAGGAAAGTGCCGCCGCGATGCGCCGCGCCGTGGCCGAACAGATCAAGGCCCTGCAGGACATTTCACAGCTTGTTGGCCGCACCAGCCAGACGCTGGAAATCTCTGAACCGGTCGCCCGCCGATTGGCTGAAGCCCAGCCGGAGCCGGTCCGTCGCGCCCCGGCCGCAGCACCGATCCCTGCGCCACAAGCCCAGCCGGTTGCCCGCCCCGCCGAAAATCTCGGCCTGCGCGGCAGCCTGGAGCTTGGCGAAAGCTACGGCCAGCCGGCACAGCCGGCGAGCCGTGTCGAAGGCGGCGGCTGGATCAGTGACCTTTTGCGCGGCGCCTCGCGCGACGAGACTGCAGCTGCTGCGCCCACGCCGGCTCGTGCCGCCCCTGCCCGTCCGGCACCGGAAGCTCCGGCCGCTCAACGGCAGGCCGACAGCCGCAATCCGCGTCACATGGTCGAATCGCTGAATTCGCTTTCGGTCGATATCGCCCGGGCCATCGATCATGATGCATCGGTCGAACTCTGGCGCCGCTACCAGCGCGGAGAACGCGATGTGTTCACCCGTCGCCTGTATACGCTGAAAGGCCAGCAGACCTTTGACGAGATCAAGCGGAAATATGACCGGGAACCGGAATTCCGCGTCGCCGTCGATCGCTACATCGCTGATTTCGAAAAGCTGCTGGCCGATGTTGCCCGCACGGATCGCGACAAGAGCGTGACCCAGTCCTACCTCACCTCCGACACCGGCAAGGTTTATACCATGCTCGCGCACGCCGCCGGCCGCTTCAGCTAAGCAGCCTGAAAGGCGGCGGGTATCGCGCCAGACTGAAAACAAAAAAGCCCCGGATCTGAATAGGATCCGGGGCTTTTCTGACTCAAACCATAAAAAGTCAGATGGCGATCAGCGCCCAGTTGACGATCTCTGCCGTGACCGAGCCGAACGCCTTGTCCATTGCCGTGACATAGGCCTCGTTGCTCGTGCCAGCCGCGCGCGCTTCCGCCCGGAATACCTTCTGGGCAACAACCGTTCCGTTGCGATCATTGAGCAGCTTGGCCGAAATCTCTACGACACCGTGGTCACCGCCGACGGTTGCCACTTCAAACGCACGGACATCGGTGATCAGCTGATAGTCGATGGCAAGGCCCTGCCCCGGCTTCCCGACACCACCCAGACGTCCGGAGTCCTCGAACGCCTCCACCAGCTTCGACTGGACCATGCGTGTGAGTTTGTCGCTCCATTGCGACTTGGACAGATAGCGGATCTCGGAGTTTGAAACGCGCACCAGGATCTGCTCGCTGTCGACCGCCCTGAGCGCCGTCGGATCAGCGATGAGTAGCTGCCTGTTCTTGGCGGAAGCATTCGTCGAGACGACACCACTTGCGGACAGATCAAACGTATCATTCGGCGCCTTGGAAGCGCAGCCTGACAGGCCGGCAAGCAACATCGGCATGACCACGGCGCCGAGCACCCGCGCACGCCCGCGACGCACCTCTTCTCCCAAGCCGGACATAGTCATGCTGTCATTTCCCTTCCGGTTCTGGTCCTTCATCGGCGTGTTCGCCCGTCAAATTGCTTGACCGTGTCGCCGCCGAAGATCAACCGCTGCGGGTCGTTGTCGAAATTGGTAATCGCATCGTTCAGGCCACGCACGGTCTGGCGCGTGTCGTTGACCAAGGTCTGGATGTCACGCAAGCCGGTGCTGGAGAAGCGTTGCAGGTTCTCGGCAATCGGCCCGATCCGGGCATTGAGGTTCTCGGCCGTCAGCCGGATCTGTTCCAGCGTCTTGCGCGCCTCGGCGCTGAGCGAATTGGTATCGTCCGACCCAAGGAAGCTGTCGACCTTCTTCAGGATTCCATCCACCTGCTGCGACGCATTGTTCAGACGATTGGCGAGTTGGGTAAAGTCGTCGATCGCCTTGTTGATGTCGTCCTTGCGACCGGTAATGCTGACGGAAAGGTCCTTGAACCCGGCAATTGCGGCGCGCGCATCGGCAGATGCCACAGAGACATCATCCACGACCTTGCCGACCTTCTGGCTGTCGACAGCGTCGACCAGCTTGGACACCTTCTGCAAGGTCAGGTCCGCATTGCTGCCGAAACGCTGAAAGGTTTCTGCTGTCTGCTTGAAGCTGTCGATGGCCGGACCGACCCGATCAGATGCGGCGGCGATACTTGCCGTCGCCCGCTCGGTATTGGTCAGGATCTTGTCGATTTTTTCCGAATTGAGCGCCTTGAACAGGTCTTCGGCGGCAGCGAGGGTCGAATCCAGTCGACCCGACAGGCCGGATACGGATTCGGACAACGCGCTCACGCTTTTCAGGAACTGATCGATGCCCTTGGCATTGTCGGCCAGCGATTTGGAAAATACTTCGGCATTTTTCACCGTATTGGTCAAAGGCGTGCGCGCATCGCTGATGAAGCCCTGCAATTCGCCAATGGCATCATTGGCCCGCTGCAGGATCTTGTCGGCGGTGGAAAGCAGGTTTGTCACGCTCGACTGATCAGCCATCAGCACCGCCGGCTCTCCCGTCGCCATCGCCTTGGCAAGGATATTTTCCTTGTCGTCGGCGGTGCCGCCGGAAAGCTCGATATAGGCGGCCCCGGTCAAGCCCTGGATTTCCAGAACCGCCTTCGTGGAGGAGGTCACCGGCGCATCGGCGCGAACTTCCGTAAACGCTACCGAAAACTGCGGGTCATCATTGTCGATGTAGAGGTTGCGGACCGATCCGACGGCGATGCCGTTGAAGCGAACCGGCGAACCGATGCTCAGGCCGTTGGCAGAGCCCGGAATGCGAATGGCGAGCGGCGCCACCGGCCCGCCACGGCCATATTCCGCCATCCAGTAGACGAAGCCGAAGGCGGCTCCGATGACCATCAGGGTGAAAAAGCCGACGAGGGCATAGTTGGCTTTGGTTTCCATGTATCAGTCACTCTACCGGATGCACGCCGGACGATTCCGGCCGAGGAATGGAGCGGGCCCGCTTGCCCTTGAAATAGGATTTCACCCACGGATCGTCATAGGCGAGCATGTCGTCTAGCGTGCCCTCGACCAGTACCTTCTTCTGTCCCAGCACCGCGATACGGTCGCAGACCGAGAACAGGCTGTCGAGATCGTGAGTGACCATGTAGACCGTCAATCCAAGCGTATCGCGCAACCGGGCGATCAGATCGTCGAATTCGGCAGCGCCAATCGGGTCGAGACCGGACGTCGGCTCGTCGAGAAACACGAGATCAGGATCAAGGGCGAGAGCCCGTGCAAGTGCGGCGCGCTTGATCATGCCGCCCGACAGTTCCGAGGGATATTTGTCTGCCGCATCCGGATGCAGACCGACAAGTTCGATCTTCAGATAGGCAAGCTCGTCCATCAGCCACTGAGGCAGATCAAGGTACTCACGCATTGGCAACTGGATATTCTCCTTGACGGTCAAGGCAGAAAATAGGGCGCCATGCTGAAAAAGCACGCCCAGTCGCGTATCGAGCATTGTCCGCTCACGCTCGTCGACCTCGTCGTAATCGGCGCCAAGGATCTCGATCTTGCCCGAGCGGCGCGGCAGCAGTCTGAGGACTGTCCGCATCAGAACGGACTTGCCGGCACCCGACGCCCCGACGAACCCCAGGATCTCGCCCCGGTAGATATCGAGATCGAGCTTGTCGAGCACGACATTGTCGCCGAAGGCGACGGTCAGTCCCTTGACGGAAAGGATCGTTTCCCGGTCTTTCATCGTCGCGTTTTTCTTCCCTTCCATCCGCGCCCTCAAAAATCGATGGCCGCGTAGAAGATGGCGAACAGCCCGTCTACGAGAATGACGACAAAGATGGATTTGACCACGGCAGCCGTCACGTGGCGACCGAGCGATTCCGCACTACCGCCGACCTTCATGCCTTCGACCGCGGCGACGATGCCGATGATCAGCGCCATGAACGGCGCCTTGATCATGCCGGACGCAAGCGTGGAGTAGTCTACCGCGTCATGCAGGCGCGTGATGAAAACATCGAATGTGATACCGGAATAGGCCCAGGCGACGACGGCTGCACCATAAAGTGCTGAGAAATTCGCAACGATCGTCAGAAGCGGCAGCGCGATTGTCAGCGCGACAAGCCGCGGGAAGACCAGGACACCGATCGGATTGAGACCGATGACCTTTAACGCATCGATCTCCTCGCGCATCTTCATCGAGCCGATTTCGGCTGTGATGGCGCTGCCGGAACGGCCGGCGATCATGATGGCAGTCAACAGAACGCCGATTTCACGCAGTTGCAAGATCCCGACAAGGTCGACGACAAACACTTCCGCGCCGAAGTAGCGAAGCTGGAAGGCCCCCTGTTGCGCGATGATGGCACCAATCAGGAAGGACATCAGCATAATGATCGGCACGGCGCGTACGCCCATGTGGTCGAGCTGGTTGACAACAGATGCCGGCGATACGCCACTACCGCGTCCGAATTTCGTCTGCGCCCCCCGCACGGCGGAGCCGAGCACGAACATCATCGCGACGAGGTCGTCCCACAGGCTGATCGTGAGTTTGCCGACCGGCGCGAAGATGATTTCAAACAGGCTGCTGTGACTACGCGTCTTGTCGGGCGGCTGCACGCGTTCCGGCAGCGCATTGATCAGCTCGCGCATTTCCGGCGTACCGCCCTTGATTGAAATGCTCCGGCCATCCGCCTGTCGCTGCGCGACGAAACGCCGGACAAGCCATGCGCCGGCCGTGTCCATGCTGGCAACGCCATCAAGGTCGATTGTCTCGGCAATCCCGGACGTGTCGTCCACAAGGCTGCCGGCACTCTTGACCATGGCGCTCAGGCTGGTGTTCTTCCAATTGCCCGTCAGACGAATGAGCCGCCCGCGGCCCTCCGCCAGGTCGTCGATCGTGATACGAGCAATTTCAGGCTGGACCGACTTCAAGGGGGCGACTACTTCCACACTTGCGGGGTCGAAGCGAATCCCGCCCACGCAAATCACACGAACTGACGTGTACTATAACGATCGTGGTAGACGATGTAATCCTTAACCGGGAATTAATCGCAACTTCATCAATGGAATCTGGAGTGCTGTCGCCTTCCGGCACCGTCGCCGGCAAGTATCAGGCTGCGCGCACGCCCTCGCCTTCAGCCATGTCGGCCAGCACCGGCAACGAAACCGGGACCATCGGCGAGGCGATCCGCTTGATAGCAGCGGCTTCACCGATCTTGTGCGCCCAGGATATCAGCTCGAATCGACCGTCATGGTGCTCGACGATTGCCGTACAGCTTTCCACCCAGTCACCGGTGTTGACATAGTGGATGCCGTCGATGTCTTCCATGACCGCGTGATGGATATGACCGCAGATCACGCCGTCGACCTCGTTGCGGCGCGCCTCTTCGGCAACGATTTTCTGGAATTCGCCGATGAAATTAACGGCGTGCTTGACCTGCAGCTTTGCCCAGGCGGAAAATGACCAGTAAGGCATGCCCAAACGACGGCGCACGGCCGCCAGAAACACGTTGATCGCGATCGCCGTGTCATAAGCCCAGTCACCGAGATAGGCGAGCAGCCGGGCATTGCGGACAACAACGTCAAATTCGTCGCCATGCAGGACGAGATATTTTTTGCCATCGGCCGTCTCGTGGATCATCCGTTCCGCGACCTCGATGCCGCCGAAATGAGTTCCCGGAAATCCGCGCAGGAATTCGTCGTGATTGCCTGGAATGTAGACGATCCGGGTCCCCTTGCGCGCCTTGCGCAGCAACTTCTGCACGACGTCATTGCATTCCTGGGGCCAGTACCAGCTGCGTTTCAATCGCCAGCCATCGACGATGTCGCCGACCAGAATGATCGTCTCCGCCTCGTGCAGGCGCAGAAAGTCGAGGAGGAAATCGGTCTTGGCCGCTTTCGAGCCAAGATGAACATCCGAAATGAAAAGTGTCCTGAATTGCCGGGTTTCGCTGGCTTCGTCCACGTCACAGTCCTCTTGCACTCTTTGTCAAGCGCTTAATCAGACTCGTGTTTCAGGAAGATGACACCGTACAGATCGGCGCACTTAGCGACTACCACTCGCGGGCAATTCGTGTATTGAGGAACCCACACGTCCCCTTCAAGAAACTGCCGGTGAGCCGATGAATTCCCAGGACAAGAACAAGCCGCAAGCCTCCAACACCTCCGCGGACCTCGATGAACAGGCGCTTTTCTATCATCGCTATCCGCGACCGGGGAAACTGGAAATCCAGGCGACCAAGCCGCTCGGCAACCAGCGTGACCTGGCCCTGGCCTATTCCCCCGGCGTCGCCGCGCCCTGTCTCGCCATCAAGGAAGATCCAGCCGCCGCGGACGACTATACCGCGCGCTCTAACCTCGTGGCGGTAATCTCGAACGGAACGGCTGTTCTCGGCCTCGGCAATATCGGCCCGCTCGCCTCCAAGCCCGTCATGGAAGGCAAGGCGGTCCTGTTCAAGAAATTCGCCGGCATCGATGTCTTCGACATCGAGATCGAGGCGCCGACCGTCGGCGAGATGGTCTCGACGATCTCCGCGCTTGAACCGACCTTCGGCGGCATCAACCTGGAAGACATCAAGGCACCGGAATGCTTCGAGGTCGAGGACCAGTTGCGCGCCAAGATGAACATCCCGGTCTTCCATGACGATCAGCACGGCACAGCGATCATCGTCGCGGCCGCGATCCTGAACGGCCTGGAACTTGCCGGCAAGATGATCGAAGACGTCAAGATCGTCGCGTCGGGCGCCGGTGCTGCCGCGCTTGCCTGTCTCAACCTGCTCGTCATCCTCGGCGCCAAGCGCGAGAACATCTGGGTGCACGACATTGAGGGCCTTGTCTACAAGGGCCGCAACGAGCTCATGGACCCCTGGAAGGAAGTCTACGCCCAGGACAGCGACAATCGCGTCCTCGCCGACAGCATTCATGGCGCTGACGTCTTCCTCGGTCTATCGGCCGCTGGCGTCCTGAAGCCGGAACTGCTGGTCCAAATGGCAGCCAATCCGCTGATCATGGCACTTGCCAACCCCAAACCAGAAATCATGCCGGAAGAGGCGCGCACGGCTCGCCCCGATGCGATGATCTGCACCGGCCGCTCGGACTTTCCGAATCAGGTCAACAACGTACTCTGCTTCCCGTACATCTTCAGGGGCGCACTGGACTGCGGCGCGACCACGATCAACGAAGAGATGAAGATGGCCGCCGTGCGCGCCATTGCAGCCCTCGCCCGCGAAGAAGTCTCGGAAGTTGCCGCGAAAGCCTATACGGGCGAGACGCCGACATTCGGTTCCGACTACCTGATCCCCTCGCCGTTCGATCCGCGCCTGATCCTGCGTATCGCGCCGGCTGTCGCCCGTGCTGCAGCGGAAAGCGGTGTCGCCCGCCGTCCGATCACCGACTACGACACCTATCTCGACCAGTTGAACCGTTTCGTCTTCCGCTCCGGCTTCGTCATGAAGCCGATCTTTGCAGCCGCCAAGACCGCAACCAAGAAGCGCGTGATCTTTGCAGAAGGTGAAGACGAGCGCGTCCTGCGCGCCGCCCAGGTCCTGCTCGAAGATGGGATCGGTGAACCGATCCTGATCGGTCGCCCGCAAATCATCGAAACCCGCTTGAAGCGCTACGGCCTGCGCATCCGTCCAGGCGTGGATTTCCAGCTCGTCAATCCGGAAGATGATCCGCGCTACCGCGACTATGTCGATGACTACTTCGCCATCGTCGGGCGCGCCGGCATCAATCCGGAAGCTGCCCGCACCATCGTTCGCACCAATACCACCGTCATTGGCGCGCTTGCCGTCAAGCGCGGCGACGCCGATGCACTGATCTGCGGTGTTGAAGGCCGGTTCGATCGCCATGTCCGCGACGTCCGCCAGATCATCGGCAAACGACAGGGCGTTCGCGACTTCTCCGGCCTCAGCCTGCTTATTTCCCAGCGCGGCGCAATATTCTTCACCGACACGTTCGTCACCGACGACCCGTCGGCAGAGGAAATCGCCGAAATGACGATGCTGGCCGCCGAGGAAATCCGGCGCTTCGGCATTGCCCCGAAAGCAGCCCTTCTGTCGCATTCCAATTTCGGATCACGCCCGTCGGCGAGTGCCACGAAGATGCGCAGCGCCCTCCAAATTCTGCGGCAGGAAGCGTCGGAACTTGAGGTTGATGGCGAAATGCAGGGCGGATCGGCCTTGTCCGAGGCTTTGCGCAAACGCGCCATGCCGAACAGCACCTTGACGGGTGAAGCCAATCTCCTTGTCTTCCCGAACCTTGATGCGGCCAACATCTCGCTTGGTATCATGCGCACCATGATGGACGCGCTGCATGTAGGCCCGATCCTGCTTGGTGCGGCGATGCCGGCCCATGTTCTATCGACATCGGTTACCTCGCGTGGCGTCGTCAACATGGCCGCTCTTGCCGTCGTGGAGGCTTCCCAGCCCGCCTGACACCCGCCAGACCACAGGACGCAACGCACCGAAATCTCCTTGTTCGGAGCCAGCGGCAAAGCAGATTGCCGCTGGACAATTCCAAGTATGAGAAACCATCTTAAAGCCCTTGGATTCTAGGGTTTCTACATGGTGTCTTCGGAGGCCTATTTCGAACTGACAGACTGGCTCGAGCAAGCCGAACGTCTCGAGCCGCAGCAATTTTTCGATCGCATGCGGCATGCTTACAACCTGAGCCATCTGCTGTATTTCGATGGAACCCTTTACGGCGATCGCCTTGCAGCTCGCAGCCTGCATCACACGATATTGCCGCGATTGTCCCGGTTGACCCGAAAGCTCCAGTGGGAGCTTCTACCTGCCCTGTTCACCCGCGTAACAATTGCGATAGAGCCATTCGACTGGCGGGACGTCGGTCCTCTAACGAGAGCTGGCCAGAACCTTTCGAAACTCGCCAACCTGCTCGAACTCGCTCCCGTCGGTGCATTTTATCCTTTGCTGTCGCGAGGAGGCCGAACGGCCTTCCTCCTCGTCCAGTCCGACATGACGATTGAGGATTGGCGAAACCTGCGCCGCGCGCATGACCGCGACATTGCGGCGCTTGCCGTCAGATTTCATGCACGAAACCTGGCGAGCACATCAGCCGAAACGCGCATTCGGCATGAAAAAGACCGGCTCACGCGGCGAGAAATCGAGACATTATCCTGGGTTGCGGCCGGAAAGAGTTATTGGGAAATCGCCGTCATCCTGGGTATCACGGAACGCACAGTGCGGTTTTTCATGTCCAATGCGCGACGGAAACTCAATGTCGTGACTAACCCGCAAGCAGTCGCGGAAGCGCTCTGGCGCAAACTCATCGCGAACCCGCACAATGCACCTGAGCCCACCTAGGCGTCCGCCGCAATGCCATCATCTTTGATTGCATGATGAAAGCTGTCGCTACCGACAGTTTTATCGATCCGCCGCAAACGACATCTTTGCCACTCGTTCAAACTGAAGGAGTGCCGAATGATCCGGATCATCAATGGCGTTAATCGCAACCGCCATCCACATGAAATCGACGCCATGCATCGGTTGCGCAAAAATGTCTTCCACGATCTTCTGGGCTGGGATGTCGCCCTGCACGGTGACTGGGAAATTGATCACTATGATCAGTCCAATCCGCTCTATATCCTGTCCTACAACGACAGTGGACGCCTGCGCGGCGCGCTGCGCCTGCTGCCGACACTGGGACCGAACATGCTCGCGGACACGTTTCCGATACTGCTCGGGGATCAGAGCGAAATTCGCAGTGCGGCCATCTGGGAATCGAGCCGCTTTTGTATCGATCCGCAAATCTCGCAGGATCGTGCCGGCAACCAGGTCACAATTGCCGCGGCTGAACTGATGTGCGGCGTCGGCGAACTCGGACTTGCTTCCGGCCTGAGCCAGATCGTCACCGTTACGGATGTCTTCCTGGAACGCATGTTCAAGCGCATGGGTTGCCCCGGTATGCGCATCTCCGATCCGCAGCGGATTGGTTCCGTTCACGCCGTTGCCATCGCTTGGGACGTGACGGAGGGTCTGCTCGAACGGATGAAACATGTGGCCGCGATCTCGGGCAATGTCCTCGAACACCCGATGACACTAACAACGGCACGCGCCGCTTAAACCGGATGGACCGCCATCGTTTGAGATCCGATGGCGGTCTATGACGGCACCGTCATTTTACTTTAGCGTTAACTGGCGTATTCTCGGTCGGGTAGTATAGGAGCGGGAGCCAACAACCGGCATCCATGAGAACTCACCGGGAAAGTGAATTTGCAGACCAGAATACTAGGACTTCTCGCTGCAGCGCTGTGCTTTGCCTGGATTGTACCGAATGCAGCCTCCGCTTCGGTTGTCTGCGAACGCTTGCGTGATCGGCTTGCCGAGGTGTCGGCATTCGTCGGTGAAAACCCCGAAATCAAAAGTTATGCCAGCGCGATTGCCCAGCAGAATCTGGAGCTGCGAAAGGCAAGGCAAGACCAGAAACGCCTGCGCTGCCTGACCTCTTCAGTGGTCGTCGTGCGACCGGACGGCGGTAACGATTGCGGCGACCTTTCCGCGGCGCTCGACCGAATGGAGGCGAACAAGGACATTCTGGTGGCCAAGCTGGAGGAAATCAGATCCGGTGGGGCTGAGAGCAGAGACGCTCGCGCCCGGCTGACCTCCGCTCTCGAGGCAAACGGCTGCAATGCGCAGACTGATGATACCTTTGGCGGCAATATCGAGGAAGCCGAGCGCGTCCCTTATCTCGATACGCTGGCGGAGCCCTATCAAGTCAGCCGCAATTCGCTGGAGGCCCTCCCCGGCCAGCCACCCGCACTGCCGACCGGCAATATCCGGACACTATGCGTCCGCACCTGTGACGGAGGCTTCTTTCCGATTTCCTCCAGCACATCCGCGATGAATTTCGGACATGACGCCGGCCTGTGTCAGCAGATGTGCCCAAACACCGAGACGGAACTGTATTTCCACGCACCCGCGGTCAGCGAAACATCCGAGATGATTTCGGCGGTCAGCGGGCGACCCTACCGCGACCTGCCCAACGCCTTCGCCTATCGCAACCGCACGGCCGGTGACAATCCGCAATGTGGATGCGATCTGGCCCGCTATCACGAACAGGCGAAAAGGCGATCGACACCGCCCACGCCCGTTCCAGACTACCAGTCGTCGATCGTCACCATCGCGCCGAAGACGCCTGCAGTAGCCGCAGCGGTACCAGCGGCACAGCCTGTCGAGCGCGACTACGATGGCAGTGCGGCCAATATACGCAAAGTGGGTCCACAATTCCTGCCGCCGGTGACGGGCACCATCAATCTCAGAAATCCTGCCTCTCCAGGTCCGCAGCCTCTGCAGGAGTAGCACCGTCAACGGCGAAGGTTCCGGACCGAAGTCCCCAGCTCTCCTCAAACACCAACTCGTCAAGCGGCAACCGTGATCGCCAGCCTTTCACCTCGAGTTCCGGTGTCGCGTAAAGCGTATCTACATAGCCGAGGCACAGATACCCGACGACCTCGATGTCGTCAGGAATATCCAGAATCCCCTTCAGCTCACTTTCCTGAAAGATACTCACCCATCCGAGCCCGACACCTTCGGCGCGCGCAGCAAGCCACAAATTCTGGATGGCACAGACGGTGGAATAGCTGTCCATGCGTGAATTATGGGTGCGCCCCAGAACGACGGGACCGGCCCGGTCGCGGTCGCATGTCACGCAAACGCCGAGCGGCGCCTTGCGGATACCCTCAAGCTTCAAGGACCGATAAGCGGCCTGCCTATCCTCATCGAACATAGCCGCCGCTTCGCGATTTGCCCGGTCAAAAGCCTCCCATATGAGCTGCCGACGCACGGCGTCGCGCACCAGCAGGAAATTCCAGGGCTGCATGAAACCGACTGAAGGTGCGGCATGCGCGGCACTGAGCAGACGCCTGACAAGGTCATTCGGCAAGGGGTCGGGAAGGAACTGGTCGCGCACGTCACGGCGCGTGTGGATGGCCCGGTAGACGGCCTGCTTTTCCTCGACGGAAAAGGAACCGGCCCGGACAAGAAAATCGTTCGATTCGTCGTGCATCGTCAAATCCCCAACAATGCGCAACCGCCCGCCGTCCGCGCGGGCAAGTCTATCGCATCAGGCCGGTCTTCTGACTTGGCATCCGCTGCACACGCCGCCTTCCCGGTCTTGTCCACCAGTGGCCGGGTCTCCCCTTGCGTGTGCATCCGCCTCACAGCGTTGGGCACGTGCCGGATTTGCACCGGCTTCCCGATTCTCCCGCATCGCTGCGGGCACCTGACAGGATTTGTTTTAGTCCGATCGCCGAAGGACGCAAGCGCCAGCCTGCGACGACGTTCAGTCGTTGACGGGGAAATAGCGGACGAAGGCGAATTCCGCGCCGTCCGGCGACCAGTTCGGCACGTTGATCGTACCCTGCCCACCAAAGAGTTCGAACAGCGTTTCCTGGGTACCACCGTCCATGTCCATCAGCCTAAGGCTGACCTCGCGGTCACGCGGATGATCAAAGACGTCGGGCGCATAGGAGAGGTAGAGAACCTTGCCGTCTTTCGGTGACGGATGCGGGAACCAGTCTCCCGTATCGCTGTAGGTGATGCGTTCGACATCGCTGCCATCCGGATGCATGCGCCAGATCTGCATCAGGCCGCTTCGGCTGGAGTTGAAATAGATCCAGTTGCCATCGGCCGACCAGTCCGGGCCGTCGTTTCGACCCTCGCCTTCAGTCAGTCGGCGCTCCTCGCCGCCATCGACGGAAATCGAATAGATGTCGAAGACATCGTCGCGAATACCGCAATAGGCAAGCTGACGACCATCGGGCGACCAGCCATGCCAGTAGGAAGGCAGGCGCGACGTAACCTGGCGCGGAACACCGCCTTCGGCAGGCAATACGTAGATGCAGGACTTTCCGTGCTCCGTCTTGTCCGAGATGACCACCAGCGAGCCGTCAGGCGAGATGCCGTGATCGTTGTTGCATTCAATGGCAAATCCTGTGTCGAGGAGGGACGGCGCCTGGCCGCCCTCGGGCGAAAGCCGATACAACAGACCATTGCCGTTGATCAGCAGATACGAACCGTCAGGCGACCAGTTTGGCGCCTCGACCAGTTCACTCGTCTGCCAGACAACACGTGTCTGTCGCGTGCGGATATTGTAGATCTCGACGGAACTGCGCAAAGGCTCTCCTCCCTTGGTCCAAGCCATCAGAGACGGGCTCAGCGATCGCGGAAACGGTTGGTGATCGGATAGCGACGGTCGCGGCCAAAGTTCTTCTGGGTGATCTTGACGCCCGGCGCCGATTGCCGCCGCTTGTACTCCGCAAGGTAAAGCAGGTGCTCGATGCGGTGGACCGTGGCAATGTCATGCCCCCGCGCCACGATATCGTCGACGGCCATTTCCTTTTCAACCAGGCACTCCAGGATGTCATCCAGCATCGGATACGGCGGTAGCGAATCCTGATCGGTCTGGTTTGGCCGAAGCTCGGCCGAAGGCGCCTTGGACAGGATATTGGCCGGGATCACCTGGCCGGAAGGCCCAAGTGCACCCGGCGGCACATGAGCATTGCGCCAGGCGGAAAGCGCGTAAACCTGCATCTTGTACAGATCCTTGATCGGATTGAAGCCGCCATTCATGTCGCCATAGAGCGTCGCATAGCCGACCGACATTTCCGACTTGTTGCCCGTGGTGACGACCATCGAGCCGAACTTGTTGGAGATCGCCATGAGGATCGTACCGCGCGCGCGGCTCTGCAGGTTCTCTTCGGTGATCCCGCTCTCCGTCCCCTCGAACATTTCCGACAGGCTGGACAGGAAGCCCTCAACCGGATCTGCGATCGGGACGATATCGTAATGGCAGCCCAGAGCCTGTGCGCAGGCCTCGGCATCAGCAAACGACTCCTTCGACGTGTAGCGATACGGCAGCATGACCGCGCGCACCCGTTCCTCGCCCAGCGCATCGACGGCGATCGCCGCACAGATGGCGGAATCGATCCCGCCCGAAAGGCCGAGCACGACGCTCTTGAAACCGTTCTTGTTCACATAGTCGCGGAAGCCGAGAACGCAGGCCCGGTAGTCGGCCTCTTCCTTCTCAGGAATGCGCGACATCGGTCCTTGCTCGCAGCACCAGCCGGCCTCTGTCCGCTTCCAGGTCGTGACAGAGAGCGTCTCCTCGAACTGGCTCATCTGAAACGCGAGCGACCGGTCGCCGTTGAAGGCAAAGCTCGCACCGTCAAATACAAGCTCATCCTGGCCGCCGATCTGGTTTGCGAAGATCAGCGGCAGGCCGGTCTCGATCACCTGGCGCAGTACCACCTGATGGCGCACATCCACCTTGTTGCGATAGAACGGCGAGCCATTCGGCACCAGCAGGATCTCGGCCCCGGTCTCTGCCAGCGTCTCGCAGACGCCGGCATCGTTCCAGATCTCTTCGCAGATTGGCACGCCGATGCGCACGCCGCGAAAATTCACCGGCCCCGGCATCTCGCCTTCGACAAAAACCCGCTTTTCGTCGAATTCGCCGTAATTCGGCAAATCGATCTTGTCGCGGAAGGCGAGGATCTTGCCGCCATCGAGGATGGCAACGGAATTGTGCCGGCCCTTCTCGCTTTGCCGCGGGAAGCCGACAATCACGCCGGGGCCGCCGTCGGCGGTATCCGCTGCCAACTGCTCGACCGCCGACAGGCAGGCCCTGAGAAAGGCGGGTTTCAAAACCAGATCTTCCGGTGGATAGCCGGAGATGAACAACTCGGTCAAAAGCAACAGGTCGGCACCCTGTGCCGCCGCTTCCGACCGTGCCGCACGTGCCTTTGCCAGGTTGCCGACCACGTCGCCAACCGTTGGATTGAGTTGCGCAATGGCGATGCGCAGGACATCTGTTTTTTTCAATGTTTCGCTCATGGTCAACGGTTTAAACGCTCGGTCGGCGGATCGCAACGGCATGGGCAGACGAAGCCCTGCGCGGGCGCCGAAATATCAATCAAAATCGGGGAACAATCAGGCCTCAGCCATAGTTCATGTAGCGTTCATGACGGATATGTGACAGCTATGCGCACATTTGATGAAAATCGCATTTCTCTCGGAGAATTCTGTGGCTGACACTCTTCCAAAATCGGTAAATTCAAGCCTTTTGGCAGCCGTCGGCACAACTCCCTCCAGAGGTGAAGCACGTCCAGCCGGACGCATCGCACGCATCGTCTTCCCGCTGATCAACACGGCTTTGCTGGCAATCATCACGATCATCGCCAGCGAATGGCTCGCGCGCGGCAATCTCAACGATGTCGCCGACTACATGCTGTCACCCGCCCGCCCGGGCATGGTCGCAGCTGGCATGCTCTTTCTCCTGATGCTTTTCGCAGACGCCATTGTCGGACGTGCGTACCAGTCAGCGCTGCTCATCGTCCCGCTGTCGCTCCTGCCAGCCTTCTTTTCCGGCCAAAAGCAATTGTTTTTGTCTGACCCGCTGTTTCCGAGCGACCTGCTTTTCGGTCGCCAGATCATGGAACTTCTGCCGGTGATGGTTGCCGCCCGCCCCTTGGCTGCCGCCGGCATGGCGCTGGCATCGGTGGCGATCATCGGAGCGCTCGTCTATCTGATCGTCATCAGCCGCCGCCACTTTCCCCGGATCCTGCCTGTCGTTCGCATTGGCCGCACGCTGGTGGCAGCCCCCGTCCTCGCCGGCTTCATCACCCTGATGGATCCGATGGCGTTTTCCTATGTCCGCGACCGACTGAATATCGTGCCGATGATGTGGGACCAGAAGGAGAACTACCGTCACAACGGCTTCCTGCTTGCCTTCGCCTTCAACATTCCCATGGCCAATGTCGGCGCACCGGCCGGTTACGACAATCTCGCCATCTCCGACATCCCGACGGACCGCTTGCCCGCGACCTTCTTCTCGGGTCGCCAGGCCGACGTGATCATGATCATGAGTGAATCGCTCTGGGATCCGACGCGCATGTCGAGCGTGCGCTACTCCAGCGATCCGATGCCGACGATCCATGCGGCCCAGTCCGGCAACGTCTTCTCGCCGGAATTCGGCGGCATGACCGCCAATGTCGAGTTCGAGGCCTTGACCGGCTTCAGCAACGCGTTCCTGCCTTATGGCAGCATTCCCTATCAGCAGTATATCCGTCGCCCGCTGCCCTCGCTCGCCACATTCTTTGAATCGAAGGGCTACGTGACAAAGGCCTTCCATCCGTTCCAGAGCTGGTTCTGGAACCGTCAGAACGTCTATCAGGCGCTCGGCTTCCAGAATTTCCAGTCCGAGGAAAACATGCCGGCGATGGAAAAACGCGGCATCTTTGCCTCTGACGACGCCTTGACGCGCCATATCATCAGCCAGGCCGACAATACTGCAAAGCCGTTCTTCTTCTTCGCCGTTACACTGCAGGGCCACGGTCCGTATGAAGAAAACCGCTACAAGAAGAACTCGATCGAAGTCGACGGACCGACGCTTTCCGATGCCAGCGCCAGCGCCCTTGCGACTTATACTCAAGGCGTCAAGGAGGCCGACCAGAGCCTGAAGATGCTGATGGACTGGGCGAAGAAGCGCCGGCGCGAAACCATCATTGTGCTCTTTGGCGACCACCTGCCGCCGCTCGGAATGGTCTACCCGGAGAGCGGCTACATGGCGGACCAGGTCGCCACCCGCAAAGCTTCCGTTGCGACAATGAAGCGCGAACACGAAACACCACTGGTTGTGTGGTCGTCCAAGCGCGGCGTTCAGAAGAACCTGGGTTCGGTCAGCCCTTCGCAACTGCCGCATTTCATTGTCCGCATGAGCGGCTACCGGCATCCGTTCTACACGGGCATGCTGGGCCGCGTTCAGGAACGATATACTGTCATCGATCGTCACCAACTGATCGAGCGCAACAATCGTGCCCAGCCTGATTGGTCCGTGTCCGGTCGGATTGATCCGATGATCCGCGACTATCGACTACTTCAACACGACATGATGTTTGGCGAAGGCTTTGGAACAGAACGTTTCTTCCCCGAGCAGGCTGAACGACTGCAGCCGGTGACTTGATCAGGCGAACGGGCATTCTCTACATTTGCCCAGCTTGACAAGTTCTGCTCAGTTGCACTATTGCGGGAAAGTCAATTTAACTTCACTGACTTTTTTTGTTCAAAACTGCAGCGCGCTTGATCTTATCGTCGTCCGCTCGTCTTGATCGGATTGTGCCGCGCCCGGCAAGCCTTGAACACAAGCATGTTCAACAGAGCACAAGCCATGCCGCAACTTACGCGTGCCTCCATAGCAGCCCATGCCTTGTTTCCCGCCATTGAGAAACAGATCGCCCGGCATCTGATTGCCATTCACAATGAAACCCCAAGGCTGTCGCGCCTTAAGGCATCGCACCGCAAATGGCTGATGACCCATGCGATGTTCGCACTATCGTTGAGCCGCCGTGACGATGACCCCATGTCCGGACTGACGGCGACACGTTTCATTGAAATCGTGATGCGGCTTGGAGCCGCCAGCCGCAATACTGCGACCGCCTATCTCGCGGAACTTTTGGCGTACAAATTCCTGCGCGAGGTGCCGGATATCCCTGACAAGCGCGTGAAGGTGTTCGAAATTACCGACATCGCCAATGGGGCGATGATGCGCTGGTTCATCGGGCACATGGCCTGCCTTGACCGTCTCGACGGCGGCAATCGCGAGACGACGACGATCGCAGATCCGCGTATCTTCAAGCTCGGCCAACCGATCGCTGCGGAAATCCTTGTCGAAGATCCGCTTTGGCGCGATCCGCCGGATACAATCGGTCATTTCCTGTGGTCCGACCTCGGCGGCATGGTCCTGCACGACCTGATCGCGCGATTGAGTGATTTTGACCGGGCAGCACCGCGCACTCAAGCCGGCCCGGTTACCCTGGGCGCCCTTAGCGAGACCTATTTGATCTCCGCCACAAATCTCAAGCGCATGTTCAAGAAGGCCGAAAGCGACGATCTGCTCGGCTGGGAGCTGCCCCGAAGGCGCGGCAATCTTTGGCTAAGCCAGCGTTTCATCGAGGACTACTTCACTTGGCAGTCCGCCAAGTTCGCAGCGCTTGATGTTGCTTATCACCAGAGCATTAGACAGTTGACCGTCGAACGGAATGCAGCCGCCTGATGCGGGTAGTACAATCCGTTTTTCCTCGCGCATCAGCGAACATCACACGGTGCTGCTTGCCGAATACTGCGGCAACGCATCGTTGATCGCATAATAGTCACCCTTGTCAGCACAATAGATGTGGTAACCACCGTCAAGTCCGGTAGGTGTGTCGAAAAGCCCGGCCATGATCGACATCCGCCCGGAATTGTCTGCACGCCAGAATAATGCCGAACCGCATTTGCTGCAAAAACCTCGCTCCGCTTCGGGACTTGAACGGTAGAACGCTATCGCCTCCGCCCCGAGGATCTCGACGTCATCGACCGCAGCATCCGTAGTGGCGTAAAAATGTCCCGTCTGCCGACGGCATTGGGAGCAATGGCAAAAACTGACGGGGCTCAGCGCTCCTCTGACCGCGATGCTAACCGCACCGCATAGACATCCCCCGTGGTGTATTTCCGTCATGCCGCTCCCCTAAACAGTGCAAGCCAGCATCATCTTCACGGAACGGCATCAGGTCAATTCAAGAAAGCTGAAACCAAGATTCACGACATTTGCAATGTTGGCAACAGCAACCAAAAGCAGAATTTCCGTATCGAAAGCCTGCCATTGTTAACCAATATTGCTCCCCTCGCGACAGACTTGGCGCACACAAAACGCAAATTCGCGCGATGTGCGGCATCTGTTAGCGCAACCAGATATGTTAGTACGAAATAAATAATGCAACCATTACAAGTGTTTCAGCTAAACACCTGCGTGCAGGCGAAAACTGATGCAACCAGGTAACCAAGCATTAAATCCTTCGGTATTTTCATGATCATCTAAATTACAAACATCAAATGGAGAGATCCGATGTGTTGCCGTTCCGGTTTCCTCAGTGACGAAAATGGATCTTCAGCGATCGAGTTTGCCATTCTGGCGCCCCTGTTCTTCCTCGTTGTCTTTTCCATGCTGGGCTACGCAGTCTACCTCAGCGCGAGCCATGCCGTTCAGCAGATTACAGCCGATGCGGCCCGCACCGCCATTGCCGGACTGAGCCTGCGCGAACGTCAGCATCTCGCGGAAGATTACGTAAAAACAGTCACATCCGACTATGCCTTCCTGGATTCGGAAGCCTTCAGCGTCGCGGTCAACGACAGTCCCGACAATCCGAACCAGTTCACGGTCAACATCTACTATGACGCGTCCGGATTGCCGATATGGCAGCTCTACAGCTTTGCCATGCCCGATAGCACGATCCGACGTTTCGCAACGATCCGGGTGGGAGGGATTTGAATGCGTGATCGACTTTCAGTCTTGAAGGCACTTGCCCGCGACAGCCGGGGCAACATCGCCATTTCCGCCGCATTGGTGTCGCCGCTGTTCATCGGCGCGCTAGCGCTAGGCGTAGACTACGGCAGCCTTACCCTTCAGCAACGGGAGCTTCAGCAGGCAGCGGATCTGGCCGCGATTGCGGCGGCCGCAAACCTGTCCGATCCCGAAAAGGCCACGCTTGAGTATTTCCAGATGAATGGCCTCGATATTCCGGTCGCCACCGCCAAGGGGCTTTTGACGGATCAAGGGCTGATTGCTTACGATCCCAATGAAACGCCGGGCGTCGTCGCCACGGTTACGCCAGGTCGTTACACTGCGGACCCCGCAATTTCCGTCGCGGCGCGCTTCGTCAGAACCCGCAGCTATGCGGACGCGGCACGGGTGGAAATTCACGGCAAGGGACAGCTCTTCTTCGCCAACGCGTTTACCGAGCCGCCGACACTCGGCGCTGTCGGAACAGCCGCTGCAAACAAGGTCGCCGCCTTTTCCATCGGTTCCCGTCTTGCGAGCCTGCATGATGGCATTCTCAATGCGGTTCTTTCCGGGCTCATCGGCACCACGGTCGATCTCGATCTCATGGACTACCGGGCGCTGCTTGACTGCCAGGTCAATGCCCTCGGCATCCTCGACGCCCTCGCAATCAATCTCGGACTGACTGCGCTCACCTATGATGAGCTGCTGCAAACGGAAATTTCCTATGGCAGTCTGCTTCGCGCAATCCTCGCAACGCCTGGGCTGGACGCCAGGAGCAAGGCCGCAATCGAGGCGCTGGTGCGCACGGCATCGAAGACCCGGCTTACCCTGCATCTTACCGAGATTATTGGCCTGGAACCGCTTGCCGAAAACCTTGTAGGCAGCTCGAATTACATGGCGCTGGATGTCGGCGTTTTCGATATCCTGACAGCGGCCGCCAGCGCCGCGAATGAACAGTCGCAAATCGATCTTGACCTTGGCGCAAAGGTACCGGGCCTGGCATCCGCCAAACTGAGCCTTGCCATCGGCGAGCCGGCGATCGTCTCGCCCAAGGCCGCCATCGGTGCGCCCGGAACAATCATCCGTACAGCCCAAACAAGGCTGGCGCTCGAAATCAGCAGCGAGGGACTGTTGGCGCTGGCGGGAGTAAAGGTGAAAGTGCCATTTTACCTCGAAGTCGCCCATGCGGAAGCCAGACTGGCCAACATTCGTTGCCAGGGCGTTGGCAAGGAGGGCAATGTACAGGTGGAAGCGGTGCCGGGTATCGTTGAACTGGCCCTCGGCGAGGTCAACACCAAGGCGTTTGCAAACTTTGGCACCACCCCACGCGTAAGCAAGGCAACCCTTGTCGCGGCACCGCTGCTGGGTATAGACGCACTTGCCTATGCCAACGCGAGCAACATCCAGCCGAAAACCCTGACCTTTACCGCCAGTGACATCCGGTCAGGCACGATCAAGACGATATCGACAAGCGACACGCTGACATCGCTGCAGACGTCGCTGCTGAAGAACCTCGATCTTGACGTGCGGCTCGGCCCCTTGAGCCTCAGCAGTCCAAAGGCCATCCAGACGGCTCTGTCCGACACGCTTTCGGCGCTCACTGTCCCGCTCGACAAGATCCTCTACAACACGTTGCTGACGCTCGGCATCAGGGTGGGCGAAACCGATATCAGGGTCACCGACGCGCGCTGCATGCAATCGGTTCTCGTCCAATAGGCAGCAGTAATTGACAACGAAAAAGGCCGACGCTTTCGCGTCGGCCTTTCCCCATGATTGAAGTATCGAGCGCACGGCTTAGCCGTTGGCAACCATCATGCGCTTTTCGTCGCGGCCACCCTTCATGCGTTCGGCAAGCAGGAAGGCCAGCTCGAGCGCCTGATCGGCGTTGAGGCGCGGGTCGCAATGGGTGTGGTAGCGGTCCTGCAGATCTTCTGCCGAAACCGCTCGCGCGCCACCGGTGCATTCCGTCACGTCCTTGCCAGTCATCTCGATATGGATGCCGCCCGGATGTGAGCCTTCCGCACGATGGATCTGGAAGAAGCTTTCCACTTCCGACAGGACGCGCTCGAACGGACGGGTCTTGTAGTTGTTGAGCGTGATCGTATTGCCATGCATCGGATCGCAGGACCACACCACCTTGCGGCCCTCTCGCTCGACGGCACGGATGAGGCGCGGAAGATGTTCGGCAACCTTGTCATGGCCAAATCGGCAGATCAGGGTCAGGCGGCCGGCTTCATTCTGCGGGTTGAGGATGTCGATCAGGTTCAACAGATCGTCAGCCTGCAGCGACGGACCGCACTTCAGGCCGATCGGGTTCTTGATGCCGCGGCAGTATTCGAGATGTGCATGGTCCGCCTGGCGCGTGCGGTCGCCGATCCAGATCATGTGGCCGGAGGTCGCATACCAGTCGCCGGAGGTGGAATCGACGCGCGTCAGCGCCTCTTCATAGCCGAGCAGCAGGGCTTCATGGCTGGTGAAGAAATCGGTTTCACGCAGGCTCGGATTGTTTTCCGACGTGATGCCCACGGCCTTCATGAAGTCCATTGTTTCAGAAATGCGATCGGCGAGTTTGCGATAGCGCTCGGCCTGCGGTGAATCCTTGACAAAGCCAAGCATCCACTGGTGCACGTTCTCGAGGTTGGCATAGCCACCCATGGCGAAGGCGCGCAGCAGGTTGAGCGTTGCAGCAGACTGACGGTAAGCCATCAGCTGACGGTCCGGGTTCGGGATGCGGGCATCCTCGGTGAATTCGATACCGTTGATGATATCACCGCGATAGCTCGGAAGTTCGACGTCGCCGATCTTCTCCATGTCGGACGAGCGCGGCTTGGCGAACTGGCCGGCAATACGCCCGATCTTGACCACCGGCAACTGTGCGCCGAATGTCAGAACGACTGCCATCTGGAGGAAGGCGCGGAAGAAGTCGCGGATATTGTCCGCGCCATGTTCGGCAAAGCTCTCGGCGCAATCGCCGCCCTGCAAAAGGAAGCCGTTGCCCTCGGCAACATTGCCGAGCGCCTTCTTCAGGCGGCGTGCTTCACCGGCAAAAACGAGCGGCGGATAGGATGCAAGCTGCAGTTCGGCAGCCTTCAAAGCTTCCTGATCCGGATAGGCCGGAACCTGCTTGATAGGCTTTTGCCTCCAGCTGTTCGGGGTCCAATTCTGCGCCATGGTCGTCACCTGTCCTGAAATAGTAAAGCGGCCTCCTCCCGGCCGCGTCGGATGGGGGCTTATAGACCGTAATATGTGGCTTGCAAAGCCGAAGTTTAAGGGCTTTCGAACGGAAAATTCATTGTCGACAAGGACCGGATACCAATTCGAAACCGATCTGTTTCGAACTGAAAGCCCGCACGATCAGAACGTTGTCATTCGCGTGCCGATGAACCATAATGGACATTCACGTAAACGTAATTTTTGAGCCGTGCGGGGGGAGAAGCACTGCGATGGACACACGTCGCGAGATCACCAGTCGGGAAATCGGGTTCACCACCGCCGATCAATTCCCGCTGACCGGTACACTCTTCAGCGGCACCGGCGATGGCCCCCTCGCGCTGATCTCCTCCGCAGCAGCGGTGCCGCGCACGATTTATGCCCGCTTCGCCGAGCATCTGGTCGCCGATCACGGTTTCCGTGCGGCACTCACCTACGACTATCGCGGCGTCGCCAGATCACCTATCCCGCCAGGCTGGCTGCGACCGCTGCTGATGCGCGACTGGGCCCTTTTCGACATGCCCGCAGCCGTCGACGCACTTGAACGCGCGGCGCCGGGCCATGCCATGGTCGGCATTGGCCAATCATTCGGCAGCCAGGTCCTGGCACTGGGTGGCCGTGCGGATCGTTTCGATCGCTACCTGATGGTAGCGCCCATGACCGGTCACTGGGCCAATACCAATGAACCATGGAAGGTCTTCACCCTGATGAACCTGATTGGCGTACCGATTGCGACGTTGACGGGAAGTGTCCCGGGATGGATCGGCCTTGGCGAAACGCTGCCCGGTACGGTTTTTCGGGAATGGAGCCGCTGGGGACGTCATCCGGATTATTTCTTTGCCGATCGGTCGCTGAATGCAGTCAGCAGCTTCAGCGAGGTCACGACACCGATCCTCGCGCTCGGCATGACGGATGATCCCTGGGGCACACCACGGGCGCAGCACGCATTGCTCAAGCACTATACGAACGCCCCGATCGAGACCCGTTGGCATGCACCGGAGGAAGTGGGTGGAAAAATCGGCCACCTGGGCTTTTTCCGTCAGACATTTCGAGACACGCTTTGGGCCCAGGCAATCGACTGGCTCGATCGTGGCCGCTGAATTGCGGCGGCGCACAAGAGTTGCGCACACTATTCACAGTGTGTATCAGACCGACACAATCGAGAGGTCTTGTCAGACGACCGTGTCCGCCGCACATTCGAGACCTGTAATCAACACTTGACCAATATGACATCGCAATCGCCCTTCCCCCCTGGTCAGCCTCACGCAAGTCTCGCTGACTACCCCGACAGGCGGGGGTATTGCGAACTGTATTGGAAACCTCGGTTTCCTGCGTAGATCATGAGGATCGTGTTATGGCGTATGACTGGAATGGTGCCCTTACGCGTAGAAGAAACCGCATGCGGTTGATCGCGTTCTCTGTCCTGGGGCTCGCCGTTCTCGCGGCACCGGTGCTGGCATGGGCTTGAAGCCTGCGGGCAAGACAGACAAAGCTTGAACGGAGTTTCATCACAAAGAGGCGCGGCATTGTCGCGCCTCTTTGTCTTTAAGATGATTGCGCGCCGCCCTTGGAGCGGCGCAGGTCTTCACCGGATCAGACCCGCTCACCGTTCTTGATGCGATAGCTCGGGCTATACATCGTCACCAGTTCTTCCGCCGCGGTTGGATGCACGGCCATGGTCCGGTCGAAATCATCCTTGGTGCAACCTGCCTTCAGCGTAATGCCGAGGAGTTGTGCCATTTCGCCTGCGTCATGTCCGAGGATGTGTGCGCCCACGACCTTGCGGTCGGCCGTGTTGACGATCAGCTTCATGATCATCTTTTCAGCCCGACCGGACAGCGTTGCCTTCATCGGACGGAACTGCGCGCGATAGACTTCGATCTCGTCGAAACGTTTCGCCGCCTCGTCTTCCGACATGCCGACAGTCCCGATCTCCGGCTGAGAAAATACAGCCGTCGCAATCATCTCGTGATCCGGCGATGTCGGATTGTTCCGGTATTCCGTCTCGATGAAACACATCGCCTCGTGGATGGCGACAGGCGTCAATTGCACGCGATCGGTGACATCGCCGAGTGCGAAGATGCCGGCGACATTGGTGCGGGAATAAGCGTCCACGACAATCGCACCACGCTCGTTGGTGGCAACGCCGGCCGCTTCAAGCCCGAGGCCCTTGGTGTAGGGATCGCGTCCGAGTGCCAGCATGACCTGCTCGACGGCAAGCTTGCCATTGTTCATCGTCTCGACTTCGAGACCGCCATTCTCAGTCTTGGCCACGGACTGGATATGGTCATGGCACAGGATCCGTATCCCCTTGGCTTCCATCGCCTCGTGCAGGCCACGGCGCATGTCATGGTCGAAGCGGCTGAGGATTTCGGCACCGCGATAGATCAATGTCGTTTCGACACCGAGACCATGGAAGATATTGGCGAATTCCACCGCTATATAACCACCGCCTGCAATCAGGATCGAACGTGGAAGCGTTTCCAGATGAAAAGCCTCGTTCGAGGTGATGCAGAGTTCGTGGCCCGGCAGGGCCGCATGCGGATTCGCGCCGCCACCGACTGCGATGACGATTTTCTCAGCGGTGACGACCCTGCCCGTCTTCTTGATCAACACACTGTTGGGCCCGGTAAGTTCGGCCCGCGATTCAATGATTTCGGCCCCGGCATTGTCCAGGCCCTTGCGGTACAGGCCTTCTAGACGGGCAATCTCGACGTCCTTTGCGGCAATCAGCTTGGTCCAGTCGAAAGTGCTTTTGCCGACTGTCCAGCCAAAGCCGGCAGCATCCTCGAAATGTTCGTGGAACTGCGAGGCATAGACGAACAGCTTCTTCGGAACGCAACCGCGAATGACGCAGGTGCCGCCGAAACGATATTCTTCAGCAATAGCAACCTTTTTGCCAAGCGATGCCGCCAGGCGCGCGCTGCGCACCCCCCCGGACCCGCCACCAATCACAAACAGGTCATAGTCGAAACTGGACATTTTCTCTCCTTGCCGCCCCAACGCACGGGACGGACCTGATATAGGGTGGGTAGGCGCCAAAAGAAAAGCCCGGACCAGGGTCCGGGCTTCATCTATTCGCTGGAAATCAGCAGATTACGGCTTGGGCGCGTCCGTAGCCGGCGCCACCGCAGGCTGCGTCTCGCCAACTTCCTTGAGCAGCGCTTCATTGGCCTGCTTTTCCAGGTCCCGGGCAATGCCGGACGTCCAGATATCGGCAGCCTTGAGCAATTCGCGTGTGGCGATCGGGCCGTCCTTGAGAAGCTTCTTGCCGGCATCGCTGCTGTAGAATGCCGTAATTGCCTGCAGTTCTTCGACCGAGAATGCCTTGGCATAGACCAGTGCCGATTCCTGTTCGAGATCAGCGCGGCGCGGCGCAAGTTTCAGCGCTTCTTCCTCGACCTTGGCGGAAATGATGTCCTGCAGATTGGGGTAAGCGAGAATAAGCTGACCCGTCAGGCGATTCATGACATTCGGCAGGATGGCATCAAAGCGGTCGGTCACGCCAAGCGACGCGATCGCCGCACGCGCGGCCTGAATGTGCTCCGGCGCGATATCCTGCGCCTTGGCGGAGATCGCGCCCAGCATCACGCTGCCGGTAACAACCGCGACCGATGCGAAACGGCTCATACCCGAAAAGCTGATCATGAAATTCAGTGCTCCTGTTTAGTTCTTCGGCTCCATCACCCGCGCACCCGCCGGACCGGCGATGATGGCGAGAGAGGCCAAGTTGATGAATAGGCCGTGTTCCACGACTCCGGGGATGGCATTGAGCTGGCTAGCCAATGCGTCTGCATCAGGAATACGGCCAAAAGATGCGTCGAGAATGAGATGTCCGCCGTCGGTCATGAAGACGCCATCGTCGCCTCTCGCCCGCAATGTCAGCGCACCGGTCAGACCAAGGCGCGATGCGAGCTTTTCGATTGCGACACGTGTCGACACCTGGCCGAACGGATTGATTTCAATCGGCAACGGGTAGCGGCCAAGTGTGTCAACCACCTTGGTGTCGTCGGCAATCACGATCATCCGGTGCGACGCTGCGGCGACGATCTTTTCGCGCAGCAGTGCACCGCCACCGCCCTTGATCAAACTCAGTCGATGATCGATTTCGTCAGCACCGTCGATGGTCAGATCAAGCTCCGGCAGTTCATCAAGGGATTTCAGCGGCACGCCCAGTTCGACACAAAGACGTGCGGTCCGCTCGGATGTCGGCACACCCTGAACGTTGAAGCCACCCGCCACCTTTTCCGCAAGCAGGCGAACGAACTCTTCCGCGGTCGAACCGGTGCCGATACCAAGGCGCATGCCATCTTCGACGTACTCCAGAGCCGCGGCAGCGGCCTTGATCTTCATTTCGCGGGCGTCCATGCGCCAAAAGCTCCCATCCGTTTCGTCGGATGCTGTTTACACGCCTCCTTTGACAAACGAAAGCCCTCACCATGCCGCCGCCGTTGCCTTTTCGGAGGATTTCCCCTAACGCCGAACAGACCTTGCCGCCCAAGCGAATGGAGCATCCGCGTGACACAAACGACCATCGTCTTCGATCTCGACGGCACACTTGTCGACACCGCACCGGATCTCGTTGCCAGCCTCAACCACACGATCGCAATCCGAAATCTTGAACCAGTGGGCTACGCAGATCTGACCCATCTCGTCGGCCAGGGCGCGCGTATGATGATCAAGCGCGCATTCGACCTGCGCGGTGTACTACTCGACGAGGAGGAACTTCCCGCTTTGCTCGACCGCTTCATCGCCCATTACAAGTCCGGCATGCCGGGCGAGAGCCGTCCTTATCCCGGCCTGGTCGCCGCCCTCGAGCGGCTCGCCGCCGAAGGATTCACGCTGGCGGTCTGCACCAACAAGATGGAGGAGCTCGCGCGACCGTTGATCGACAAGCTCGGCCTGACACATCATTTCGCCGTGATCACCGGCGGCGACACGTTTGCCGTCCGCAAGCCGGATGCCGGCCACCTGACGGGCACGATAGAAAAAGCAGGCGGCAACCCGGCAAGGGCCCTGATGATCGGCGACAGCATCAACGACATCCTGGCTGCCCACAATGCCGGCATCGCCTCGATTGCCGTGCCCTTCGGTTATTCCGACACGCCGATCGAAGCGCTCGGCGCAAGCCGGATCATCAGTCACTTCGATGAATTGACGGTAGCTCTCGTTCGCGAACTGGTGGAAAACGCCTGAACCGATCGCGGCAAGCCCGATGAAAAATGGCGGGCCAAGGCCCGCCAGATCAACTTGAATATACCTGCCGCGAAGTCTTCGCTTATGCGCCCGGCGTGCGGGCATCCGTCGTGGTGACGAAAGCCTTGCCAACCGCTTCATCGCGGCCATAGACATCGTCGAAATACTCGACCACGCCGTCCTTGTTCGGCCACGCGGTGAAGTAGGAAACGTAGACGGGGATCTTCTGCGGCACCTGCACGGCACGGTTCTGGCCAGACGAGATCTGCTTGCCGATTTCCTCGACCGTGGTTCCCATGACGGCAGCGGCCATTACGCGCGGCTCGGCTAGACGCACGCAACCATGGCTCAGCGCCCGCATGTCGCGCTTGAAGAAGCTCTTCGACGGCGTGTCATGCATGTAGATGGCATGGTCGTTCGGGAACAGGATCTTCAGTTCGCCAAGCGCATTGTCGCCACCCGGCGGCTGGCGCACATCGACCGAATGTGTCGTGTACCAGTCGATCTGGCTGGACGCGACCTTGCGCCCGCCATAGCTGACCTCATAACCCAGCCGGTCGAGATAACTCGGATCTGACCGCAGCTTCGGCAGCATTTCATTGATGATGATGGACTTCGGCACGCCCCAGTAGGGGTTGAACTCTACCGTCTCGATCTGATCCTGGAAGAAATATGTCTGGTTTGAACGCGAACCGACAACGACCCGCATGTTCAGCTGCTCGCGCCCATCATTGATGTAATAGGCAGTATAAGCCGGCTGATTGATGAAGACATAGCGCTGGCCGAGATCGGCCGGCAGCCAACGGATCTGCTCCATGGCAACGATCAGCTTCTGGATTTTCTCGGCATTGCTGTGGCCCGTCATCGCCCGGACCGTAGCCGGACCGACAACACCATCAGCCTTCAGGCCTTTTTCCTGCTGGAATGATTCCACCAAAGCGACCAGCTCCGGCGTATATTCCGGCGCGCCCGCATAGGCCGCCAGAACGGCCGCATGCTGGGTCTTGAGAGTATCGGAACCGACCTGTTTCAACAGGCCGATGACGTTGGCAAGCTCGGGATTGGTCTGGCCGGGTTTCAGCAATGTCCCGGGAGCAACCTTGATGACGGGCGCCGATTTGCTGTCTTCCGCGCGCAAGCGCAGAAGTTCATTCCGCAGAGCGGCATATTCGGCATTGCGCGGATCACGGTTGCGCAGATATGCGCCAACGTCCGGGCTCAAACGCAGCATGTCCAGAACCGGCGCGAGATTGACACCCTTGCGCTTGAAATCGTGGTAACCGGAGATCTTGTTGGGGTCGACGCGACCGCGGGTCGTATCGTTGACGTAGGTCAGAACCTTGGCCGAAAGCGCAAGTTCGAAAGCCATCAACTCCCGCTGGCGCTTCTCCGGATCCGCCGGATCACCGGTCTCCGCAGGCGTCACGACCGAATAGTCCTCCGGTGAAAGGCCGGCGTCGGCAGCACGAGAAAGCGCATCGATCATCTGGCGCGCACGATCCGTCAGCGCGGTATCGGTGACCCAGATCAATGGCTTGTTCGGATTGCCATAGTAGCCTTCAACGACCTTGGCGACGTCATCGGTCGCGCGTACCGATGCTTCCGTGAGGAATCGGCGCGCACCCAGAACCTGGCCTTCCGGCGCCTGAACTCCTTTTGAGGCAACCGGCAGATTGACCAGGATCGCGCGCTGGGCTTCAGGCTTGTAGGTATAGTAACGCGGTCCGGAAACCTTCGGCAATGGCTCCGGGTCACCCATTTCCAGGCCACCCTGAGCCTGTTGCTCAAGAGCCGCCGATGCAGCCTGACGCTTCGTCTGCTTTCCAGGCCCGCCGCGAAGAAGATCGAGAAGAGTCGTCGCCCCGGCCTGTTGAGGAAGACCGCCAAGGGCAGTGGCCGCGGCCAACAGCGCGGTTACCACGAATTTGCTGTTTCTCGTCATTCTCGCTCTCATTTCAGTATCCGAGTCACCGGGACTCGTGGCATCGACAGCCTGTTTGCGGATCACTAGCCGATCGGCTTTTGCTTGAAAAGTTGCACCCGGGTTCTTGGATCCGGAAGAGGGTCTCAACTTTGTGTGACTCGGCTGAACGAAGCACCCGACAGACACAGCAAACTAAATGGAAATATTCGTTAATTTTTGATTGACGACAAATGTGAGCAGAACCGTGGCACAGGCGCGGCAGGGTGCTGCCATGCACAAATTGTTGTGATCCGTGCCGAATATGACACAACGTCAACTGCTGGGATGCTTCGTGGTCTTGCCGGTCAACATGACCGGAGGATACTGCGGCCAGCAGTCTGGCCGACTGGCGCAATGCGGCGAAAGCCGGCATCTGCAGCGGCACCGGTCGGCGCAACAAAGATTTGCCGTGGCTGGCATCTTGACTAAAAGCCTCATCTTATTCTTATGCGGTTGCGCTGGCAGATATCGGACCTAGATAATGTGTACCGGCAATTCGACGATCCACTGATGACGCGAAAGCGGCAGAGCGAAAGCAGGATGACCATGACCACCCGTACAGAAACCGATACATTCGGCCCGATCAACGTCGCCTCTGACCGCTACTGGGGCGCCCAGGCGGAGCGCTCGCTCGGCAATTTCAAGATTGGCTGGGAGAAGCAGCCCCTTCCGGTGGTTCGGGCGCTTGGCATTGTCAAACAGGCGGCAGCTCGCGCCAACATGGCACTGGGAAAACTCGACCCGGCCATCGGCGATGTGATCGTTGAAGCCGCGCAGGAAGTCATCGACGGCAAGCTGAATGAGCATTTCCCGCTTGTCGTCTGGCAGACGGGCTCCGGTACCCAGTCCAACATGAACGCCAACGAAGTCATTTCCAATCGTGCGATTGAAATGCTCGGCGGCGTCATGGGCTCGAAGAAGCCGGTTCACCCGAATGACCATGTCAACATGAGCCAGTCGTCGAACGATACTTATCCGACTGCCATGCATATCGCTGCCGCAGAATACGTCATTCACCATCTGCTTCCGGGCCTCAAGCATCTGCACGAAGCGCTCGATGCCAAGGCCAAGGCCTTTGCCCATATCATCAAGATCGGCCGCACCCATACCCAGGACGCGACCCCTCTGACGCTTGGCCAGGAGTTCTCCGGCTACGCCGCTCAGGTCGCCTCATCGATCAAGCGTATCGAACTGACCCTACCGGGCCTCTACGAATTGGCCCAGGGCGGCACGGCGGTCGGCACCGGCCTGAACGCGCCCATCGGCTTTGCCGAGAAAGTGGCGGAGGAAATCGCCAAGATCACCTCGATACCGTTTGTCACCGCCCCCAACAAGTTCGAGGCGCTTGCCGCGCACGACGCCATGGTCTTTGCGCATGGCGCCATCAATGCCGCCGCCGCCGCCCTGTTCAAGATTGCCAACGACATCCGCTTCCTCGGCTCCGGCCCCCGCGCCGGTCTGGGCGAACTTTCGCTACCGGAAAACGAGCCTGGTTCGTCGATCATGCCCGGCAAGGTCAATCCGACCCAATCCGAGGCCCTTACCCAGGTATGCGCCCATATCTTCGGCAACAACGCCGCGATTGCCTTCGCCGGCAGCCAGGGACATTTCGAACTGAATGTCTACAATCCGATGATGGCCTACAACTTCCTGCAATCGGTGCAGCTCCTTGGGGATGCTGCCGTCTCCTTCACAGACAATTGCGTCGTCGGTATCGAAGCGCGCGAAGACAACATTCGCAAGGGCGTCGAGAATTCACTGATGCTGGTGACCGCACTGAACGGTAAGCTCGGTTACGATATATGCGCCAAGATTGCCAAGACCGCACACAAGAACGGCACGACCCTGCGTGAGGAAACGGTCGGAGGCGGCTATCTGACCAACGAGGAATTCGACGAGTACGTGCGACCGGAACTGATGATCGCGCCAAACTGAACAAGTTCAGCGATCGACACAAACCTGTGCATGGCTGCATATGGTGAATTACGCTCTACCTGCACATATGCTAAAGTAGCAAGCATGCGGGAGGTCGCCAAACAGTCACTGACGGTCTACCTCGATCCGGACGTCGTTGCCCGGATTGAGACGATGATTGGCGCCGGTCGCTTCGCCAATTCAAGCGAGATCGTGCAGGAAGCACTGGTGCTCTGGCTGACGACATTCAACCAGCACCAATTCGAGCTGGAACTGAAGAGGGCCTATGAAAGCAGCCTGGCCCTTACGGGGCGTGAAAGCGTCAATGCCGCAACCTTCCTTAGGACGCTGGGCGACTTGGCATAAGCTTTTGCTCGCCCCGCGCCTGCCTCTTTAGAATCATTGAAATTTAACCCCCATCGCCGTAAACCACCGCCATCTGACAACCTGCCTCTGAAAGGCTCCGGACTGATGGCTGACGATCTCTTTCCCCTTGGCGAAGACAAGACCCCTTACCGCAAGCTGACATCCGACTTTGTTTCGGTAGAGACCTTCAAGGGCCAGGAAATCCTGACTGTGCAGCCGGAAGGCTTGACGTTGCTGGCCGAAACCGCCCTTTCCGACATCAACCATCTGCTGCGCCCGGGCCACCTGAAGCAGCTCGCTTCGATCCTTGAGGATCCGGAAGCGACCGACAATGACCGTTTCGTCGCCTACGACCTGCTGAAGAACGCCAATATCGCCGCAGGCGGTGTGCTGCCGATGTGCCAGGATACCGGCACGGCAATTGTCATGGGCAAGAAGGGCCGTCGCGTCTGGACCGATGGCGGCGACTATGAGGCGCTGGCAGCCGGCGTCCGCGACGCCTATGAGCGCCGCAACCTGCGCTATTCGCAGCTCGCCCCGCTCAAGATGTTCGAGGAAAAGAACACCAAGACCAACCTTCCAGCCCAGATCGACCTCTATGAAGAGGGCGAGGATGCCTACAAGTTCCTGTTCATGGCCAAGGGCGGCGGCTCGGCCAACAAGACCTTCCTCTATCAGGGCACGCCTTCGTTGCTGACCCATGACCGGATGATCGACTTCCTCAAGGAAAAGATCCTGACGCTCGGCACAGCGGCCTGTCCTCCCTACCATCTGGCGATCGTTATCGGCGGCCTGTCCGCCGAGATGACGCTGAAAACGGTCAAGCTCGCTTCCGCGCGCTACCTCGACTGTCTGCCTACGGAAGGCTCGGAATCCGGCCATGCCTTCCGGGACGTCGAGATGGAGAAGGAAATCCACAAGCTAACCCAACAGATGGGTGTCGGCGCCCAATTCGGCGGCAAGTACTTCTGTCATGACGTCCGCGTCATCCGCCTGCCCCGCCACGGCGCATCGTTGCCGATCGGCCTCGGCGTCTCCTGTTCCGCCGACCGCCAGGCCTTGGGCAAGATTACTCGGGACGGAATCTACATCGAACAACTCGAGACCGATCCGTCGAAATACATGCCGGAGATCGACGAGACCGCCCTCTCCTCTTCCATGGTCAAGATCGACCTCAACCAGCCGATGAGCGCCATTCTCGCCGAATTGACGAAACATCCGGTCAAGACTCGCCTGTCCCTCACCGGCACCATCATCGTCGCCCGCGACCTTGCCCATTCCAAGATCCGCGAGCGGCTGGAAAACGGTGAAGGCATGCCGGACTACATGAAGAACCACCCGGTTTATTATGCAGGCCCCGCCAAGACGCCGACCGGCTTTGCCTCCGGTTCCTTCGGCCCGACCACGGCCGGCCGAATGGACTCTTACGTCGACCAGTTCCAGTCTTTCGGCGGCTCGATGGTTATGCTCGCCAAGGGCAATCGCTCGCGCGCCGTGCGCGAGGCCTGCAAGACCCATGGCGGCTTCTATCTCGGCTCGATCGGCGGCCCAGCCGCACGTCTCGCCCAGGATTGCATCCGCAAGGTCGAGGTTCTTGAATATCCGGAACTGGGCATGGAAGCCGTCTGGAAAATCGAGGTCGAGGATTTCCCCGCCTTCATCGTAACCGATGACAAAGGCAATGATTTCTTCCAGGAATTCAACCTCGGATAACCCGAAATCACGATCAGGCGTGACGTGTGACATGCACGTCACGCCTCAAGAGATGTTTGCAAACAAAGGCTTGCAACTGCAGGCCGGCGACAGTGCGAATTTGCGTCAAAGATTTATCACTGCAATGTAATTAAACATTCTCAAAGTTTTTATCGATAAACAATCTATTGGGACTAGAAGGTCCGACCAATCTATTGGAGTTGGCCGATGACTACGGCGACACCGCCCAAAGCGCAGGTAACTGACGTCGCGGCACAAATCTCTTTCGCAATGCGCACGATGGGCGTCGCTCCCATTCCGCGCAATTACGAGCTGTTTTACGAAGCCTATATCGGCTCCAATCCCACTCTGACGCGCGAGCTTGCCGCCCTTGGCAGCAAGGCGACGCAGGACGAGTTGGACGCAATCGGCGAGCAATATTTCGGCAGCCATCAGGGCCGCGCGATCGAGAACGCCCATACCAAATTGATCGGCGAGCTGGAAGGCCTGCTGAGGGTCCTGCAGCAGGAACAGAGCTCCCTCGAAAGCTACAATAAACTGCTCGGCGAGACTTACAGCCGCATCAACTCGAAAAGCAGTTCGAGCGCAGATATCTTGCGCAGTGCCATCAACATCCTGACCGAAGCCACTGGCAACACGATGGCGCATGGTGAAAAGACCGTCTCGCAGGTTTCACAGAAATCGCAGGAAATGGATCAGGTCCGAAAGGAACTGGACGAGTACAAGCGTATCGCCAATACCGACTCGCTGACCCGCATCGCCAACCGGCGCGCATTCGATGAAAAGCTGTCCGCCGTATACGCAAATGACAGCCACACATTCTCCGCCCTTGTCTTGGCCGACATCGACAATTTCAAGAAGGTCAACGACGCCTACGGCCATCCGGTCGGAGACAAGATTTTGGCGACCGTTGCCAATGTGATCCGGGCCAATGTTCGCAAGGATTGTTTCGTCGCACGCACAGGCGGCGAGGAGTTTGCCATCATCATCGACGGGAACACCGCCGAAGAAGTCCAACAGATCTGCGAGCGCGTCCGCATTGCCCTCGAGACGACGCCGTTCAAGAATTCCAAGACCGGCGTCAACTACGGTCCGGTCACAATTTCGCTCGGCTATTGCATGGCAAGCGATGCCGAGGACGCCGGCGAACTCTATGCCAAGTCCGATATCGCCCTCTATTGCGCCAAGAATACCGGTCGAAACCGGACCCGCCTCTATGAAGACGGGATGAAGAAGGACTTCACCAAGAGCTGGCTGATCTACAAGCGGTGACAAAACGAGGGCGGCGCCGGCACTTGCCGCCCCGTTACGCTACCACATCGTTTTGACAGCGCGCGCCGGCCATTCGCGATCATAAGTCTCCTTGTCGAAATCCGCTTTTGCGGCTTTCAGCAAATCACCCGGTGTCGGCAGATTCTTTGGATCGATCTGCACAGCAGGGTTCCACAGATCCGCACGCATGACCGCCCGTGCGCACTGGAAATAGACTTCGTCGATCGAAATCAGGATGACGCTCCGCGGGTGTTTCAACTCCATCTCGAAGCTGCGCAGCAGGTCCGGCTCGACTGAAACGACGGCCTTGCCGTTGACACGCATCGCGGTGTTTGAGCCCGGAATGAGAAACATCAAAGCCACACGCGGATCCCGCACGATATTCACCAGCGAATCGACCCGGTTATTGCCGCGCCAGTCGGGCATCGCCAGTGTCTTTTCGTCCTTGACGCGAATGACCGCGCCTCGATCGCCACGAGGAGAACAATCGAGTCCCTCAGGCCCGACGGTCGCCAGCGCGACGAAGGGTGAAAGTTCGATCATCTGGCGGTATTCTGCCGTCAGAGCCTGCGTGACCTTGGCAACAGAAGCCTCGGACACATCGCCGTAGATCTGCTTCAGTTCTTCTACTGTCCGGATCACCTGCATGCTGTCCCTCCATGGTGGCGCGGCGTTGCCGCCCGTAGACAGCATTCCATGTCGCAGGCTCCTAGGAAAGACCGATGACAAGCCTATGACACAGCGCGATTTTGCCTTGCGACTATTGCCTGGTCTCTGACGAGAAAATCCGCAACCGCATCGATGACTTCGGGAGCGCTGACGATCCTGCGATGCCCGTGGCCATTGGCCCAGATATGCCGAACCTTCGGCGACAGCCCGATATAGCGCTGTGCATGCCCGACATTCACTTCCTTGTCGTCTTCTGCATGGATCACCAAGAGCGGGCGATCGATCCGGCGTGCCACGGTCACCGTATCGAGTTGCTCCACCCCAACACCCACATAGTCTTCCGCCCGCTGGCGCATGGCCATCAAGCTCGGCCGGCCCAAGCCGATCGCAGAGGCAAAGCCGGCAAACACTTCGCCCATGCTGGATGGCGCGCCGATCAGCACGATACGCCCCGCCTCAAGTCTCGAGCGATCGCCGAACACGCCGCCCGCAGCTGTCATCACCGCCGCTCCGCCAAAGGAATGCCCAACCACGCCGTCAAACGGCCCATAATGTCGCTCCGCAGCACCGATCGCCTCCGCAGCCAGCCTGAGATCCAGGCGGGCACCGGTGGAGGCGCCATGACCTGGCAGATCCAGCATCACCACATCGGCACCCGCCGCGCTCAACCCGGAGGCAAGATCGGTGAGATATTCGGCCCGCGATCCCCATCCGTGAACCACCAGCAACCTCGATGCCACCCGCTGGACCGTGCTGCTCGCCAGATGATAGGTGGCGACACTGCCAGCGGAGGTCGGCAGGCGCACGATCGCGGCATTGCTCAGCTGCTGCTGGCCGGCGACAAAAACCCGCTTGGCTTTCTCCCCTTTCGGCTTGCGGCTGGGTGTGCGACAGAAGAGCCTGAATGCGAGGCTGCCGGACAGTCTCGGCGAAAGCGCCTCCAGCCGGGAGAAACCGAAACGGATGACCTTGAATGCGAAGGATGTCATAATCGGAGACCAACGTTAATGTTCAATATTGAACAATAAAGTACAAGAATGAACAAAAATCAAGCCTTCCCCTGGGATCATCCCCGTTTTCGCAGCTGGATATCTGTCGGCCGTGCCTGCCAGTTGATGCAACAGACCCTGACACGGGCGCTGGCGCCCCTCGACATCAAGCCGCCGCATCTCGATATCCTGATCAATCTTTACCGCTTCGAGGCGATCTCGCAGCAGGAGCTGGCTCGCAAGCTACTGGTCGGCCGCTCCAACATGAGCATGCTGCTGCCGCAGATGGAAAAGCGCGGCCTGCTGGAGAGACGCCCCGACCAGCGTGACAAACGCATGCTGAGGCTGTTCCTGACCGCTGAAGGACGGGTACTCACCGAAAAGGCTATGCTGATCCAGACAGACCTGATCGAGCGAACGCTTTCCGCGACGCCGTTGGAGGACTGCTTGAGAATGGCTGACAGCATGGAAGGCTTGATCCAGCGAATGCAGGCCGCCGATCCTGGTGGGGAAGAGGAAGAGCGAGGCGCCGTCAACGCGGATCGCGACTGAGCCCCTTTGTGGCTAGCTCGCTTTCGTATTCGGCAAACTTCTGGGCGCCGGTTTCGCCGAGCTCTCGCAGGTAGATCCAGGTAAAGATCCCCGTGTCGTGGCCGTCGTCGAAACCGATTCGCACCGCATAATTGCCGGTCGGCACCAATGCCTTGATCGCAACGTTGCGCTTGCCTGGCACGGTGACCTTTTGACCCGGACCATGCCCCTGAACCTCGGCTGATGGCGACAGCACGCGCAGCATTTCGGCCGGCAGAGACACCACCATGCCGTCATTGAAGCTGACGGTCAGAAGGCGCCGGTCCTTGGAAACCTTAAGTTCGCTTGGCCAGGTGTCGCTCATGCCGGTTCTCACTCGATCAAAATTGCTGAATTGTACCGAACAGGTAGGACCTTGGCGGGAACGGCGCAAGAGAATTTGACCGACAATTCCGGGCGCTTCGCTTGACGCATCTGCGGAGCAAGCCCACATTGTCGCAAACATTGGGAGACTTCACTTGGATCACAGCCCTGGCACCTGGCAAACTGCAGAACCGCTAGCGGAGCGGAGTGCGCCGATGATCGATCCATTTGGCCGCAGTGTTACCTATCTGCGTGTGTCCGTCACCGATCGCTGTGACTTCCGCTGCACCTATTGCATGGCGGAAAACATGACTTTCCTGCCCAAAAAGGACCTGCTGACGCTGGAAGAGCTCGACCGGCTCTGTTCCGCCTTTATCGCCAAGGGTGTTCGCAAGCTGCGGCTTACGGGTGGCGAGCCGCTGGTCCGCAAGAATATCATGTTCCTCATCCGCGGCCTGTCCCGTCACCTGGGTAGCGGCCTCGATGAGCTGACCCTGACGACCAACGGTTCACAGCTTGCAAGACACGCTGCCGAACTGGCCGATTGCGGGGTCCGCAGGATCAATGTGTCGCTCGACACGCTGGATCCGGCAAAGTTCAAGTCGATCACCCGCTGGGGAGAATTCGACAAGGTCATCGAAGGTATCAGGGCAGCGCAGGCGGCAGGCATTCATGTCAAGTTGAATGCCGTTGCCCTGAAGGGTTTTAACGAAGCGGAAATTCCAGACTTGATGACTTTTGCCCATGGCGAAGGCATGGATCTGACCCTGATCGAGACGATGCCCATGGGCGAGACCGGCGAGGATCGCACCGACCAGTATCTGCCATTGTCACTGGTGCGCAGCGGGCTCGAAGAACGGTTCACGCTGAAGGATATCCCCTACAAGACCGGAGGCCCCGCCCGCTACGTCGAAGTGGCTGAGACGGGCGGCCGACTGGGCTTCATCACGCCCCTCACCCATAATTTCTGCGAAAGCTGCAACCGGGTCCGGCTCACCTGCACAGGAACGCTCTACATGTGCCTGGGTCAGGAAGATGCCGCAGACCTGCGCACCGCGTTGCGCGCCTCGGATGACAACGCCTATCTGTCGGCGGCGATCGACGAGGCGATCACCCGCAAACCCAAGGGCCATGACTTCATCATCGACCGCGATCATCGCAAGCCCGCCGTCGGTCGGCATATGAGCGTCACCGGCGGCTGATGCCGCCGGCTTTGCAAAAAGCGTAAAGTCAGCCTCAGGCGATCCGTCGTAGCGCTTGATGCTGTGCGGCAGGTGCCTCAGTGCGGAAATGCTCGATCTTGCCCATTAGGTTCTCCACCCGCTGGCGAAGGCCATGAATTTCGGCATTATTTTCTTCGACCATAGCGGCATTCTGCTGGGTAATAAGCTCGACGTCGCGCACCGCACTGGTCACTTCGCTGATGCCCGTCGACTGTTCGCGGGTGGCCGCTGAAATCGTCTCGACCAGCCCCTGGACCTCCTCGACCTGGTTGATGATCGTCTGCAAGACCTCACCGGTATTCTCGACCAGCTCGACACCGGATTTCACCTGACCGCCACTGACCGAAATCAGCTGCTTGATCTCCTTCGCCGCGTTCGCACAACGCTGTGCAAGATCACGGACTTCCTGGGCAACGACGGCAAATCCGCGTCCCGCTTCCCCGGCCCGCGCCGCCTCGACACCCGCATTCAGGGCGAGCAGATTTGTCTGGAAGGCAATTTCGTCGATGACCCCGATGATGGTCGAGATCTTGTCGGACGAACGGCTGATCTCGGCCATCGCCTCGACGGCCTTTTTCACAACGACCCCGGACTGCCGCGCATGATCGCGTGCAGATGCGACGGAGCGGGCGGTGCGACCAGCACCATCAGCTGTGGAGCGAACGACATCGCTCAGATGCGACAAGGCCCGCACGCTCTCTTCAAGTGCCGCCGCCTGTTGTTCAGTGCGTCGCGCCAGATCATCGGCAGACACGGCAAGATTTTCGGTACCGGCATTGATGTCGGAGCTGGCGCCACGCACTTCGTCAAGGGTCGCGCGCAGTGCTTCAACCGCGTGGTTGTAGGTCGTCGCCATGGCAACGAAGTCTGTAGGCAGATCCTCGCGCATGCTGACATTCAGGTGGCCGTTGGCAAGCGCCTGCAGCACCGACGAAAGCGCTTCAAGGGCTGCCCTTTGATCGGCCTCCACCCGGGCACGCTCCTCAGCGCGCAGTTCTGTTTCGCGTGCCGACAATTCACGAGATTGCGCCGCCTCCTCTTCCAGCCGTTTGTTCTCGAGTGCGGCATCTCGGAATACCGTCACGGAACGGACCATGTCACCGATCTCGTCGCCACGATTGCGCCCTTCGATCGGCACGGACAGATCGCCATTCGCCAGCCGCGACATCACCCCGGTGATGCGCTTGAGGGGCGCACGCAGCGTCTCGATCAGCATCAGACCGCCGACAATGGCCAAAAGCGTTCCGGCCACCATGGTGATGATCGATATGGTCGCTGACCGCTCGCTGTCCTCCTTGCCGACCTCTTGGGCATTGCTGACAAAGTCACGCAGCGAGGCCATCGCCGTGGAGACATACTCAGTGGATGCCAGACGCAACGACTGCCAGTTTCCCCCTGCCTTGAGCAGGGCCTGCGAATTGTCCTCGATCGTTTTCAGGCGCGGCGCGATGGTTTTGGAAAAATCGCGAAGCGTGCTGTTCTTGGCTCCGAGCTCGGAAATTCGCGCTGCCATTTCGCCAAGCGCCGAGACGTTCGACAGGACGATCCCGCGTGATGCCTCGTCCAGGCTGCCACGCATTTTCTGCACCCGCAGTTCGAGCGTTGCGATTTCCATGGCGGCGTCATCGACCAGGCTCATGAGTTCCTTCTGGTCAGCCACGAGTTTGTCCAGACCGACGAAGCGGTCGGCTGCGACATCGCTGTTTTTCGATGCTTGAAGCGTGATCTTCTGTTCAATCAGCACGAGCTCGGCCAAAACCTTGTTCAGGCCTTGCGCCCTGACGTCATCGGCATCCTGCGATTTCAGGATCGAGTCGATCCTTCCCATGGCGCCGGCCACTTCATCGATCAACACCTTGCCCTTGTCGGACGCAATCGCCTGCGCCTTGACCAGATCCTTCTGCATAGCACCGGCATATAGCTTGGCTTCATCCAGCTGTTCGGCTGGCGTAAAGCCCATCTGCACCGCAACCCGGAGCTTGCCGAGTCGATCGATCAGCGACTGGAATGCCGAAGCGTCGAACAACAGTTCCTTGGCAAAGCGCTCCTTGTCGGCAAGTTCCTTGCGGACGAAATCCACCTGCTTGACGATCTGCTTGCCATCGCCCTGCAGAGCTGCGACGGCTTCGATCAGTCCAGCATCGAGCGCGCTGCGTTCCTGTTTGTTGTCCCACATCGCCTTGGTCTGATCGCGCATGCGCTGCGGCAGCGCGCGCAGATCGCTCAGGTCCGCCTTCTGCGCCTGCCCTGCGAGCACACCATCCAGCACAGCGAGGCCATTCTCCTGCTTGTCTACCGCCGCCAGTACACCTTCGCGGCTCTTGTCGGTCGGGTCGAGACTGAACTCCTGCAAGCCACCCTGAACCTGCTCGAGATCGCTGATATTGCCGATTGTGGCGCGGGTGACGGTCATATGACCGTTCAGCATGCTGGCAGTTCGGTAACCCAGAAGCCCGACACCAGCCATCAGCAGAACGAGAGGGACGACAAAAAGGAGCACTTTCGTAACAATCCTGCGGCTCTGCAGGAGGCGATCTATGAAACTCATGAAACCCTCGGAACGAGGTCGGCGCCCACGCTTGAAAACATCTGCGCGGCGTCAAACGGGCGGTTTCCACCTCATGTGGAACAAGTGTATCGAGCTTCCGCCTGCAAGTTTGAACAAACGTTAATCGATGCCCAGATTTTTTGCGCTTTTAAGCCGTTTGGATACCTGAACTTTTGTAGTTTTTGCTCGAAAAGCGGTACCGCCTCTTCCGGGCTTCGTTTAGAAGGATCCCTGCAAGTTTCAGGATCCGTTCAAAATGGCATTATCCGACAATACGCGAGGCGCAGCCTTGATGGCGCTTTCGATGGCCGGTTTCACCTTCAACGACGCTCTGACCAAGTCCGTGACCGACGAAATGACCGTCGGACAGATCATGTTCGTGCGCGGCGCATTGACCACCATGATGGTCTATCTCGTTGCCAGACGGCTCGGTGCACTGGATCACATCCGCAACCTGTTTCAGCCGCTGATCCTCTGTCGCATAGCGCTGGAGACAATCGCCGCGATCACATTCCTGACGGCACTGGGCCAGATCCCGCTCGCCAACGCGTCGGCCATCCTGCAGTCGCTGCCGCTTGCAGTGACGCTGGGGGCGGCACTCTTTTTCCGCGAACCGGTCGGTTGGCGCCGCTGGACGGCAATTGGCGTCGGCTTCATTGGCGTCATGATCATCATTCAGCCGGGTCCCGAAGGTTTTACACTGGCGGCTCTGTATGTCGTCATCAGCGTGATCACCGCAGCGGGCCGCGACCTTGTCACCAAGAAAATCGACCCGAATGTCTCCTCGTTTACCGTCACGCTTTTCACCGCAGCCAGCATTTCCTTTGCCGGATTGCTGCTGATACCAGTCTATGGCGGCTGGCGGCCGATCTCCTTGGGCGCCTATGGCACGATGATCGTCGCCTCCGGCTTTCTGTTTGTCGGGTATCAATCGATCATCATGGCAATGAGAACCGGCGAAATTTCGTTCATCGCCCCGTTCCGCTATATCAGTCTGATCTGGGCGGTCCTGCTCGGCTTCGTATTTTTCGGAGAACTGCCAACACCGGCGACGCTGCTCGGCGCGAGCATTGTCATTGCCTCGGGCCTCTACACGTTCTATCGGGAAAACAAGCGCAAGGCACGGGTGGCTGCAAGCGCGGGGCCCACAACGCCTGCCTGAAATTGCACCGAGGCATGTGTCGGAAATGAAGTCGATTGCCACTCGATCCGCGTGTCATTCGGAAGGCTGCATAGGTTGGAGATGAGCAAACAAGATCGCTTTCCCGCCATCATTCTTGCCGGCGGCCAATCGCGGCGCATGGGGCGCGAAAAGACGCAGATGCTTCTGGGCGGCAAGCCATTGATCGCTCACATCCTACACCGCCTGAGAAGTCAGGCCGATCCGGTCTGGAGCAATGCGCCTACAGATTATCCGCTTGATCTCGGCCTTCCCAACTATCCCGACCCGCTGCCGGACAGGCCGGGGCCTCTCGCCGGCGTGCTGGCGGGTTTGATCGCGCTGGAGCAGCACGGCGAGCGGTACAGCCATATCCTGACTGTTCCCGGCGACACACCTTTCCTGCCCCTCGATCTCGTCGATCGCCTTTCTGCTGAGGCCACCACCGGCACCATCATTCTTGCGGCCTCTGGTGGCAGAACCCATCCTGTGATTGCCCTGTGGCCCAGGAATCTGGCATCCGACCTAAAAGTCTGGCTCGATGACCCGGACCATCGACGCGTCTTCGACTTCGCCGAGCGACATCCTCGCGTGATCGTCGATTTTCCCATGATCAAAACCGAAATGGGTCCACGCGATCCCTTCTTCAACATCAACACGCCGGAGGACCTCGCGCAGGCCGAGGCTCTGCTGCAGAAAGGCATAGGATGAGCGAGCGGCCTCGTATCTTTGGCATTTCCGGTTGGAAGAATTCCGGCAAGACCGGGCTTGCGGTGAGGCTGGTGGAAGAATTCACCCGCCGCGGCTATCGCATATCGACCATCAAGCATGCCCACCACGACTTCGATATCGACAAGGTCGGCGCCGACAGCTACCGCCATCGACAGGCCGGAGCCACGGAGGTCGTCATCGTCTCCGGCACCCGGTTTGCCATCATGCATGAACTGCGCGGCGCAGCCGAGCCATCCTTCGAGGAGATACTGGCGCGCATAGGTCCTTGCGACCTAGTCCTGATCGAGGGCTATAAACGCGAGGCCGTACCCAAGATCGAGGCGCGGCGGCTTGAGGCGAACAACCGCGAACCGCTTTCCCCGACCGATCCGTACATCGTGGCAATCGCTGCCGACCATCCCGTGGACGACACCACCCTCCCAATCTTCGATCTCGACGATACGATCACAATCGCCGACTTCGTCGCCGAAGTGACTGGCCTCACCCGCCTATAACGCACAAAGGTTCAGACAGAAAAAGGCCGCCGGATCTCTCCGGCGGCCCTTCAATGATCTTCGATAAGCTAAAGCTTACCGGTTCGCTGCAGCGGCCGGGCGCACCAGCGACGTCACGCGGCGGATCGCGACACGGCGGTTCTGCTGTTCGCCGGCTTCCGTGCGGATCTTCAGATAACGTTCGCCGTAGCCCTGAACCGACATGTTTTCCGGCGGAATGCCGTAGACTTCGGTGAGGAGGTTGGCCACCGTTTCGGCACGTTGGTCGGACAGCACCAGATTGGCACGGTCGGAACCGACGGCATCGGTATGGCCCTCGATCAGGAAGACTTCGCCCGGATCCTTTTCAAGCAACTGCTCCATGGCGGCTGCCACCTGGCGCAGGGTCTTCGCCTGTGCCAGCGGAACTTCGGCCGACCCTGACGGGAAAGTGATCGTATCGAGGTCGATACGGCGCACCTTGTCGCGCAGGCGGGCAGACGACTTCACTTCATCGATCGAGTAGACACGCTCGACACGCTCGACCGGCGGACGACCCAGAAAATCATAGTAGTCACGATCCGGCTCGCGTGACGTGCTGACGATATAGTCCTGGACCGGAATCGTCAGCCGCATCGGCGGCAGGGAGTAGCCAACGTCGACGAAGACCTGCGGACGCTCCTCGTCGGCTTCCGGCGAATACATCATCACATATTCTTCTCCGTCACGCGTGATGCGCGAACGCAGCACGATATCGCCATACCTATTGTAGATCGTCACCAGGCGCGAACCGTTCGAACGCACGATCGTCTCGCGGGTGCGACCACGAGAAAGTTCTTCGTAGAACGTCTCTTCCGAGTCATAGCGCAGGCGCTGACGGTCGTCGCCACGCACCACGATCTGGTTGCCGACATTGATGATCGTACGGTCATCGATCTGCTCGATCACCTTCACTTCAGTCACCTGGTTGACGACGTTGTTCTGAATGATCGTGTTGTTCGTGACATTGTTGTTGGTCACATTGTTGGTGATGTTCGTCGCGTTGTTGGTCACAGATGTCGGAACGGCAAATGCCGGCGCTGCATCGAGCTTGGTGCCGGTTTCCGCGACAGTCGCCTGGATGACCTGGCTCTCCACCTGGGCGCCCTCGGCCTGCGCGGCAGCGTCGGTTTCCGGGGCAGGTGCGACCTCTTCCGCGGCGCGCAACTGCGTCCTTTGCTCGCGCGACGCCTGACCACCGGCATTGTCGGCGTCCTTGTCGCTGTCGAGCACGGCCGCGCCGCCTTCGACCGGCAACACGACTGTTTCGGATGTCTGCGACGGATCTGCGGCGATTTCCTGTTTCTGCTCCTCGGTCTGCGTCTCGACAAGTTCCGGCACAGGTTGATCGACCGGCGGTTCAACGGCAGGCACGACGACCTGCTCAGCTGCCGGCTGTTCGGCCGGCGCGGCTTCACCAGTGGTCTGTCCGCTGTCAGCCGGAGCTTCGGCTGGCGCTTCGGCAGGGGTGTCGGTTGCCGGTGCCTCGGTTGCTGGCACCTCGGGTGCTGGTGCTTCGTTTGCCGGAGCCGGCTGTTCAGCCGACGGCTCTACAGGAGGTGCTTCCGCAGGCGTTTCTGCGGCCGGGGCCTCTTCTGTCTGTGGCTGTTCGGCAGGGGCCTGTTCTGCTGGCGGCGCGGCTTCCGGCACCGGGCAAGCTTCGGCGCTGGCCGCCTGGGAGCCGTCGGTACATGTGACCATGGCTGCAGGTGCGTCGGCTGCGGGCTGTTCGGCCTGTTGCTGCGCTGCCTGTTCTTCCGCAGCCTTGCGAGCGGCTTCTTCTTCTGCGGCTTGCTGCGCGGCCTGTGCCTCAGCCTCGGCGCGTTGCGCCTCCTCGGCAGCAGCCTGTTGAGCGGCCTGTTCGTCAGCCGCCTTCTGTGCTTCCTGCTGAGCCTGCTGCTCGGCGGCTTGGCGGGCAGCCTCTTCTTCGGCGGCCTGCTGCGCGGCCTGGGCCTCGGCTTCGGCGGCGCGCTGGGCCTCCTCTGCGGCAGCCTGCTGTGCGGCCTGTTCTTCGGCAGCCTTCTGCGCTTCCTGCGCGGCCTGCTGCTCAGCAGCCTGACGGGCAGCTTCTTCTTCAGCGGCGCGTTGTGCTTCTTCCGCGGCGGCCTGCTGCGCAGCTTGCGCTTCCTCGGCCTGGCGTGCGGCCTCCTGCTCTGCCGCGCGCTGGGCATCGCGCGCGTTGCACGCGTCCTGATCAGCCGCTTCCGCACCATCGCTGCAGACAACCGCCTGAGCCAGCTGGATCAGGCCTTCCTCGGCCTGGCGCGACTGCGATTTCGTCTGTGAATAGCCAATGGTCGATGCCATGACGGGTTTGGCCAGTACCGCCATTGAAAGCACCGGTATGGCCACCGTGTTCAGCAATCTGTTTTTGAACATGCCTTGCGTTTCCTTCCCTTAGTCCCGCCTGGGGTCGACGATGGTCAAACCATCCAGACTGCAACTTTTATTCTGTTTCGCCGATTCTATGGAACCGAGCCTCGCCAAGAACCTAGGTTCGATCAAATTAACCCCACCTGAACGAGCGGGACGCCGTTTTGCTCCATGCGGCCTGTGCGTGAAATAGGGCGCGACCGCTGGTTTCAACACAAGAAAAACACGCTAATTTTTGGACCTCTACGGTTTCCTGTTGATTTCAGCGGGAAAACCAGACGAATATTGGGCCCAAGTGTGGCCGATCAATTGCCGCACCGACCACGGATAGCCGCCAACAAAAACAAACGGCATCCACCAACAGAGAGGATCACATGCGTATTCCCACACGTTTCTTGGCTGCAGCTTCGATCGCCGCACTGTCGCTGTTTGCTGGCGCAGCATTGGCGCAGGAAAAGATCATCATCGGGACCGAAGGCGCATATCCGCCGTTTAACAACCTGGAAGCCGACGGTACCCTCGTCGGCTTTGACATCGACATCGCCAAGGCGCTTTGCGACGAGATGAAGGTCACCTGCGAATTCGTGACGCAGGATTGGGACGGCATCATCCCGGCTCTCCAGGCCAAGAAGTTCGACGCGATCATTGCATCCATGTCGATCACCCCGGAACGTCTTGAGAAGGTCGACTTCTCCAAGAAGTACTACAACACACCGCCGGCTGTTGCCGTGCCGAAGGACTCCCCGATCACCGACGTTGCCGGTTTGAAGGGCAAGACGCTTGGCGCCCAGTCCTCGACCACGCACGCCAACTATGCCGAAAAGCATATGGCTGATTCCGAGCTCAAGCTTTATCCGACCGCTGACGAATACAAGCTCGACCTCGAAGGCGGTCGTGTGGACGCCGTCGTCGACGACATCGTCGTTCTGTCTGAATGGGTCAAGTCGGACGCCGGCACCTGCTGCAAGATCCTGACTCCGCTTCCGGTCGATGTCGACATCAACGGCCAAGGCGCCGGTATTGCCGTCCGCAAGGGCGAAACCGCGCTTGCGGACAAGTTCACGGCAGCAATCGCTGGCATCCGTGCGAGTGGCAAGTACAAGGAAATCAACGACAAGTATTTCGACTTCGACGTTTACGGCCAGTAACCGCCGGATCGCCAATACGATTGCGAATGGCGGAAGTTCTATGCTTCCGCCATTTTGCATTTCATGCTGAAGCAATAATCAAATGCGGGCAAACCGCTAAGGGGGATATGGCATGAGCGGATTGTTTTCCGCGCTGGGCTCAGTCTGGGCGTGGATCGGGCATGTGTTTGATCCATTCTGCGGGCCAGCCGGCGTGTTCACCCTGCTCGCTGGCGACGGCATCATATCATGCGGCGCGGTGGGATGGGGCGACGAGATCGCCTTGGGCGTCAAGGTTACCATCACGCTTGCCGTGATTACCCTGCCCTTCGGACTGATGCTCGGATTCATGATCGCTCTGGCGATGCAATCGGAGGAACGAAGCCTTCGCAGTGCCGCCGGTATCTACACAACCATCTTCCGTGGCCTGCCGGAACTGTTGACGCTTTTCATTGTCTACTACGGCTTCCAGATGCTGATCCAGACAATGCTGTCCTGGTTCGGCAGCGAACAGCGTGTCGAGATCAATGCCTTCTTTGCAGGCATGCTGGCTCTGTCCGTGGTGTTCTCATCCTATTGTTCCGAGGTACTGCTCTCGGCATTCCGCGCCATACCGAAGGGACAATATGAAGCTGGCAGCGCCGTTGGCCTATCCCGGCGACGCACCATGTGGCTCGTCATCGTGCCACAGCTGATCCGAATTGCCCTCCCCGGACTTGGAAATCTCTGGATGAACCTGCTGAAGGATACCGCGCTGGTCTCCGTCATCGGCCTTTCCGACATCCTGCGACAAACAGGGGTGGCGGCCAAGGTCAGCAAGGAAGCCTTCTTCTTCTACGCACTGGCCTGCGCGCTATACCTCGCCCTCGCCACTCTTTCGTCGGTCGGCATCAATGCCCTTGCCCGATGGAGCAACCGTTCGGGAGCCAGCCGATGAGTTTTGCCCTCGATCTGATTCCCGCACGTCCGGCTCCGCCAATTGCCGCAAGGGTTCTCACTCCGGCACGCGTGATCGGCTATATCGCCCTCGCGATCTGGGCACTTTTCGGTGTCGGGCTCGTCTATATGATGATCAACAACTGGGACACCGACAAGTTTGTCCGATATGGCCCACGCTATCTCCAGGGCCTTGGCACAACCCTTGGCCTGGTCGTCACCTCGATTACCCTTGGCGCAGTGCTCTCGGTACCCGTTGCATATGCGCGTATGTCGAGCAACAAGCTGCTGAACACGATATCCTACCTCTATGTCTATGTGTTTCGTGGCACGCCGATGCTCGCCCAGATCTATCTGATCTATTATGGCCTGGGTTCGTTTCGGCCGCAGATCGAGTCCATCGGCCTCTGGTGGTTCTTCCGCGAAGCCTGGTATTGCGCGGCCTTTTCAATGACACTCAACACCGCTGCCTACCAGGCAGAAATCCTGCGTGGCGCTATCCAGAGCGTGCCGCGTGGCCAGACGGAAGGCGCCAATTCCCTCGGCTTGCCGACCTCCGTAACCTTCTGGAAAATCATCCTGCCCCAGGCTTTGATCGTGGCGCTGCGCCCCTACGGCAACGAAATCATCCTGATGGTCAAGGGTTCGGCCGTCGTCGCTGTTGTCACCGTGCTCGACCTGATGGGACAGACCCGCTATGCCTTCTCGCGCACATTCGACTACCAGACCTATCTCTGGGCTGCGATCTTTTATCTCACGATCGTCGAGGCCCTGCGTCACACTTGGGCCTGGCTGGAGACACGCCTCACGCGCCATCTGAAGCGATAGGACAAAGCCTTGGCAGCACTCGTGCATGAGGGCTGCCAAGGCTTTGACTTTCCTGATTTTTTCACGCACCACCTCAAGGTTAATGCGCAATTAACTATCTGATGGTTCCATGATCCACAGGGCCCGCGTTGGTCGCGGCCCCGGTCGGTTGCGGAAGCGCGTCACCGTCCGCACCGATCCCCAGACAAGGGATACGGAGCGAACAAGCATGAACAACGAAATGGAACTGATGCTGAAGGGCTATGGTCTCACCACGGCCCAGATCCTCTATCGCCTGCCCGACCATCCGTTGCTGCTGCAGACCTATGTCTGGCAGCAATACGATCTGGCGCCGGACTTTCCAGAAATGAAGGGCTTCCTTCGCTTCTGGCAGGACAAGATCGAAGGGCCGATTCATTCTGTCCAGTATGTTCATCAGAAGATGATAGGCGCCAGCGAATGGCGCGCCCTGAAGGGCGAATTCATCCTGCATTGAGGTCGCACGGTCAGACGTGCGCATCGCCATGCGACAGTTCGCCATCTTCGGGATCGCGGTACAAAACCGCGATAAGAATTGCGAGATAGAATAGCCCGACCGCAGCCAGAATGATGAGGCCATGAATTGGCCCCAGATGCGCATTCGCAACCACTTGCCCGAAGCTAGTCACAAACTCGACGGGCACTTCGTCAGGCTGCAATTTCGGGCTTGAGATCTTCAGCGTCCAGGCCAGCAACAATATCACGTACATCCAGCCATAGTTGCGCCGGATGCGTCGAAACAGTGCCTCGCGATATTCGATCAGAAACACCGGCTTGCGCAGGCTGTCGGCTATGACTTCCGCCCAGTTGCTTTTCAACTCCGGCCGCGGGCAAAGCGCCTGCGCAAAATAATGACGCTCCAACTGCCTAACCCGCGCGCGGTAGACATCGAAAAAACGATATCGTCGCGCTTCGATCATCAGGAATACCGATATCAGAAGCATGGCGAACAGGATGACGCCATGATGTGACGTTGGCGTTGAGAGCGAAACCGACAGTAGACCTGCGACCACCGTCATTGACCAGTTGGATGTCCGGTCTATGCGATCGCGCCAACTGGTCATGCGCCCCATTTCTCCACGATAATAGTGGATGATCATATTGGCTTTTTCCGCAGAAGTAGCCGGCAATGTCGGCGCAGTTCCCGAAGCCGCCGTAGCCGCCGACGGTTCGATGCTGACGTGTTTTGCTTCCAGCTCTCCAGACATGACATCCTAACCCCGATAGCGCCTTCCTTGCCATACTCTACCAGTCCGGCAAAGATGCGGCAGGCCCAACTATCTCGCCTCCACATTGCCATTCCGGCGCCGAGCAGCTAGAGCCACAGCCAAGGGCCGGAAAGCGGCCGAGACCACAAGGAGCCGCAATGGCCAAGATCGACGAAGAAGCATTGGCCGAGGCCTATAATCGCGCGCTGGCGCTCGAAAAATCCGGAGACATCGACGCTGCCGTAAAAGCCTATGCCGAAGTGCTGGACATTGATCCCGAGGATCACGGTGGAGCATCTGTCCGTATCGCGGCACTCGGGCGTGGCGATGCACCACCCAAAGCGCCCGACGCCTATGTCGAAACGCTCTTTGACCAGCATGCCGAAGCCTTCGAGGACATCCTCGTCGAGCAGCTTGGTTATGCCGTGCCAGCATTGGTGCGCCAGCGCCTCCAGACACTTGGCCTCGGCCCATTCAAGCGCATGCTTGATCTGGGATGTGGCACCGGCCTCACTGGCGGCACCCTGCGCGACATGGTCGATGACATCACCGGCATAGATATCTCTGAAAACATGGTCGAAATCGCCCATGAAAAGGATCTCTACGAGACCCTGTATGTCGCGGAAATCGAAGATTTTCTCGAAGATAATGACGACAAGGCCTTCGACCTGGTCACCGCGACCGACGTACTGCCTTATCTCGGGGCGCTGGAGCCGCTGTTCTTCGGCGCAGCGGAAAACATGGTCGACGGTGGCCTGTTCATCTTCTCGTCCGAGACACGCCCGGCCGACGTCATGGCCGGCCGTCCCTACATGGTCGGTCCGCACCAGCGCTTCATCCACGCCGAGGACTATGTCCGCGAACGCCTGGCCGCCACCGGCTTTGAAATCGTCGAAATCATCGACATCAACGTGCGCATGCAGGACGGCGAACCGTCTCCCGGTCACCTGGTCATTGCTAAAAAGAAGTAGCCGCAATCGAGGATTGCTATATGCAACCACAGGGCGTCACCGATTGGTGGCGCCCTTTTTTGTTCTTGCTAGGCTTTCCCGCAAATGGGGGATGGCAAATGCAAACATTGGCTGTGATTTGGGCATCACTGAAAGAGTTCCTGACCACTGAATCGATCTTGGTGGCCATTGCGATGGCCGCAACCACAGTCATCGGTCTGATCTTCGGTCGATACGAGATCAGATTGCGCCGCCTACGAATGATCCGCGACTACATTGCCGCCTTTCCGACTACGGCTGGCGGCGATGGCGCACAGGGCATAAATCCATCATTCGAGTTTGTCCGGACGAAATACTCGGCTGACGTCGAGCCATACGCGCCGCCCCCGGAAGCATCCAGAACGCCGCCAAATGGAGAACCCGGGGCAAAGGAAAACGCTGACGAACTGGTCTCCCAGATCACCGCCACCATCGAGCAGACACATCGTTTTGGGCGCCAGCACGATCGCCAGTTGCTCTTGTCATCGTTGCCCTACGCACTTGTCGTGATGACCGGATTCTATATTTCACTCATCCCTTTGTGCAGCATGATCAATGCCACCTGTACGCAGGATCTGGTGCTCAGCCTATTCATCACCGGCGGATTGCCGGGATCTGGCGGTGCAGAAGCAAACCAGACAATCCGGATTGCAGCAGAAAACACCGCGACAGTTGCAGCCTTTGCCTTCATCGGCGCCTATGTCGCTTCGCTCCGTTATCTGGTCAAGGCTCTCGCCGTCTTCGACCTGTCTGCTTACACCTTCATCCGCCAGGCCGCGATGATCGTCGTCTCCGTCCTCGTCACGATCATCCTTTACCGAGCCTTGCCCAATCCACTTCTTGCAATTGCGGATTTCGCAAAGCCGCCATCGAATAACACGCCGATCACGATTAATCCGGGTATCCCGCTGATCTGGATCCTGCTGGCACTGTGTTTCGGCCTCTTGCCGGAAAGCGCAATACAATTTGCCTTGCTTAAGTCGACCAGCGTTATCAATTGGATCAAGCAGACCGACGACCGATTCAAGGACTGGACAAGGGTCATACCACTCGATGCAATCGATGGCATAGACTACTTCACCCGGTTCCGATTGGAGGAATGCGGCATCTCCGAAGTCCAGTCGCTCGCGACCTACAATCCGATCATGCTGCACATCGAAACACCTTATGGCATTTACCAGGCCATAGATTGGATCGCACAGGCGCAACTTTGCTGCGTTGTCGGACTGGACCGCTTCCTGCTGCTACGCCAGTTCAACGTCCGGACCATTTTTGATCTGGAACGCGCGTTGAAGCAGGATCGAAAGCTAGCGGCCGACGAACAGCAAGCAATCGACAAGTTCGACCGGATTTATGCTGCTGTTCTCTTCGCGCCCAACAACCTGTTGCAAGGCATTCAGACCACGAGCAACGCAAAATTCCTGATCCCTGGTGACGAAGCAGGACAGGTGCGGGAAGTGGATGCAGGAGAGTTCAGCCGTTGGGCATTGTCCTCGATTACGGGCACAGCGAAAGACGCCTCCCGCGCTATCGAACACCTGATGGACTGGATCGGTGATGATCTGCACGTTCGTCGCCTGCGGCGTCTATGGAACGAGATTTCCGGACGCCTCGGTCCCTTGTCTCTCACCTTGTTGAGCGATGACGATATCCGTAAAAATGCGGGCGCGCCCGTCAAACAGTAAACTCCACCGATCGTCTTCCCCTCTCCACAACCTTGCGCTATGCCTTGTGCCGACATTTTCGCAGGCAGGGAGCATGGGCATGGCAAGGGTCGCATTCATCGGTTTGGGCGTCATGGGATATCCGATGGCGGGGCATCTGAAAGCCAAGGGCGGCCATGATGTGACCGTCTACAACCGCACCACCGCCAAGGCAGAAGCCTGGGTGAAGCAGCACGGCGGCCGCCACGCGCTCATCCCGGCCGAAGCAGCCAAAGATGCGGATTTCGTGTTTACCTGTGTCGGCAATGACGACGATCTGCGCTCCGTCACCATCGGCGAAAATGGCGTCCTGTCCGGCATGAAGCCAGGCGCGATCCTGATCGACAACACGACGGCCTCTGCCGAAGTGGCGCGCGAACTGGCGATGGCTGCCGAAGCGAAAGGCTGCGGCTTCATCGACGCCCCAGTGTCGGGCGGTCAGGCAGGCGCCGAAAACGGCGTGTTGACTGTGATGTGCGGCGGCGATGACAAGACCTTCGAACAGGCAAAGCCGGTCATCGAGGCCTTTGCCCGGATGGTCGGCCTGATGGGGCCGACTGGCGCCGGCCAGCTGACCAAGATGGTCAACCAGATTTGCATCGCCGGCCTTGTCCAGGGCCTCGCGGAGGGGATTCACTTTGGCAAGAAAGCCGGCTTGGACATTGAAAAGGTTATCGAAGTTATCTCCAAAGGCGCGGCTGGCTCTTGGCAGATGGAGAACCGTCACAAGACCATGGCCGCCGGTAAATACGACTTCGGCTTTGCCGTCGACTGGATGCGCAAGGATCTCGACATCGTATTGACGGAAGCCAAGAGCAACGGGGCAACCTTACCCGTCACGGCACTGGTCGATCAGTTCTATGGCGAGGTGCAGAAACTCGGCGGCAAGCGCTGGGATACGTCGTCCCTGCTGGCGCGGCTCGAGAAATGACACCCGGGCCGCAGTCAACGACCAAAGATCTCATTGCGCATCTGAAAAGCGTGCGCGACGATCAGCAAGTCAGGACTATGGCCCGCTTCGCCATTGCCACCGAAACCGCACTGGGCATATCAAATCCCACCCTGCAGAAGATCGCCCGTCAGATCGGGAAAAATCATTCCCGCGCACTGGAACTCTGGCAAAGCGGCATGCGCGATGCACGCATGTTGGCAATTTACACCGCTGATCCAGGAAAAATGACCAGTTCCGATGTCCAGTCCTGGGCCGCGGACTTCAATTCATGGGAAATCGTCGATGCCGCAGCCGATCTGCTGACCGAGTTGCCTGACTGGCAAGGTCTGGTCGCACACTTTGCCGACGACGATCGCGAATATGTGCGGAGGGCTGCGTTTGCGATGATCGCCGGCGCCTGCGTTCACAACAAATCTGAGCCAGACGCCACCTTCCTCGCTTTTCTGGCACTGATCGAGCGACATCGCGGTGATCCGCGCAACTTCGTCAAGAAATCGGTGAACTGGGCCTTGCGCAATATCGGCAAGCGCAATCTGGCCTGCCATGGCCCCGCACTTGCCTGCGCGGAACGCCTGGCCGAAAGCGGCGATAAGACCGCGCGCTGGATTGGACGGGAAGCCATCAAGGAATTGACGAGCGAAAAGATTCTCGCCCGTCATCGAAAAAGCCCGGCGGCTTAATCCTCGTTCGACTTGTTGTTGTCGAGCATCATGTAGTCCAGCGGCAGCTCGGTCGTGTACTTGATCTGCTCCATGGCGAAGGCAGAAGACACGTCGCGGATTTCGATCCTGGCAATCATGCGCTTGTAGAACGCGTCATATGCCGCGATGTCGGGAACGACCACGCGCAGGAGATAGTCGACATCACCGCTCATGCGGTAGAACTCGACCACTTCCGGAAATTCCGACACGACCTCCGAAAACCGCTTCAACCATTCGATCGAATGGCTCGACGTGCGGATCGAAACAAAAACCGTCACCTTGGTATTGACCTTGGCCGGATCGAGAAGCGCCACCCGACGGCGGATCACGCCGTCTTCCTCCATCTTCTGGATGCGTCGCCAGCACGGTGTGGTCGACAATCCGACCTTCTTTGCGAGGTCGGCAACTGCCAGGGTGGAGTCTTCCTGGAGAATGCGAAGAATTTTGCGGTCGAGACGGTCCATGACGGGTCCTGAAAAACTGATTTTCTCAGATATACCGGGATTCGCTCAAATTAAGGAAAATTATTTCGATCTATCAACAGCGAAACCTCTCGCCTCAGCGCCGGCAATACCTCCGCCTCGAACCACGGATGTTTCTTCAGCCATCCGGTATTGCGCCAGCTCGGATGCGGCAAGGCCAGCACCCGTGGCCCCGGAACATTGCCATGAAGGAAATCACGCCAGTGTTCGACCGTCTCCGTCATGGTCCTGCGACGCCGACCGCCCAGATGCCAGGCCTGGGCGTATTGACCGATCGCCAGGATGAGTTCGATCTGAGGCATCGCATCCATCGCCGCCTGGCGCCATTGCGGTGCACATTCGCGCCGGGGCGGCAGGTCATGCCCCTGCGTATTGTATCCCGGAAAGCAGAAGCCCATCGGCACGATGGCAAACAGCGATCTGTCGTAGAAGGTCTCCCGATCGACATCGAGCCACTGCCGCAAGCGATCGCCGGACGCATCATTGAACGGAATCCCCGTCTCCTGCACCCGCAGACCGGGTGCCTGACCGGCAATCAGGATCCGCGCGGTCTTCGACAGATAAGCCACCGGCCGGGGTTCGTGCGGCAGTCGATCGGCATCACCGCCCGCCGGGCAGTCACGACAGATCCGGCATTGGGCGATCGCTCGCCCGAGAACGTCAACCTGATCAGCCATCAATTGCCTCAAGCGAACAGGAGCGTTTCTCTTGCGTCTGACGAACTCTGCCGGTCACGCGATCATTTCCCCCACCAGGTGCCAATTCGTTCGACTACGTATGTCAGAAACCCGTCCGTTGGCTCCATCTCCTCCAACTGCCGGGCCCGGCGCCAATCAGACGGCATGTCGAAAGTTCCGCCCCAAATTCCCCGCTGATCTCCCCGAGCTTCAGCCTGGGCTGCGAGATAGCCACCGTCGGCCACAACAAGGCCCTGGCGCACCAATTCCTCCGCCAAATCCGTCTCGCCACTCTTGCAACGAACCAGTAGCCGCCCGTATTTATCCTGCCCGCTGGCCGCGCATACCCAATCGGCGCCATCCAGCATCCCGGCCAGCCCGTCGCGCGCCGCGTTTCCGCAATCATAGATTCTGCTGTCGCCCGTACACCGCTGGCCAAGTTCCGGCGCATCGACATCGAGAAGCCTGAAACGATTGCCATCTGCCGAAAGCGTATCGCCGTCCACCACATGAAACGGACCGACAATGTCCGTGACGGCGCTCTGCTCAAGCTTCGCAATGATGATCAACACCAGTGCCAGCATGCACAGACCCACAACTGCGTCATGCAACCGCCATCTGGACACCGCCACATTCTCTCCCATTTCGACAACGAATCCTTTGCGCATATGGCAAACAAATCCTTCCATGACAGGATCTTCTTAAGAAATGGCCGATAAGCTTGCTGTAAGTCAGCGGTAGAAAATCTTCCCAGTGATGAGTAACGGCGTACCAACATCCACCGACAAGAACATTGTCGACCTGACGCGCTCCCACCACAGCCGGGCCGCGGCGAAAGCCGTGCGCACGACCCGTGAGCGCCTGCAGTCGGATCAAGGTGTCTCTCCCGCATTCGATGTCGAAATCCTCGGTATGCATCTGTCTGCGACCCTCCAGGGCGCCGCCGTGATGCCGGCCATCCTGTTGCTCGTCACTGGAATTGGCACATATCTCACATCAGAGCCGCGTCTCTTTCTCTGGGCGATTTTCGCGCTCAGCATGCACGCACTCTGCATCCTGGTCGTCAAACGCGCCTCAAAGACAGTCATCACGCCGGAAAATCACAAACGCTGGCGACAGTTCCTGCTCGCGGGTCAGGTCGCGATGGGCTGCTCCTGGGCGATTTTTGCCACCCAGCAATGCGCCACCTGCGGCGGCAGCGGCTTTGTCTTTTTCAAAGGGGCCGTGCTGCTGCTGGTCCTTTCGGTCACCGCAATGGCCAATATGCTGCTTCGCCAGGCCGTCTTGTTCGGCTTCCTCCCGACGGTTGCGGCACTCGTCTATCTCTCCCTGACCAGTCGCCAGATGCTCGACCTCGGCCTGACGGCGGTATTCACCACGGCGCTGATCTTCTTCATCTACATCACCAACCGTTTGCATCAGGCGAATTTGAAGCTGCTCTCCTTCCAGACGGAGAAGGACGACCTGATCGCCGAACTGGAAGTGGCAAAGTCTCTGTCCGACGAGGCCCGCCGTCGCGCCGAAGAGGCGAATATGGCAAAGTCGCGCTTCCTCGCATCGATGTCGCATGAACTGCGCACGCCGCTGAACGCGATCCTGGGCTTCTCCGAGGTGATGGCAACCGAAATCCTGGGACCGCTGAACAACCCGCTTTACAAGGAATATGCCGGCGACATCCACCGCTCGGGCAAACATCTCCTCGAACTGATCAACGAAATCCTCGACCTGTCGCGTATCGAAGCTGGCAAGTATGAGCTGAGCGAAGAGGTTGTCTCGCTGCTGGAGCTTGCGGAAGACGGCATCGGCATGATCCAGCTCAGGGCGAAATCGAAGAATATCCGCATCGAGGAACAGTTCGAACCCAACCTGCCCTCCGTCTGGGCCGACGAAAAAGCCATGCGCCAGGTTGTCTTGAACCTGCTATCGAATGCCGTGAAGTTTACCCCCCAGGGCGGCGAGATCATCGTCAAGGCAGGCTGGACCGCAGGCGGCGGTCAGTATGTCTCCATCCGTGACAACGGTCCCGGCATACCGGAAAACGAAATTCCCGTCGTGCTCTCGGCTTTCGGCCAGGGTTCGATCGCCATCAAGAGCGCCGAGCAAGGCACCGGCCTTGGATTGCCGATCGTTCAGGCAATCCTCGCCAAGCATGGCGGGGAATTCAAGCTCAAGTCGAAATTGCGCGAAGGCACGGAAGTCATTGCCATCCTGCCATCAAGCCGCGTCCTGGAAAGCCTTCCCGCAGTCAGCGAAGCCAAGGCCGTCGAGCCACGGCGCCGCCAGTTTGCCTGATCAGAGATAGGCGATCAGGCGTGAGCCGATGACGTAGCCGACCAGCAATGCATTTGCGACGATCAGGCAGAAGACTGCAAACGATCCAAGATCCTTGGCATTGCGCCCGACTGTCGAAATCTCAGGCGAGATCCGATCGACAAGCTCCTCGATCGCCGTGTTCAACGCTTCCACGCAAAACATCAGCAACATCAGGATCAGGAAGCCGAGATATTCGAGGACAGTCGCGCCAACCAGCGCAAACAGGCCCAGACCGACGACCAGAGCCAGGAGTTCATGCCGGAAAGCGGCTTCGCCGATCAGCCGGCGAAATCCTTGCGAGGAATACTGACCGGCAGCGAAGAGATGCGCGATGCCGGTCTTCTTCTGGATGATCTCGGCCGCGAGGGGTTCGTTCGCCGCCCACACTTTTTTCTGCTTAGCCATGGGTCTTGTTGCTCACGCCCGCCTGATCGAAGGTCGCCATGCCGGAATGGCAGGCGGCTGCAGCCTTGACGATACCGGCTGCGAGGGCCGCACCCGTCCCCTCGCCCAGCCGCATGCCAAGCGCCAGGAGCGGCGTCTTGCCAAGCTTTTCGATCGCCTTCAGATGGCCCGGCTCGCCCGACACATGACCGATCAGGCAATGATCGAGCGCCGCCGGATTGGCAGCCTTGAGGATCGACGCAGCGGCTGTCGCGACATAACCGTCGATCAGAACCGGAATTTTCTCCATGCGCGCCGCAAGGATCGCACCCGCCATGGCAGCGATTTCACGCCCACCGAGCCGGCGCATGATTTCGAGCGGATCGTTCAGGTGTTCCTTGTGGAACGCGACAGCCTGCTTGACGGCTGCGATCTTGCGCTGCAGCACGTCGCCTTCCGAACCCGTGCCCGGCCCAACCCAGTCTTCGGCCTCACCGCCGTAGAGCGCAAGGTTGATGGCAGCGGCGATCGTCGTATTGCCAATACCCATCTCACCGATGCACAGCAGGTCGGTGCCGCCGGCAATCGCTTCCATGCCGAAGGCCATGGTGGCCGCGCAATCGCGCTCGGACAGCGCCGGTTCGCTGGTGATGTCGCCTGTCGGATAGTCGAGCGCCAGATCGAAAATCTTCAGCCCCAGGTCATAGGTCACGCAGATCTGGTTGATCGCAGCACCGCCGGCGGCAAAGTTCTCGACCATCTGCTGGGTCACGGAAGGCGGAAATGGCGTGATGCCGTGCTTGGTGACGCCATGATTGCCAGCGAAAATTGCCACCAGCGGGCGGGTGACCGCCGGCGGCCGGCCCGACCATGCCGCAAGCCACATTGCGATTTCCTCAAGCCGTCCCAATGCACCAGGCGGCTTGGTCAACTGACGGTCACGATCGCGCGCGGCAACCAGGGCAGCGGCGTTGGGTCCCGGCAGATCGCGCAACAGGGCGCGGAAATCGTCGAATGGCAGGCCGGTAACGGTCATGAGGCGAGCTTCCTTGTAATCTTCCAGCAAATCAGGCTTTGTGGCCTCTCTCATACTGGCCACGGCCACCTGTCTCAACTTAAAAAGCGGCAGATGCGGTCGCCATTTCACCGGACGACGATAAATGCTGGATTGGCGCGCCTACATCGATGAAACAGCAAGGGCAGTTTCGTTTCTGAGCCGCCTGCCCGTCCCCGATCGTTGTTTCACCGGCCATGACGGCAGCCTCTCACGGACCGCCGCTGCATTCCCGCTCGCCGGACTGTTGATCGCGCTACCCTCCGCCTTCGTTCTGTGGCTGTCTCAGATGCTCAGTGCCGATGCCACCATAGCGGCACTGCTGACGATTGCGGTCAATGTCGCAATCACCGGCGCCCTGCATGAGGACGGCCTCTCGGATACGGCCGATGGCCTTGGCGGCGGCCATGATCGTGAAAAAGCCCTGACGATCATGAAGGATAGCCGCATCGGCACCTATGGCGCCCTCGCCCTGATCCTGTCGATTGCACTGAGGACGACAGCGCTTGCGGCACTGTGCACCCCCGGCGCCAATACGCCCGCCATCGCCGCATGGCTGGCCGGGGCAAGCCTAAGTCGCGGACTGATGGCATGGCACTGGTCCGCCCTTCCGAGCGCGCGGGTCGAGGGTGTGGCATCGCGAGCGGGTGCGCCGGGCAAGCAGATCGCCAATCTAGCGCTTGTGCTGGGCGGTGCACTGGCCATCGCGCTCGGCTGGCTCACTCTACCCCTTGCACCACTGCTTGCCGCCGTGTGCGTCTCCGGAGCGATCAGCTACGTTTTTACCGCTCGCATCCGCCATCGGCTCGGTGGACAGACCGGTGACACGATCGGCGCCTGCCAGCAATTTGCCGAGATCGGCTTCCTCGTCACTCTTGCCATCGCCCTTTAGGCAAACGATATAAGGAAATCGACTGGAAGGCCGCGATGGAATCACCCTGCATTCTGATCTGTTCGATCGACGACAAGACCGGCTATTGCTTCGGCTGCGGACGCACGCGCGATGAAATCGGTAGCTGGACCGCCTATTCGGACATGGAGCGCCGCACCATCATGGCAACGCTCCCGGCACGGCTCGAAACGGTCGAAAGAAAACCCCGTCGCGAAACCCGTCGCACCCGCTTGTCCCGTGAGCGCGAGGCCGGCTGATGCGCCTGATGATAGTTCTGGCGATTCTCGGATTTGGCCTCGCTGTACTGGTTTTCAATCATGACGTGGGGCAGAGTTTCGGTATCAGCAACGATGATTTCGGCAGCCTCGTCGCGACCCTCCCGATCATGCTGATGCTGTCCGCTGGAATCGTCGCAAGCCGCCGCACGCTCGGCCAGAGCATCAGGCAACTGGCGATCTGGGTGCTGATCACAATGGTGCTGGTGACGGGCTATCTCTATCGCAACGATTTCAGCGCAGTTGGCGAACGTATACTGGCCGGCTTGATGCCCGGCAGGGCAGTGAGCGTGACGACGGCAGACGGCGCGACCGAAGTCATCCTGCACAAGTCGCTGGGCGGTCACTTTGAAACCACCATCGAAGTCGGCCCGGTCTCCGTCCCGGTTCTGATCGACACGGGCGCAAGCTCGGTTGCCCTGCGCTTTGAAGACGCCGTGCGCATTGGCATAGATCCGGCAACGATCAATTTCACCCGCACCGTGATGACCGCCAACGGCCGCGCCGCGGCGGCGCCCGTTCGCATCCCTGAAATTCGTCTCGGACCGATTGCCCGCACCAATGTCGAAGGCGTGGTGCTGGAGGAAGGCAAGCTCGACCAGAGCCTGCTCGGCATGAGCTTTCTGTCGACGCTGGGATCGCTGCAGATGCAGACCGATGAATTGCGGCTGCGCGACTGAGGTCCTCAGGGCCGCAGCTTGTAGCCCGTCCTGAAGATCCAGGCGAGAAAGCCGAGGCACATCAGCAGGAACACGCTGACCATGGCAAGACTCGTCAGCGGATGCACGTCCGAAACCTCGAAGAAGCTCCAGCGAAAACCGCTGACCAGATATAGCACGGGATTGAAATGGCTGACCGTCTGCCAGAACGGCGGCAGCATGTTCACCGAATAGAACGTGCCGCCGAGGAACGTCAGTGGCGGCACCACCAGCATGGGCACCAGGCTCAACTGCTCGAAGTTTTTCGCCCAGATGCCGATGATAAAGCCGGCAAGGCTGAATGTCACAGCCGTCAGCAGCATGAAGAACAGCATCAGGAAGGGATGGGCGATGGAAAGGTCGACGAAAAAAGCCGCGGTTGCCAGAATGATCAGCGCAATCATCATCCCCTTGGTGGCTGCCGCCCCGACATATCCGATCAGGATCTCGCTCATCGCCACCGGCGCCGACAGGATCTCGTAAATCGTGCCGGTGAACTTTGGAAAATAGATCCCGCTCGAGCCGTTCGAGATGCACTGGGTAATCAGCGTCAGCATGATCAGGCCGGGCGTAATGAAACCGCCATAGGGCACGCCCTCGACTTCCTGCATGCGCGAACCAACCGCCGCGCCGAAGACGATAAAATAGAGTGCGATGGACAGAACCGGCGAAATCACGCTCTGAAGCAGGGTGCGCCGGGTGCGTGCCATCTCGTAAAAGTAGATGGCCTTGATCGCCTCGATATTCATTGAGCTTCTCCGATCAGCGAGACGAAAATGTCCTCAAGCGACGTCTGGTGCGTCGAAAGGTCGTCGAAACCGATGCCGGCGGCATCGACATCCTGCAGCAGCCGGGCAATGGCACCGTGATTGCTGCCAAGCTCGTAGCCATAGATCAGCTGGTCGCCAGGCTCGCTCAGATTTAGATTCCATTTCGAAAGGCTTGCAGGAATTTCTTCAAGCCGCGAATGAAGCTGAATAGTCAGTTGTTTCTTGCCAAGCTTGCGCATCAGCGTGTTTTTGTCCTCAACCAGCAGCAGCTTGCCCCGGTTGATCACGCCGATCCGATCGGCGATTTCCTGCGCCTCTTCAATATAATGGGTTGTCAGGATGATCGTGACGCCGGTCTGCCTGAGGCGTGACACGAGCTGCCACATGTCCTTGCGCAACGCGACATCGACACCCGCCGTCGGCTCGTCGAGGAACAGAATACGCGGCTCGTGGGACAACGCCTTGGCAATCAGCACACGCCGCTTCATACCGCCGGAAAGCTCACGCAGCGCATTGTTGCGTTTCTCGAACAGCGTCAATTCCCGCAAGAGCGACTCGACCAATTCGGGGTTCGGCTTCTTGCCGTTCAGTCCCCTCGAAAAGCTGACTGTGTTGACGACGGTCTCGAACATGTCGGTCGTCAATTCCTGGGGCACCAGACCGATCTCTCCGCGAGTCTTGCGGAAATCCTTGACCACATCGTGGCCTGAGACCAGTACCTGCCCGCTCGAGGGATTGGTAATGCCGCAGACGATTGAAATCAGGGTCGTCTTGCCCGCACCATTCGGCCCGAGCAATGCGATGATTTCGCCCTCCTCGATATCGAGGCTGACATTGTCGAGTGCTTTAAAACCGTTGGAATAGATCTTGGACAGGGAACGGATGGAAATGATTGGCGCCATTGGCGGGGGACTCGCTTTTGCTATCGGCTGGCTGAATATAGGTGCCGAATACCCGGTTACCAGTGACAGCCTCGGCTTGCCGACACCAACTTATCCACTCACCAACATATTCTCGGAATAAACGCGGTTCCGGCCCAAGCGCTTTGCCAAATACAGCAACTGGTCAGCAGCGTTCAGGTAATTGCTGAAACTCTCCTGTTCGGCAATTTCCGCGACGCCGATGGAGACCGTGACACCAAGCTCCGAATCGTCGAGCACAACGCGCATCTGGGCGATGTCCTCGCGCAAGCCCTCGCAAAATGCAGCGGCAGCGCTGGCATCAAGACCGAGCAAAAGCACGCTGAACTCCTCCCCGCCCAGTCGAGCCAGCATATGCCCGGTCCCGTCGAGCATGACGCTCAGCCGCCCCGCCACAGCCTTCAGAACCCGGTCACCGACTTCATGACCATAGCTGTCGTTGAGCTTCTTGAAATGATCGATGTCGAGCATGGCGATGCTGCATGGCTCGCCACGTGCACGAATGCTCGCCACCTGTGCCGGTCCTTCATCGAAGAAATAACGGCGATTGCGCAGTCCGGTCAGGTAGTCGCTGAAAGCCGCATAACGCAACTGCCGCAATTGCGACAGCGTCTCGATATTGTGCTGTATCCGGCATTGCAGTTCTTCGACGACATAGGGCCGATAGACGAAATCGTTCGCCCCGGCCTTGAGGAAACTTGCCGAAAGCAAGCGATCCGAGGACGACGAAATCCCGATGATGCGCAGGCGGTCGCTGTGGTGTTGACGCCGTATGCGCCGCGTCAGCTCGTAGCCGTTCATATCGGGCATATGGTAGTCGGTGATTACCAGCTCGATGTGAGGATTATCGGCCAACAGTGTCAGCGCCTCGGCCCCAGTCTCGGCATCATAGACCTGGAATTTCTGAACGCGCAGCAGATCGACCAGCATCGCCCGGGCCGATGCCACGTCGTCGACAACCAGGACGCCAACATTTCGGTTTGAAAGAATGCGGTCGATCGACTCGACGACCATGTCGAGCGCGCGCTCATTGTCCTTGATCAAATAGTCGGCAACGCCGCGCTCGAGCAGGCGCTCACGCATGTCTCGATTGAAATCGGCGGTGAAAACCACGGCCGGCACATTGAGCGCCACGACCTGATCCAGTACTTGCCCGTCGTACGAATCCGGCAGGTTCAGATCGACAACGGCGATATCGAACACATCTGCCGCAATCGCGGCCTCGAACGACTTGACCGTTGCGCAATGGGTTACCTGATAACCAAGCTCGTTTTCAAAACGGTGACATAGGATTGAAGAAAGAGAGCGCGAGTCCTCGATGACGAGAACATGAGCCTTGTTTCGCGACGCAGGCCGAACGGCATGGTCAGGCATGCGACTACCAAATGAATTAAACATAATGACCTGCAATACCAGCGGCAGGCGTGGAACCGGGTTCCCGCCTGCCGCTTGTTCTACGCGAAATTGGCTCTGCGCGCCTATTTAGTCCGCGCTTGCGCCGCTCTGATTTGCACCAGCGTATCAAGGTTCTGGTTAACGCGGCAGTAGAATTCTTCGTCGATGAACGGGCGAAGCATGAAATCGTTACCGCCAACCTTGAGGAAGCGTGCGGACAGCAGCCGATTGTTGGACGACGAGACGCCAATGATCCGCAATTCGTGACTTCCGCGAACGGAACGAATGCGCCGGGTCAATTCGAAACCATCGATGTCGGGCATGTTGTAGTCGGTAACAACGAGACCGATATCCGGATTGGTCTTCAGAATTTCGATCGCCTTGGCACCGCTATCGGCGAGGCTGACACGGAAATTATAACGCTTGAGACGACTGGAGAGCAGAGCACGGGCGGTCGCGCTGTCATCGACGATCAGCACATGGTGCCGGTGATTGGTCAAGAACCGGTAGACGGATTCAGCCAGCATATCGACGGCAAAGACGTTGTCCTTGAGAATGTAGTCGACAATGTCCTTGGCCAGCAGCTTCTCACGGATTTCGTCGTGAAACGTCCCGGTAAAGACAATCGTCGGGATATTGCAGTCGATCATGTATTCGAGCGCTTCGCCATTCTCGGCACCGGGCAGATTGATATTCGATATGGCAAGTACGACTGGCTCGTCATTGAGCTCATTGGCCATCTGCATGTCTTCAAAGGTTCTGCAGATCTCGATATCGACGCCCATCAGCTCCTTGAGGCGCTGGCTGATCATCTGTGTGAAGACGTTGGAATCTTCCCCGAGAATGATGCGGACATCGGGGAATGTTTCCCCGGAATATTGCATCCCGGAAATACCTAGAACTGCCATGACTCGCCTTTTTGTGTTTTATTCAACACTTAGCCATTTAGCAGTGATCATTTGCGGAACCGTTAATTTGACCATTTTAAGGCAGCAACGCGAGGCGATAGTTAAGCAATGCGGAAGCCTGACCTTTCGGCAACCATTCCTACTTGCGCAAGATCGCCGACGGACACGCAGGACGGTTATGATCTGCCCGTGCAGTCCACACAGACGCCCGTACCGGCTGCTTCACTTGATCGTCGCGATACCGTCCTTGATATCGACGGTTTCGCCACCGGCAAGACCCAGCCTGTCGCCATTTGGCAACGTTACGAAGCAGCCTGTCGGGCAGATCGAATCCGAGCCTCCGGCGTCGAGCGACACCTCGGCGCGATTGCCGTTCTCAACCACGATCAGCACGATCGAAGACGTGCCCGAGTTGCTGATCGAGGCCGCCACGGCAACACCGGCGAGGGCCGGGGTCAAAGAGAAAAGCACGCCACCCACTGCCAGAAGTCTGATCATTTAGGTCGCGGGGTTCAAGGCCCCGCCCTCTGTTGCGCATGACCGCTCCCAGGAAGGTTCTTCCCCGCGGCCTTACCCCTCTTCTGACGCATTCCCCCTGAATGGCGCCTGAATGAGGCATTCATGGCAGGAGTTTGTCATCATCCGTCCCGTCATGCAATTCGCTCTCGCTTGGCTTCCGTCCCGCTTCCTTTCCGCGATTGTGCCGCAGCAGTGAACTGCGGTCGCTGTCGCTCAGATGCAGCATCACATCCTGATGCGGATACGGCATCGAGATGCCTTCCGCTCGGAATCGCCGCAAAACTTCCATACGGACGCTGTTGCGGATCGCCAGGCCATCATTCATGTCTGCAAGATGGAAGCGCAGTTCGAAGTCGAGCGACGAGGCGCCGAACCGAAGAAATTCGACATGCGGTTCGGGATTGCGCAGGACCTGGGGAACCGTGTTGATGATGTCGAGCAACAGATCGATCACCTCTTGCGGATCAGCCTCATAACCGACGCTCACCGGGATTTCCGACCGCTGCATGCGGTTTCTGTGCGTCCAGTTGCCTACAGGCGCGTTGATCAACTCCGAGTTCGGCACGATGATCGACTGCTTGCGGAAGGTCTCAATCTCCGTTGCACGAACCGAGATCCGCTTGACGATGCCTTCCGTCGTTCCGGTCAAGACATGGTCGCCGACCTTGAACGGCCGCTCCACCAACAGAATAAGGCCCGAGACGAAGTTCGACACGATGTTCTGCAAGCCGAAACCGATACCGAGGGACAGGGCGCCTGCGACCAGTGCCAGGCTCGACAGGTCAATACCGGCCGCCGATATCCCGACGATCCCTGCCAGCGCCGTACCCAGATAGCCAATGCCGGTCTTCACCGAATTGCGCACACCCGGATCGACATGTGACCGTGCCATCACATTGCCATCGAGCCACTTCTGCAGCCATCGCGTGACGACCAGACCCAGCGCAAACAGCAGGACGCCGCCAAGAATCCCGAAGATTGAAATGCGGATCGTGCCGACATTGACCTCGGTGAAAAGATTGTAAAGCCACAGCTGAATATCGCGGGGCTGGAAGCCCCACGACATCAGGATCAGCGGAATGCCGAGGATCAGCGCAAAGGCGTAGATCAGCAGACCGGCAACGATGCCACTTTGATCCAGCCCCACAGGACCAAGACGAAAGCGCTTCGCCACATATTGTCCAATGCGTGTATCGCCGAACTGGTTCGGGGCAGAGATCGCCTTGCCCGAGAGGATGCCGATATACATGGTCGCCAGCACTGCGCCGGTCACTACGATCTGGGTGGCGAGGAAACGCGCAAAGCCGACATAACCGATGCCGCTGGCAAAGATCAGCAGGATCCCGACAAGCCGGAAAGTGCTTGAAACGCTGCGCGGCCAGGCCCTGCCCTTGTCAAACGGGTCGCCGCTCTCGGCAAGCACGGGGCGCAGGAACGAAACGATGAACAACAACAGGCCGACCGTCAGCGACGAGATCAGGCTCTTCATGACCGTCAACACAACCGGAGAGCTGAATGCCTCGCTGATCACCGCCAGGACATAGTCGAGGCCGTTTACCAGAGCCATCAGGAAGATTGCGATCGTCAGGTCTCGCGCACCGACGTTGGACAGCTTGACGAGCCGCCAGTTCGGCGCTCGCGGTGCAAGCGCTGCCCGCGAGATCATCGACACGAAAAACACCAATCCGACGAACCCGAAAATAGAACTGACGATCGGTGCTATATCCGGTCGCAGGATATTGAAGGTATCGAGAAGGAAATAGGTATTGGCCAGGAAGAAGCCGAACGCCAGTGACGGCAGGATCGTTGACCAGAAAGCCACCGACAAGCGGCTCATATAGTTCGGGTTCTCGACCATCGGGTCGCGGCGGATCAGTGAACCGAACAGCCGATATTCGATGAACAGCATCGCAGACGCCAGCACCACGGAAAGAAAGACCGTGATTGCGAAAGGCACAGTCTTGTACTTCAGCACGAAGACGATCCAGCTGACGATGCTACGGTGAACGCGTCCGACATCCGCGGAGAACGATTCGGCCGCCTCTGCCGCAACCTCGGCGTTGATTTCGGTATGTTCGAAAAGCTGATCGGTAAAGATTGCGCGCCGGATGCTTGTGATTCGATCGGCGAGCGACTTGCCTTCAATCGACAGATCCTCGGCCTGACCGGTCAGCGCATTGATCTGCGAGCGAGCGGCGTTCTGCCGGTTGCGCTCTTCGGTGACATCAGCGGCTTCCGCCGGCTGTCCTTCTGCAGGCGGCTCTCCGAGTTCGGTCAGACGGGTTTGGATATCATTCAGCCGCGGTCTGAGTTCGACGGAGATTGCCAGCAGGTCACGGACCATGCCGTCGACCTGCACTTTCAGATCAGCCAGAACACGATCGTCCTGCTTGCTTTGCTCAACCTGATTGTTCAGGTTTTCCAGCCGCTTGCGCGCTTGCTCGATTTGCGTGTCGGCTTTCGCCAGTTTTTCATCCCGAAGCGGCTGCGCGGCTGCAGGCGTGGCTGCAGCGGCAGGCTCGGTCGCCGCTGCCGGCGCCGTTGCTTCAGCAGCGGGTGCCGACACCGGAGGCGCCGCATCTCCTGCGGGAGCCTGCCCAGCGGGCTGCGCCTGCTCTTGTGTCTGCGCTTGCGCCACCATGGAATGGAAAACGACTGGCGGCAAAACGACCGCAGCCAGCGCAAGAACAATGGAAAAGAAGCCGTATCGAAGTCGGATCAATGCAAATCCCTAGCCTGTATGAGAAATCGGCGGGACCATAGAAGCAGTTATAGGCAAAAGAAAGAACCGCTGAAACGACGATGGCCGGTGGAGAAAATGCTCCACCGGCCATTGTTCAAAGTTCTGCCATCAAGCAGCGGCAGCGACCCGAAGGGCCTCGAAGCGCAGCACCTGATCTTCGATCAGTGCACGGTCCTTGTCACGACGGACGAAGACCTTGAACATGGCCTTGCCATCCCCATTCATGAACCAGACGGAACACGAGCGGCGGCCATGGAAGCCGCGGTCGACGAAAGCGATATTCACGCAACGATCCTTGCGGATATGCCCGCCGATCGGGCTGTCGCCATGAATGTTGAACCAGCCATGTCCTTCGCTGCCATCGACGAGTGCGCCGTTCACCTCCAGCACGACGTCATCGGTATGCACGATCAGCAGGATTTCTCCCCAGCCGGTCATGTCCTTCCACACGGTATCCCAGCGCTCGGCCGGGACCAGAACGGCGGCGCCCGCCGGCAACACGGAAAGTACATCCGCGGGCGACACATCCGCCTGAGCAGCAATCTGCTCGATGACGCCTTCCGGCTTTTCTGCAAGTGCGGCACGTGCGCGCTCGAGGCGCTCATTGGTCGATTGAATTGGCGTATCCATCATGCGCTCACGCTGCAACTTCGGCGCGCTTGCCGGTGCGGTCTTCATGGATGATCACGTCGAACCCTTCGAAATGCGGACCGGAGAGATACTGGACCTTGCTTTCGCCTGTGCGGGCATGCGCCGCGCGGAACTGCTCCGACTGCGTCCAGGCGACGAAATGCGCATGGCTTTCCCACACCGTGTGCGAGGCATACAGCGTATGATCCTCTGCCTTGCCACCCTTCAGCATGTGGAACTCGACATAGCCCGGCACTTCAGCCAGCCGCGCCTGACGCGAAAGCCACTGATTTTCAAAGGCCTCTTCAAAGCCCGGCACAACGCGAAAACGGTTCATGGCAATATACATGTGACTGATCCCTCTCGATCCAAAATGAACGCGGCGCGATACAGGCAAATCGCCGTCGGGAGCAATTTCTCGGATCTCACCAACACAGCGCCAAGCCTGCAATCTGTTGCCTTCCTAGATAAACTTGTGTAACTAAGTCAAGTTAAATGTCGCTGCTTTCCCGGCGCCATCACACCCCGAAACAGAGCGAGGTGACGTCAGCCGAAAGGCTTGCCGATCGCCTTGCACCATAGGTTAAGCGATAACATGCGTTCTGTTCACTTGCCCCGCCGCCTCGTCCTTTCTCTTGCCTGCGCTTTGCTGATCGCGCCCCCGACATCCTTCGCCCAGACAGCGGATGCCAAGCGCATTGTCGCCATCGGCGGCACCGTGACGGAAATCATCTATGCGCTGGGTGAAGGCGACCGGGTCGTGGCCGTTGACACCACCAGCAGCTTTCCCGCAGAAGCCACGCAGAAGCCCAATATCGGTTATGTTCGACAGGTCTCGGCGGAGGGAGTTCTGTCACAAAAACCGGACCTGATCATCGCCGAGGCAGGTGCAGGCCCCGCCGATGCAATGAATATTCTCAAGGCAAGCGGCCTGACATTGGTCAGCATTCCGAGCCCGCCGGAAACATCGGCGATTCCGGCCAAGATCCGCGCCGTGGGCGAAGCAATCGGACGCAAGGACAAGGCAGATGAGCTCGCGCTCAAGGTCGAGGCGACGCTGAAGGCGACGGCAGAAAAGACCACATCCACAAGCACCAAGAAAAAGGTGCTCTTTGCCCTCTCGCTTGCCAATGGCCGCATCATGGCTGGCGGTTCGCATAGCTCGGCTGATGCCATCATCCGGCTTGCCGGCGGTGAGAACGCGGTCAGTTCCGTGTCGGGTTACAAGCCCCTGACCGACGAGGCAGTCATCGCGGCGGCCCCCGATGTTGTGCTGGTGATGAGCGGTGGCGCCATGCATCTGACGGCGGAACAGGCATTCGCCCTGCCCGCTCTGGCCTCGAGCCCCGCAGCCAAGAACAAGGCTTTCGTCACCATGGACGGGCTCTATCTCCTTGGACTTGGCCCCCGCGCGGCAGACGCCGCCGCCGAATTGCATGGCAAGCTCTACCCGGAGGCGAGCAAGCTGTGAACACCTTGGCGCTTCTCGCCGGTCGCGGCACCGTCAGCGGCGACCGTTCCGCACTCGGCCTGCTGATGCTGGTCGCGCTCGTGCTCTTGCTGGTCCTGGCCATCTTCACGTCGATCGTCGTTGGCCCGACCGGCGTCGGCCTGCCCCATCTGCTCGACTATCTGAGCGGCAATGCAGCAGCTCTCGACAGCCAGAACCTGCTGATCCTGGAGGCGGTGCGCCTGCCCCGTACGGCCATCGGGCTGCTGATCGGCGCAGCACTTGGCGTCTCGGGCGCCATGATGCAGGGCCTGTTCCGCAATCCGCTGGCTGACCCCGGAATTGTCGGCGTGACCTCGGGCGCTGCGCTCGCGGCCGTGACCGCTATCGTGCTTGGTCCAACACTGCTTTTCCCGCTGCAATCCGTGCTCGGCGAACAGTTTCTGCCGCTGATGGCCTTCCTGGGCGGCCTTGCCAACACGTTCCTGCTGTATGCCATCGCCACACGGCATGGCCAGACATCGACGACGGCTCTTATTCTCTCCGGTATCGCCATAGCGGCCATGACGGGCGCTGCAACCGGACTGCTGATCTTCATGGCCGACGACCGCGCGTTGCGCGATATCACATTCTGGTCGCTGGGTTCGCTCAGCGGTGCAAGCACCGCCAAGATTCTCGCGATCCTGCCCTTTGTCGGCTTCGTCATGCTGATCATACCCTTCGTCGCAAAGGGCCTTGACGCGCTCGTCCTCGGCGACGCCGCCGCATTTCACATGGGCGTACCGGTCCAGCGCCTGAAACGGTTGACGATCCTCGCCGTGGCCGCTGCCTGCGGTGCCACGGTTGCCGTTGCCGGCTCGATCGGCTTTGTCGGCATAATCGTCCCGCACCTGCTGCGATTGGCCATCGGTCCGTCGCATCGTTTCCTCCTGCCAACCTCCGCGCTTGGCGGCGCTTCACTGCTGCTGTTTGCCGACAGTATCGCGCGCACGGTTGTTGCTCCGGCCGAACTGCCGATCGGCATCATCACAGCGATCCTTGGAGCGCCGGTCTTCCTCATGCTGTTGCTCGGTCGAAACAGCCGTTCGAGCATGGAGGGATTGTGAGATGATCCGAGCCAGACAAATCAGCATCATTCGCGGCGGACGCACACTCTTGGACCGCGTCAGTCTCGATCTCACACCGGGACGGTTCACGGTGGTGATCGGCCCGAATGGCGCGGGCAAGTCCACCCTGCTCAAGGCCATCTCGGGCGAATTGCAACCCGACCAAGGCGAGGTGCTTTACCATGACCGTCGCCTGACCGGCCTGTCGGCCATCGCATTGGCGTCAGAACGCGCGGTCCTGCCACAGTCAACCGCATTGTCTTTTCCCTTCACAGCGCTGGAAGTGGTTCGCATGGGCGCGGTCGCCCATGGTAGCCTGGAGCCCGGCCTGGCAGCCCGCCAGGCACTCGCCCGTGTCGGCCTTGGCGGTTTTGAGGCAAGAAGCTACAACGCGCTTTCCGGCGGCGAGCAGCAGCGCGTGCAGCTGGCCCGTGTGCTGGCGCAGATGCCCTCGCCGGTTTCCAACGGCAAGCCATGTGCGATCTATCTCGACGAACCGACGGCAAGCCTGGACATCGGTCACCAGATTTCCGTCCTGGAGCTGGCCCGCGATTTCGCCCGCGCCGGCGGCATCGTGCTGGCGATCCTGCATGACCTGAACCTCGCCGCAGAGTTTGCCGATCATCTTGCCATCCTGCACAAAGGCAGACTTGTCTGCGAAGGCCTTCCTGGCGATACGATCAACGACAGCATCATCCGTGAGGTCTACGGCATCGCCGGAACGGTCGGGCGGCTGCCGGCCCATCACATCCCCTATGTCTTGCCCCAGTCGCGGCAGTCGGCTCAACGCTGAGCCGGCTATTCAGGTTATCCACAGTTATCCACAGGGCAAGCAAACATAAACGCGCGTGAAAATGGCAACAGAAGGTGAACGTGACCGACTGAAGTGAGGAACATGCGAGGAACATCCCGGACGCGCACCGGCAGCGACAAGCCAAATGCAATGAGCGAAAATCATTAGCCGACTGCCGATCGCGCTTCGGAGAATTCGCGCGCCGAATCCTGCAACTTGCCCGCGCTTGAAGCGCGCCTAAGTAAATGGATGCGAAAGCACTTTTGTTGGGATCGCGAACGTTTCAATCACCGTTGACCCTTCGGGTCACAACATGTCCAAACTATTGGAAAGATTGAACAATGGTGGGTGATGTAGGGCTCGAACCTACGACCCGCTGATTAAGAGTCAGCTGCTCTACCAACTGAGCTAATCACCCGCCGCGCCCCGTTCTGGAGGCGTGACCGGGCGTATAAACAGGATATCGGACCTTGTCTAGCGCCGAGACGAAATTTCTTGGCTATTTGGTCAAAAAAATTTCAGAAATCCGAAATTTCCCTTATTTTTCAAAGATCGAGACTACCGGTCGCAAGACGCACCGCTTGACCGCCAATGCGAGCACGCGAAATCGCACCGTCTTTGACATCGATATGCAGATGAATGTGGGACGACCGGCCCATCTCCACGCCCTGCTCCACCATCAGCGGGTGATGGCCATCCGGCAATCCATCGAAATGCCAGATGGCACCCGACAGCGCAGCGACGGCGGATCCCGTCGCAGGGTCCTCCGTAATGCCCATATCAGGCGAGAACATCCGCGCATGGAACTTCGCCGCATGATGGACCCCGCCGCGACAATAGACATAGGCAGGCGTAAGGCGCCCCTCACACAGAGGCGCCGTGCGCTCCCAAAGTTGTGGATCGAACTCCAGGCTTTCGACAGCCGCAATGTCATGGACAGGCACGAGCAGAAACGGCACACCAGCCCCCCAGATGGCCGGAACATGGTTCTCGAAGCCGATGGCCGTAACCTTCAGCGAAAGCGCGTCAGCGATACCCTGACGGTCGAGTGGCAGATCATAGCGGCTTGAGGTCCGCGGCAGGTCGAATTCGGCAAAGCTCGCCTCGCCGGGCCTGAGCCTGACGGCACAGCGAACCGGACCTACATTTTCCTCCAGCACCGTGACGAGATCGAGACCGCCGTCCTGGCCGCCATAGGCCTGCTCTGCAAGCGCGATCGCGGTTCCCACTGTCGGGTGGCCCGCAAACGGCAATTCCCGCGCCGGCGTGAAGATCCGGATGCGCGTGGCATGCGCAGAATTGCCAAGTTTCTGCACAAAGACCGTTTCTGAGAGATTGAACTCGGCCGCGATCGATTGCATGGCCTGATCCGAGAGGTCGTCACCGTCGAAAACCACAGCCAGCGGATTGCCGGCAAGTTTGCGATCGGTGAAAACGTCATAGATGGAATAGTTTCGTGCCACGGGCAATCTCCGGTCGGTCGCATTTGGCCCGTCACACTGCCCCAGCGCAACGCGCAAGGCAAGCAACGGGCGTCACCGCCGCGACGCGAAGTACCAGTCGAGAATTGGCAGCATGGCGGGATTGTAGCGATACGCGTTGTGGTCTCCGTTGCGGATGGCGACGGCGCCTGATATTTCCTGCTCTTGCGCACAGCCGGCAAACAGATTGATCGCCGTGATCAGATCTTCCGCCGTCGCATCGAATTGAAAGATCTGGAAAAACGTCAGCCGGCGCGACCGATAGCTCGCATAGACCAAACCATCAGTTGCGGCGTCCTTAAGATCAAGCCCCGTTTCCTCCAGCACTTCGCGACGCATGTTGCCGGCAAGATCGCAGACGCCATCGACGACATCGGAGGCATCAAGCGAGCCGGCCGCGAAATAGACCTGCCCGGCGTTTGCCGTGTGCGAGGCCATCTCAACGGCAATCAGCGTGCCGTCAGACGCGGCAATAACCGGATAGCCGAACAGATGGCAGGCCCCTGACCTGTCCTGCTGCTTTCGCCACCAGAGAAAGGTGGAAAACGAAGACAGATAGCCTTCGGCCTCGATCGCAGCCCCGTTGAGCCTGATCCGGTTCTGCAGGATCATTCGCCCATCGAACAGCCTCGGATTGGCCGCGTGCTCGACAGCCCAGTTTTCGGCGATGGCATCGCGCATGGTCTCCTCCAGTGGATGGAAACCCGGCAATACCGCCAGATGATATGACTGGATCGGCATCACCGTGCCATCGACCCTGAGGCCGGTCTCGTCGATCATGACCGCCTCTTCACGGCACATGCAGGGTTATCGCAACCGGGCAGTGATCGGACGCCTTCGGCCTGTCCCAGCCAACACGCGGATAGCGCTCGATTTCCTGGCCCGGCGGAAACGGTGTCCGGAACGGCTGACCGTTGCGGATGATGTCGGGCGCAACGGTCGGATTGGCCCGTGCAAGCGCTGGCGAGAGCCAGATATAGTCCAGTTGGCACAGATGCTGCTCCTCCGGGCCGCGCGCGTGATAGAGCGTCCATCGGTCGAGAACATGGCGGCGCAGCATGACGTTTTCGGCAAAGTTGTCCGAGGACAGGATGTCGAGGGCGCTGCTCAGGCCGCCCACCGGCTCGAACCGATACCCGAGACGCCTTTCGCCGATGACGTCGACGCGCTCCTGATAGTCGTTCATGTCGCCGCAGATGAGGAAATTGGCTTCGGAGACCTGATCCATGCCGAACCGGTTTTCGATGATGTGGCGCACGGCCTTCACTTCTGCCTCGCGGATCGGCCTGGTGCTCTCCCGCCCATCGACTCCATCGCGACCATTGGTCATCGACTTGAGATGCAGGACATAGATTGTCAACGGCCGACCACCGATGCGCAGATCAAGCTCGAGGCAATCGCGCTTGAAGATCTTGCTATCCGGCTGCAGATTCGGACCGAGGCCGGAATGATAGAGCGATAGGTCCCTGTAGGTGAGCGCAGCATGGCTCTTTATATCTACAAGCTCGATCCGCTCGCCGCCGCGCGTCTGTTCGCGCATCAACACAGCCACATCGATGCCACGGCTGTCATTGCCCTCGATAATGTATTTCTGCCGGTAACCCGCCCCGGCCATGCGGAAGAGATAGCCATACTCGAACGCCTGCAGGGACTCCATATTGTCCACCTCCTGCAGGCAGAGGATATCCGCATCGGTATCGGCAATCGCAAGCGCCGAAAGCTGCCTTGTGTCGTCGGTCGTGGCCACGACCCGCGCCGCCTCCAACTGCTGATAGCCGAGCTCGGTCTTGATCTCGAAGAGTTTCAGCACCCGGTCTGAGCGCAACTGGTTGCGAAAGCCGGTGAAATCGAATCGGGCGATCAGGTTCTCGATATTGAAGGTTGCGATACGCAGCGACATCTCGATTACAGCCTTTCGAGCCGGGAGGAGAATCTGTGGAAACGACCTTCGAGCTTTATTGCAGAGATTTTTCGGCAGCGCGACACAGCAGCCGATTTCGGATGGACTTTGCCGAACCGCAGCTCGATCGACGATGGCCATGCATCGACCGGCAAAGCGCAAGCAAGCGGATGCAGAAAGACTTCAGAGACGCCAACCGCCGGCAATTATGACCGGGACCACGGCCCCAACCTGCAGCCGCTCGCGCCAGTGAACCCGAAGGGACTGACCGTCGCCGAGGCGCAAGCCCACGGTATAGCGCTCGCCCTCGAAGACCACGCTTTCCACCACTGCCGGCAAGCCACCATCGCCGATATGGACATCCTGTGGACGAACCAGAAGGTCCACAGACGGCGCGTCCAATCGCGTCAAAGCCAGCTGGACGGCCTGCCAGTCGAAATTGCGTGCAGCGCCTGCCACGACCCGGACAGACAGAATGGCACCACGCCCGACAAGCTCGCCCACACGCCGGCCCTCCGGTCGTGCATAGAGCTCGTCAGGTGCCGCCATCTGCAGCAGCTTGCCGTCCGCCATCACCGCGACATCGGTTGCCAGCGCCATCGCCTCCGCCTGATCATGCGTCACATAGATCATCGTGGCGCCGGAGCGCGCATGAAACTCGCGGAAAGCGTCCTCCATCTCGCCCCTGAGATGACGGTCGAGATTGGCCAGCGGCTCGTCCAGCAATACGACATCGGGAGATGTTACAAGGCAACGGGCAAGCGCCACTCGCTGACGCTGTCCACCGGAAAGCGCTGCTGGGCGGCGGTCGCCATACGCTTCAAGCCGCACCGATCGCAAAGCCTCCAGCACTTTCGCGCGGTAGCGTTCGCCGGTCACCCCACGCACCTTCAAGGGATAGCCGACATTCTCGGCAACCGTCATGTGCGGCCACAAGGCATAGGACTGGAACACCATGGCCATGTTGCGCCGTTCCGGCGGCACGACCCTGGCTGCATCCGACATCACCCGCTCACCTAACAGGATCGAGCCATCCGTCGGCGTCTCGAAGCCCGCGACCATGCGCAGCACCGTCGTCTTGCCGCAGCCCGAGGGCCCGAGCAGCGCCAGAAAGCCTCCGTCGCGGATCTCCATCGACACGGCATCGACAGCCGGCCGGCCGGTGCCAAAATCCTTGCTCAGTTGATGCAGGGTCAGTTTCGCCACGGCACGACACCTTTCGGCAGCCAGGCCGCCATCCATTCGAGGAGCAACATCAGCACGACGATCATCAGCACCACCAGCACGGACAGCGCCGCGGCCAGATCATACGATCCGCTGTCGTCGAGATTGTAGATCGCGACACCCAGCGTCTGGGTACCGGCGGACCAAAGCAACGCGGACACTGTCAGCTCATTGCAGGCGATCAGGAAAACCAGGATCACCGATGCACCGGCGGCGGGTGCGATCAGAGGAACCAGTATCTCCGCCAACCGCCGCCAGAACCCGGCACCGGACAGGCGCGCCGCCTCTTCCAGCGCCGGATCGATCTGCCGGAATGCGCTGATGATCGGCTTCAGACCGACGGCGAAGAAGCTGGAAAGATAGGCAAGCAGGATGATCCACAGCGTCCCGTACAGCGTCACTCCGACAAGCGGGATGGGTGCGGCGAAGATCAGGATGAAGGCGACCGCTATGACGACACCCGGCAGCGCATAGGGGATCTCGATCATTGCAGCGACCAGTCCCGTCCAGCGGCTTTTCGTATGCGTCAGGGCATAGGCGGTGAGTACACCAAAAACCAGCAGTCCGAAGGCCGTCAATCCGGCGAGGCATAGCGAATTGACGAAGGCGGTCCGGGTCACCGCCTGGCGCAACAGGATCTCCTCATAGGCCGACAGGGAAATCGTCTGCCATGAAAACACAACGCCATAGGTCGAGACGAGTGATCCCGCCAAAAGCGCCAGAAAGGGAAGGACCAGCATCACGAACAGCAATAGCCACAATGTCATCTCGACCGGCAGCCGCCAGAGACCAAGGCTGAAACTTGCCGTCAGACCGGCGCCGCCGATGGTCCGGTATTCCCGATTGCGCAACGCCCGTTCCTGCAGACCAAGGCCCGCGATGGCAAGGATGGCGATCATTGCCGAAAGCATGGCTATGTCACCGAATGTATTGGCCCCAAAGCTGGCGAACCGTGCATAAATCAATGTAGGCAGTGTGTAGATGGCTGCGGGCATGCCGAGGATGGCGGGAATGCCGAAATTGCCGACGCCCGAGACAAATGCGATGGCAGCACCTGCAATAAGCCCGGGCATGGCAAGCGGCAGCACGATATCGCGCAGCACCTTGCGCGACGAGGCTCCCGAGAGCTTGGCGGCGTCGATGCCTTCCTGCGGCAGCGCCAACAGCACGGCCCTCAGGGAGAGAAACACCAGAGGCGCGTGCTGCACGCCAAACAGCAGGGCGATCCCATAGATCGAATAGAGCGGCTGCGGGCTTCCGAGCGGCGGCGCAAGGCCGATCGCCTTCAGCAGCGGACTGGACGGCCCTGACAGCCCGACCCAGGACAACGCGGTCACCTGCGGCGGGATCATCGTCGGCAGCATGAACAGAAAACCCAGCACGCCCCTCGCCCGGACATTGGTCAAGGCAAGGGCGAGCGCAAACGAAGCACCAATGATCACAGCGACAACCATGCCCAGAAATGACGTCGTGAGCGTGTTGACGGCAGCCTGCCAGACTGCTGGCTCGCGCAGCAGGTCCAATGCCTTGCCGCTCCAGATCGAACGAGATCCGGCGACCACGAGACGCAACAATGGCAAGGCGCAAAGGCTGAAGACGAGCAGGCCGACAAAGGGGAACAGCCAGCGAGGCTGGCTGTTCGACTGTTGCGAAGAAACGGTCATACCTGGGATCAATTGGTGCCGAAGATACCGGAGAAGGTCTTCAGGTCGTCTTCGCTGGCCTTGAGGGCCTCGCTGGCATTGATCGGCAGAACCTTGATCGTGTCGCGTGCCGGAAAGCCTTCCGGTACGGCCATGCCGTTGCGTGCTGGAATGTAGCCGAGCTTGAGGAAACCTTCCTGGCCCTTTTCAGACAGCACGTAGTCGATGAAAAGCTTGGCTGCCTCGGCATTCTTGCTGCTCGACAGGATGGCGACAGGCTCGGTGACGGCAGACACGCCTTCCTTCGGGAAGACGAACTCGACCGGCGCACCCTTGGCCTTTTCGCGCAGCGGCATGTAGTCGACGACGACGCCATAAGCCTTTTCACCAGTCGCAACCGCCTTCAACACCGCACCATTTCCACCTGATGCGGTCGTGCCATTGGCCTGCAGTGCCTTGTAGTAGTCCCAGCCCAGAACGTCGACGCGCACCAGTGTCTGGGCATGAATGAGGGCAGCTCCGGACGTAAGCGGGCTCGGCATGGTCACCAGGCCCTTGGCTTCCGGCTTCGCCAAGTCGCTCCACGAGGTCGGCTTCATGCCGGCCGCCGTATTGTACATGATGCCGGTGGTGATCAGCTTGGTCGAGTAGTAAGCGCCGTCGGCGTCATAGAGGCTGGCGTCATAATTGGCCGCCTCCGGCGATTTGTAGGCGAGCAGCTGGCCGGCCTGCTTCATGCGCTCGAGCGTCACGGTGTCGGCAATCAACAACACATCGGCGACCGGATTGCCGGCCTCGATCTCCGCCATCAGCTTGGCCATGATCTTCGGGGTACCGTCACGGACCCAATCGACCTTCACGTCGGGATGCTCCGCCATGAAGCCATCGACGGTCGCCTGCGCATCTTCGTTCGGCTGGCTGGTGTAGAGCACCAGGTTAGCAGCATTGACCGAACCAGCCATCAGGCCAAGGGAAACAAGCGCGGTAAAGGCGCAAAGGAGCTTTGTCATCCGGGTATCCTCGTTGCATCAAGTCACCGCTCCTTAGTGGTTCCCTTTGACAGGTGGATGACAGCAGCGACGCCTGCCGGCTGCATCCCCGGCGCCGCACTTCAACACTCAATGAACTATTGTTGGGTAAGCTACGGCAAAGTCTCCCATCCAAGGATTGCAGCCACAGGCAAATGCTGCGATCTGGAACCGAAATTTCACGGGAAAATCAGTATCATGAAGACAGGCAGCCATTGGCGCGCACGCTTGCGGTATGAGTTCGACAAGAGCATGGCGGCTGGCGCGATAGCGCTCATGGGCTGGCTGGCATTGATATCCCTGATTGTCATCGTGATCGCAGGCATCTTCCTTGCCCTCACCGGCATTGCACCGGAAGGCGGCGAACCGGTGAGCTTCATCGAAGCGGCATGGGAATCGCTGATGCGCACCATGGACGCCGGAACCATGGGCGGCGATGTCGGCTGGTCCTTCCGTATGGTCTCGCTCGCCGTGACCATCGCCGGCATCTTCGTCTTCTCCGCCCTCATCGGCGTCATCAGCTCCGGTCTGGAAAACAAGCTCGATGAGTTGCGAAAGGGCCGCTCGCGGGTATTGGAGGCAGATCACACCATCATTCTCAACTGGTCTCCCTCAATCTTCGATATCATCAGCGAACTGGTGATCGCCAACCAGAGCCGCCGCAATCCGCGCATCGTCATCATGGCCCACAAGGACAAGGTGGAGATGGAAGACGAGATCGCCACCAAGGTCGATGACCTGAAGAACACCAGGATCATCTGCCGCAGCGGCGATCCGACGGATCTCTATGACCTGGACATCGTCAATGCCCAGACATCCCGCTCGATCATCGTGCTGTCGCCGGAAGACGACGATGCCGATTCCCGCGTGATCAAATCCGTACTGGCCCTGGTCAACGATCCGAAGCGCCGCGCCGCGCCCTACATGATCGCAGCCGAGATCCGTAACGCCGCCAACGCAGAAGTCGCCCGTATTGTCGGCGGCGGCGAGATGCAGCTCATCCTCGCCGACGACCTGATTTCGCGGATCGTGGTCCACACCAGCCGCCAGTCCGGGCTGTCGGCGGTCTATTCCGAACTGCTCGATTTCGACGGATGTGAGATTTACACCCTTGAACAGCCGGAGCTGACCGGCAAGCCTTTTGGCACTGCAGTGATGAGCTATCAGGCAAGCACGCTGATCGGCATCTGCGACAACACTGGCGCGGTTCACCTCAATCCGCCGCCGAACCGCGTATTCGAGGCCGGTGAAAAGGCCATCATCATTTCCGAGGACGACGCCTCGATCAAACTGGACGCAGGCAAGACGACCGTCGCGCAGAGCCTGATCCTACCGCCGGTCGCCCGCGAAAAGCAGGCTGAACGCACCCTGATCCTTGGCTGGAATCGCCGAGGCCCGATCATCGCCACCGAGCTTTCACGCTATGTGGCGCCCGGATCTCATCTCACGATCGCAGCTGAAACACCCGGTTTCGTCGATGAGGTATCCGCGCTGCAAATCGATCGCGACATCATGACGGTCGATGCCAGATCGATCGACACCAGCCATCGCGGCACCTTGAACGAGTTGGATATCCCGTCATACGACCATGTCCTGGTCCTCGGCTACAGCGACACGATGGCTGCCCAGACTGCAGACACCCACACGCTGATCACCCTGCTTCAACTGCGCCAGATTGCAGAGAGCGCCGGAAAACACATCAGCGTCGTCAGCGAAATGATCGACATCCGCAATCGCCAACTGGCGGAAGTGACCCGAGCCGATGACTTCGTCGTCAGCAACAAGCTGGTCAGCCTTATGCTCGCCCAGGCGTCGGAGAATGCCTATATGGCCGCGATCTTCGGCGAATTGCTGGATGAAAAAGGCTCGGAGATCTACATGCGACCGATCTCGGACTACGTATCGATCGACAAGCCTGTCAATTTCTACACCGTCACGCTCTCGGCTCTTCGCCGTGGAGAAATTGCCATCGGCTATCGCAAGCAGAACGAGTCTGCCGCCGATCCGCGTCGCCTCGGCGGCGTGGTGGTCAATCCACAAAAGGGGCAGATGATGCATTTCAGTCAGGACGACATGGTGATTGTCCTCGCAGCCGACTGACGCAATTCGAGAGGTGATGCAAAAGGCCCGGATGCAGAAACAACTGCTCCGGGCCTTTTGCATGCATGGACGGGCTGATCACGCAGCCTTGGCCAACACGCCGCCGACAAGGCGACCAAGCCGCTTGATGCCCTCATCGATCATCTGCTCGTTGGCACAGGAGAAAGAGAGACGGAGCGTGTTGGTACCGGAGCGATCGGCAAAGAAAGCCTGCCCCGGAACAAAGGCGACCTTTTCGGTCTGCACGGAAAGCGCCAGCAATTCGGCACCATCCATTCCTTCCGGCAAGGTAACCCAGACGAACATGCCACCTTCGGGCCGGGTCCAGCGCGTGCCCGCCGGCATGTACTGGTCAAGTGCCGCCAGCATGGCGTCACGCCGTGCGCTATAGGCCCGCCTGATCTTGGCGACCTGCGCGTCGAAATGGCGTTCGGCGACATGGGTGATGGCGATCTGGTTAATCGATGACGAATGCAGGTCCGCAGCCTGCTTCATCAGGACAAGCTTGCGGATGACGGCCGTCGACGCTACCACAAAGCCGACGCGCAATCCGGGTGCGAGCGTCTTGGAGAAGCTGCCGCAATAGATCGTCCGCGAATTTTCGATCGAGCCGCTGCGTTCGATGTCGAGCGCCAGGATTGGCGTCACCGCCTCGCCGTCATAACGCAGATGCTGATAGGCAGCATCCTCTATGACCGCAATATCCAACTCATCGGCCAGAGCCAGCAAACGCTTGCGGTTTTCAAGCGAAACCGTCTCGCCGGTCGGATTGGAAAAGTCCGAAGACAGATAGGCGAATTTCACCGAGCCACCATTGGTTTCGGCCGCTGCCGTGTAGCTTCCCGGCGTCCTGTTGCCAAGGCTCAGCTGGTCGTACATCGGTTCATAGGCATTGAACGCCTGCAGGGCGCCCAGGTATGTCGGCCAATTGACCAGTGCCGTGTCGCGCGGCGACAGGAACAGTTTGCCGAGATAGTCCAGCGCCTGCTGCGAGCCGGAGGTGATGAAGATATTGTCGATACTGCACTCGATGCCGAGCCGGGTCATGTCCGCCTGCAGCCATTCGCGCAGCGGCCTGTAGCCCTCCGAAACCGAATACTGCAGGGCGGCACCCGCCTGTCCACCAGTGAAAATCTCGGCATAGGCATCCTTGAACGCCTCATCCGGAAACAGCGCCGGGTCCGGAATACCGCCGGCAAACGAAATGATCTCAGGCTGGTCCAGAAGCTTCAGCAGCTCACGGATTTCCGACGCGCGCATACGCGACGAGCGCGTAGCGAAAATATGGTCCCAATCAAGCACGGGCGTTTCCTCGGATGTTCTTTTTGACATCCCACGAGACCATGAAAACATAGATATGTCAACAATACTGACCTATTATGCAATTGACCAATCAAACTATTGAAAAGAATGAAACTATTAGAAAAACGAGAGCGAAATCGATCGCGCCTTCGATGGCAAATACGCACGAAAACAGATCCCGGAAGCAGCGACAGCGCCTCCGGGATCTGTGGTCGTGTAAATATTGGCAGCGTGCCTGAAACGCCGGCATCAGGCCGCGTACAACCCTCTTTGTTGCGGCACGGATACTGCCGTCTTGAACTGCTGGACCAGCTGGAACAGCCCGTTGACATCGCGCGACAGCGAGTGCGCGGCGGCCGACGTTTCCTCGACCATTGCGGCATTCTGCTGGGTTGATTGATCGATCTGGTTCACCGAACTGTTGATGTCCTTCAGCGATCCGGACTGCTCTTCGGATGCCTCGATGATCGCGCGGATATTGATGGTGATGTCCTCGACCTGGCTGGCGATCTGCTCAAGCGACAAACCCGTCTGTCCGACAAGATCTACGCCGCGGCTCACCTGCGCCGCCGAGGTGCTGATCAACTGGCGGATCTCCTTGGCGGCACTGCCCGATCGTTGCGCAAGTTCACGCACTTCCTGCGCCACCACCGCAAAGCCCTTGCCCGCTTCCCCTGCCCTTGCCGCCTCGACACCGGCGTTCAACGCCAGAAGATTTGTCTGGAAGGCGATTTCGTCGATCACGCCGAGAATGCTGGAAATCTGTTTCGACGACTGCTCGATCTCGCTCATGGCGCCGACCGCGTCGCGGACCACCGCTCCAGACTTTTCCGCATTGGCACGGGTCTGCTCGACCAGTTTCCCGACATTGGTCGCCCGCTTGGCAGACTCCATCACGGTGGTGGTGATTTCCTCAAGTGCCGCGGCCGATTCCTCGACCGAAGCCGCCTGCACTTCGGTGCGGCGCGCGAGCTGATTGGCCGCGTCGGAGATCTCCCCGGTGCTCGATGCAATCGATCGAGCATTGGTCGTGACGGTGGAAATCGTCTGCTTCAAGCGCGTCAGAGCTTCATTGAAGTCACTGCGAACCTTTTCCATGGTCGGCACGAAAGGACGGTCCAGGCTGCAGGTCAGATCGCCGTCCGCCAGTCCACTGAGCGAACCGGCCAATTGCGCGATTGCGTCCATCCGTGACGAGACATCCGTAGCGAACTTGATGACCTTGTAGACTTTGCCGGAGGAATCGAACACCGGATTGTAGCTCGCCTGGATCCACACATCCCGTCCATCCTTGGCCACACGGCGAAACTCGTCGGAGAAGATTTCGCCGGCGGACAGCCTGCCCCAGAATGCCTGGTAGTCATCGGATTTGACATAGGCCGGATCACAAAACATCCGGTGATGTTTGCCGACAATTTCCCCAAGGCTATAGCCGAGGCCTTTGCAGAAATTCTCGTTGGCCGTCAGGATGGTACCGTCCGGTTGGAATTCAATGACTGCCTGCGATGCTGACAAAGCCTTGAGCTTGGCGTCATCTTCCAGCGCGCGGATCTTGGCTGCAGTGATATCGGTGGCGTATTTCACCACCTTGTAGGGTTTGCCACCCTTCATCAGGGGATTGTAGGACGCTTCGATCCAGATTTCGCGCCCCCCCTTTGCGATGCGGCGATACTGCCGGCGATCGAATTTCCCGCTGCGCAATTGCTGCCAGAAAGAAGCGTATTCGGACGAGGCCGCCTCCACCGGATCGACAAACATCCGGTGATGTTTGCCCTGGATCTCGGACAGCGCATAGCCGACCGCCATGCAGAAGTTTTCATTGGCTGTCAGAATGATGCCGTCCAGATCGAACTCGATTACTGCCTGCGAGCGCCTCAAGGCCTCGGATTCAGCCCGGGAGTCCCTCATGAATCTCAAAATAGGCATGCAACTTCCCCCATGCATCCAACCGATGCTAATGGCGAAACACCCACGGTTCGCACACCGATAAAGTGTATGAACATTAGTATACAAACTCCTAATATTCTTGAGAGCGGGTCCAATTCAGGCAAATATTTTAGAGATACGTTATTCACACCCAGGCAATCGCCGACCTCACCCCGCCGTCACCAGGCTCCACACAGAAAACCCCGCAACAAAAGGATTCCCCTTGCTCTGATTGAACAAAAGTCAATTTTTCGAGCAAAAGACCACTGCATATTCGACAACAAAAAAACCGGGAGCCTTGTGGCCCCCGGCTGAAAATCCAGCGATTTGCTGGGACGGACATTGCCCGTCGAAACGCTCGGATTAGTTGCGAGCCTTGTCGACCAGCTTGTTCTTGCCGATCCAAGGCATCATGGCGCGAAGCTTGGTGCCGACTTCTTCGATCTGGTGGCTGTCGTTCATGCGGCGGATACCCTTGAAGCGGGCGGCGCCTGCGCGGTATTCCTGCATCCAGTCCGAGGTGAACTTGCCGGTCTGGATGTCGGTCAGGACGCGCTTCATTTCAGCCTTTGTTTCAGCCGTGATGATGCGTGGGCCGGTGACATATTCGCCCCACTCTGCCGTGTTAGAGATCGAGTAGTTCATGTTGGCGATACCGCCTTCATAGATCAGGTCGACGATCAGCTTCACTTCGTGCAAGCACTCGAAATAGGCCATTTCCGGGGCGTAACCGCCTTCGACCAGCGTCTCGAAACCGGCGCGGATCAGTTCAACGAGACCGCCGCACAGAACAACCTGCTCGCCGAACAGGTCGGTTTCGCATTCTTCCTTGAATGAGGTTTCGATGATGCCCGAACGACCGCCGCCGACGCCGCAGGCGTAGGACAGAGCCAGTTCAAGTGCGTTGCCCGATGCGTTCTGATGGAGCGCAACGAGGCAAGGAACGCCGCCGCCCTTCTGGTATTCGCCACGAACGGTGTGGCCCGGGCCCTTCGGCGCGATCATCACGACGTCAACCGAAGCCTTCGGTTCGATCAGGCCGAAATGAACGTTGAGGCCATGGGCAAATGCGATGGCCGCACCGTCGCGGATGTTGCCGGCGATCTCATCGCGGTAGATGTCGGCCTGGAGCTCGTCCGGGGTCGCCATCATCATCAGGTCGGCCCATGCGGCAGCTTCAGCAACCGTCATGACCTTGAAGCCATCGGCTTCAGCCTTCTTGGCGGTCGGCGAACCGGCCTTCAGAGCGACAACCATGTTCTGGGCGCCCGAATCCTTCAGGTTGAGCGCATGCGCACGACCCTGCGAACCGTAACCGATGATTGCTACCTTCTTGGCCTTGATGAGGTTCAAGTCCGCATCACGATCGTAATAAACGCGCATTGTTGTATCCTTCCCTATGCTTGTCAGTTGTGGTGAATGTTGTTGAATGGCGCGCTCGCACGGGACGTCCCGTCCAGGCCCGCCAAAATCCTCTCCGTGCCGTAAAGCATCAGGAAGGCGTGCACCGCCTTCGAGGCCCTCGACCCGAAACTCGTCGTCTGTGGCATATCGCCGAGCAGCATGCGGACATGCAGGTCGCTGACGATCAGCCCGTAAAGCGTGCGATAGGCTTCCTCGCCGTCATTGAAGCGCAACAGGCCATCGCGCTGTCCGGCCTCGAGCAGCGCCCGCGCCCTGCGATCGATCTGCCGACGGCCGCGCTCCAGCAGCAACGTGCCAAACTTTGAGCCGTCGCGGCTCGACTGACCGATGGCGAGGCGATTGAGCGCCAGCGATACATCGCCCGCCAGCACTTCAAGCAGATCCTTGGCGAATACCTCGAGATGATCGGTGAGGCTTGCCGCGGTCAGCCGCTCGCCCGGCCGCTCAAACGTGCGAACCTTGCTGGCCTGATAGGAAATCATCGCCGACAGCAAACCGTCGCGGTCACCGAACCACTTATAGAGGCTTTCCTTGGAGCAATTGGCCGCACGGGCCAGACCGGCCGTCGTCACAGCCTTGTCACCACCTTCGACCAACAACCGCAAGGCTTCCGCCAGCACAGCGTTTTGGCGTGGGGTGAATTCGGTATTCTGACTGCTCTCGCTCGACATGACGGCCTCCGAGTACCGTACGGTACGGTTCTTGCTCCTTATGAGCCCGGACACGCTGCAGGTCAAGTGCCGCAATGATATTTTTCTAAGCAATCTCGCCCTGAATGATGCAAATGTTTTGAGCATCCGCACTTGCCCCTATCATACTGAATCTGCCTTCTGGTGGCAGGGCGCGCACTCTTCGTGCGTCGTCACAAATAGGTGAATGAAGCAAGAATAATTATTGTACCTTATATCTATATTTCGGTTTGGTGGCTTTATAAGCCATTGTTAGTAATATGTTTATTTTCACGCTCAACAATGGATTCGATGAAAAATGCCGAACCAATCAGTTCGATTGCGCACAAAGTGGTATTGAATTTCTGAGAGCGACACGCCACATCGACCCTGTCGAAGCAAACGTGTCGACACCAGATAGAATTAGGAGCAAGACCATGAAAATCGTCGCCGCCACCGCGCTCATCGCCGCCCTCGCAAGCGCATCCGCCGCCCTCGCGCTCGAACCGATCCCCGGCTCGATTACCTACGCAGGCAAGCAAGCCAATATCGTGAAGGCTCCCGCGGGGTCGACCCTCTTCCACAACTTCAATTTCAACGGCGACAAGATTCGCGAAGTCTACAAGGTCAACGCTGATCACACCGTGACTTTGGTTCAGCGCGGCATCATCAACGATTGATCTGCAGCCTCAACTGCACACGTGGGTGCGGTGCACCAAGTCTTACAATCCTAGATTTTATTTCCTTGGCGACTGCACCAGCAGAAGGATAGTATAATGAAGACCACAATCTTGAGCGCCATACTGCTCGCATCCCTGACAGGCACCGCCGCGTTGGCCGATATTCAGCCGATCAAAGGCTCGATCACCTACAGTGGCAAGACTGTTCACCTAGAAAAGGCGCCGGTCGGCAGCACCTTCTTCCACACTTTCATCGGCGCGGGTGGCCGCTATGTACGCGAAGTTTACAAAGTGAATGCCGACAGGTCAGTGTCTCTGAAGTCGCGCGCGACAGCAGGTTCGCACTGATCCCCAAAAACGCATCGCCCAACAGCCCCGAAGTGAAAGCTCCGGGGCTTTATCATACCCGCCTACCGCGCATAATCGACGGGAATTGCCGAGCCGCTTTTCAGCGTCTCCATCGAAATTGACGCCGAAACGTCGAACAATTCGATCCTCTTGACGAGCCTGCGATAGACCACATCGTAATGCTCCACCCTCGGCAATACGATCTTCAGGATATAGTCATAGTGCCCGGTCAGCCGATGCGCCTCGACGATCTCGGCGATATCGCCGACGGCGCGACGGAATTCCTCAATCCATTCGTCGGCATGGTGGGCAGTCTTCACCAGCGCATAAACAGTGGTCGGCACGCCCATCTTCTCACGATCGAGCACGGCAATGCGCCGCGCGATATATCCACCCTCTTCCAGTTTCTGGATCCGGCGCGAGCAGGCCGAAACCGAAAGCGATACTTTCTCAGCCAGATCGCTAACAGCAATGGCGCAGTCCATCTGCAACAACTCGAGAATCTTCCGGTCTCTTTCGTCAATCACGCTGCCATTCTCCGAGGTCTGAAACGAAAGACGCAAAAATTCTGCGCCAGAATGACAAATGGCACGTCTGATTTTGCAAGAAAAGCCTCCAGCACCGCCAAAATCGCACACCAGATGCAAGCGACATCGGCGATCATCGGTCATCAAACATAAGGAGACGACGATGCAGATGATGGGCCTGATCGGTGGAATGAGTTTCGAAAGTTCTGCCGTCTACTATCGGTTGATCAACGAAGCCGTAAGGAACAGGCTCGGCGGATTGACTTCCGCCGAAGTCATCATGCATTCCGTCAATTTCGAGAGCATCGTCGCCCTACAGAAGGCTGGCCGCTGGGACGATGCCGCACGTCGCCTGGGGGATGTAGCCGCCGGATTGGAGAAAGCCGGAGCCGGCTGTGTTCTGATCTGCACGAACACCATGCATCTGGTTGCCGGCGAAGTTCAGGCCCGCATCAACGTGCCGCTGATCAACATCATCGACGAGACCGCAGATGCCCTGAAGAAGAAGGGTGCCAAGCGTCCTCTGCTGCTTGCCACCCGCTATACCATGGAGCACGGTTTCTATGCCGAGCGCATGCGCCTGAATGGCGTAGAGATCATGGTGCCGGACGCAGATGGCCGGACCGCGACCCATAACATCATCTTTGATGAACTCTGCGCCGGTCATGTCTTCGACAGCTCGCGTGACACGCTCATGGCCATCATCGACAAGGCCAAGGCAGAGGGCGCCGACAGCGTGATCCTTGGCTGCACGGAAATCTGCCTGATCCTCGATCCGTCAAACCTGCCGCTACCCGGCTTCGATTCGACCACCATCCATGCCGAGGCGGCCGTCGATTTCTGCCTGGCGCGGACCATGGCCGCCGACGCCGCCTGATATCGGTGAGGTTTCAGATAGTCTGGCCACAGGCGCGGCAGAAACGGCGTACCGTTTCTGCCATTCCATATTCAAGTGCATCGGCCGTCAGGCCGTGGCCAATCGAGACCTCGGCCAGTTCCGGAATGCGCTTGACCAGCGCCGGCAGGTTAGCGACCGTCAGGTCGTGGCCGGCATTGACCGCAAGGCCGGCGGCAATCGCCGCATCGGCCGTCGCGCCGAGCAAGGCAATCTGACGCTGGGCCGCTTCAGGATTGTCAAAGCAGCCACCATAAGGCCCTGTATACAGCTCGACACGCTCGGCACCGGTCGCCTTGGCCAGAGCCATCGTCTCCGTCTGGCCGTCCCCGTCGACAAATAGTGACACGCGCATGCCCTTGGCACGAAGCCGCGCGACGATTCTCTTCAGGTCATCGCCATGTGCGACCAGATCCCAACCATGGTCGGACGTCGCCTGCGACGGATCATCGGGGACAAGCGTTACCTGTTCAGGCTCGATAGCTTCGCAGAGAGCAAGGAACTCCTCGGTCGGGTATCCCTCGATATTGAACTCGGCCTGTGGAAACTCATCGTCGATCAGGGCGCGCAACAGAGGCAAATCGCTGAAGCGGATATGTCGCTGGTCCGGCCGCGGGTGCACGGTCAGTCCACTTGCACCGGCCTGCAAGGCGATACGCCCCAGATCCGCCACGCTCGGCCACGGCAAATCCCGGCGATTGCGAAGCATGGCGATGGCATTGAGATTGACGGAAAGCTTGGTCGGCATTCGATCTTGTCCAAAGGTCTGAAACGAACCGCATCCTTAGGACATCATCGACGCGAAGACCAACGAGAATTGCAGATGAACCGATAGAACGAATTGATGAGTAGGATCCGCCCGTTTTGGCGAACCCGCGGACTTTGGGGTATTGACGCAGGACCTGTATAGATTAGTCAGATTAAACCGTGTGACAAAGCGCACAAAAAGGTCAGTTCAGCACACGATCCATTCGCGGCATGTCAGGGGTTGCACAAATGATCGAACCGTCCGTGGAGCAACAATGAGCGCCGAACAACGGACCGACCGTGACGAGATTCGCCAGGCCCTGCAGACAATTCTTGCCAGTCAGACATTCTCTCGGTCAGAGCGTCTGCGCTCGTTCCTGAAATTCGTGGTCGAGATGGAACAGCTTGGCCGGGGACATCAGCTAAAGGGCTACACGATAGGAGTAGACGTCTTCAGCCGCGACGAGGCCTTCAATCCGGGAACAGATCCCTTGGTTCGGGTTCAGGCCGGTAAACTCAGGCGTCTTCTCAACCAGTTCTATGCCGATGAAGGACGCAACCAGCAACTTCGCATCCGTATTCCACTGGGCGGCTATGTGCCGTTGTACGAGCGTGCGGTCACCGCGCGCCGCAGTTCGGATCAATGTACCCTCGTCGCGGAGCAGCCCGTGGGAGCCGGTCCCCGGGAACGGTCGACGCTGCCCGGTCCGACCTCGGCGGGCCACCTTGTCCGAGCATTGCCGCGGCTGTTCTTTGAAATCGAAGCCGGAAGCGACTGGCGTGGCGACATCTTCTGCAATGCAGTTCGTCTCTGGGCAGACCGGCTCTGGGGTGTTTCACTGGCCGCCCTTGGCGACAGCCCCGAACCAAGATCAGAGCCTCGATCGGGAAATACCACAGACCTGTTTTTCGTCTTGGAGGTCAAAACCGATCACCATGACGGCACACTTCAGGTCAAGCTCCGTCATGTGACATCCGGCCAGACGCTCGCGGAAGAAATCCATCCGCAGACCTTATCCGGTACCGTCCTTCAGCTCGGCGCCTTGGCTAACCAATATACCGGATCAACGCTGACACTCCCCGGACATCTCTATCAGTTTTGCCAGGCGAGCGGCCTTTCAAGCCAGCTCATGCAGTGTCTCGATGCCACCTATCGCTATGCCTTGCTGCGCACCGACGACGCCTACCAAAATGCCAGAAGCCATCAGCAACGCTGGGTGGGGCTTAGCGGGCAACATGACATCGTGACCGAAATCCCAAAATTGCTGGCGCTCACCGCTTTTCGTGGCTGAGCCAACCCGTTCGCGCCTACGTGTTCGTCATGCGAAAATTGCAGAACGCCCTTCACCAAGCGTTACAGTGGCAGAGATTTATTTATTTCGGCGAAAAGTAATATAAATATAGCGTCTGCCCACAGGAGCAGAGTTGGAACACGCTCTGCGGTTGATCAGCAGATACAGGAGTGCATCGAGAAAAATAGCAGACAAGCGACACGCTAGGGGGACGGGAGGAGTCATGGCGAACGGTCCGAAAAATCTGCATAAAATAGAAAAACCGACCGGACGCATGCGGGATGATCGGATTGTCCTGCCAGATATCATATTGCCACCCAATGTGCCGTCCGAGCCCGTCGCAATCGCGGACATGGCCGAACTTTTCGGCATCACCCACAGGACGCTTCACTTCTACGAGGAAAAAGGTCTGATCGGCGCCGGCCGGATGGGCTTGATGCGCGTCTATGGCCAATCCGATGTCGCACGCATGGCGGTCATCAACACATGCCGGGAAGTCGGCATGCCAATATCTGTCATTCAGGATCTGTTCGAACGGCTGTCTGCAGCCCAGTCACGGGCGGAGGCCAACGCGCTGCTGGAAGAAGCACTGATGACACGGCAACGGGAGCTGACCGCAAGCCTCTCGACAATCCACCGGCAATTGCAGCAGGTCAACACACTGCTGGCCAACGAGGCAACGGCAACTTCCGGACGAACGACCCCGACAAGGCAGACGATAGATCTCTCCGACATCGAGCATCGCTGCCTGCATATGATGGCCGAGGGACATACAACAAGCCGGATCGCGAGGAACTTCGAGATGAAAATCGACGAAGTGACCGAGATCGAAAACGGGCTCATTCAAAAGATCGGTGCCCAAAACCGTTTCCAGGCCATCGCGAAGGCCGTCTTGCTCGGAATGATCGCCAGTTGATTTGGAACGCCTGCACTACGGCCGATTGGCACACTGCGGAGCAAACCTTGTTGTGCTCAAGTGCCGGCTGCATCGACGTCGGCCGATCACCGCACGATGGTCAGCGTCTCCGCCGCACGGGTGACAGCTGTGTAGAGCCAGCGCTCGCGGGTGTCGCGAAACGCCCAGCTCTCATCGAACAGCACGACATTGTTCCACTGCGAACCCTGCGCCTTGTGCACGGTCAGGGCATACCCATAGTCGAACTCGTCGTACCGCTTGCGGGTCGACCACGGTACTTCAGTCTCGATATCCTCGAAGGCCGCCTTCAACAGCTTGATCTTGGCCGCCCCGCGATCCATGTCGTCGTCTTCCGGCTTGATCAGCAGGTTGATGCCGGGTTTCACGGTTTCCCGTGACGATGTCATGACCTGCCAGAGCGAGCCATTGAGCAGGCCCTTGACCTGATCGTTGCGCAGGCACACGAGCTTGTCGCCCGCTTGCGGATGTTCGACGGTAAAACCCTTCAACTCGCGCAGTCGCTTGTTATAGCGACGGCGCGTCTTGTTGGTCCCGACTAGAACCTGGTCGGCCTCGAGTACCAGTTCCTGGTTCACCTCGTTCTTCGAGATGACCCGCGCGGTCGACCCATAGTCGCCATACATGATCTCCTTGCCCTCGCGGATATGCATGGCAAGCTGGATGATCGGATTGTCGCGTGCCTGGCGGTGGATATCCGTCAGCAGATAGTCCGGCTCCTGCTCCGTGAAGTAGCCGCCACCGGTGACCGGCGGCAACTGTCCGGGATCACCAAGCACCAGGATCGGCGTACCGAAGCTCATCAGGTCGCGGCCAAGCTGCTCATCGACCATCGAGCATTCGTCGATGACGATCATTGCCGCCTTGGCGACTGGGCTCTGCCGGTTGATCGAGAACATCGGCGCGATCGATGTCTTGCCGGTCTCCTCGTCCTCGACAGCCTCTTCGCCGCGCGGCCGGTAGATGAGGGAATGGATGGTCTTGGCATTGGACGCCCCACGCGAACGCAACACTTGGGCTGCCTTGCCGGTGAAGGCCGCGAAAAGCACATCGCCGTCGACATGCTCGGCGAAATGTTTCGCAAGCGTCGTCTTGCCGGTCCCGGCGTAGCCAAACAGCCTGAAGATCGGCGATTTGCCCTCTTTCAACCATTTGGAAACGGCCTTCAGGGCTTCATCTTGTTGCGGAGCAAATTCCATGACCTAGGCATGCGCGGATTCGAGCTTTGATTGCAAGTCAAAAGGCCGAAAACAAGAACAAAGAGTGGACATCAGACGACCAGCGGGTCATTTGCCAATTCGATCGGGCTGCCATGCGGTGTGGCTTGCGCCGCGCGCTGCCAACTCTTCTGCAAGGCCAGAACCTGTTCAGGTTCTGCCACGCCCTTGCCGTCCAGCAATGCCGTCAAGGCCGCAATCCAGGCATCGAAATAGTCGGAGCCGTCCGGGGCCCTGCCCGCCTTGTGCACCTCTAGCGACAGGCTGGCCGCCCATTCGCTCCAGTCGAAAAGTCCTCGGTCATGCAAATGCACGGTCAGCGCAAAGGCCTGTGCATGCCAAGGCTCGGCAAAGACGGGATCGCCTTCAATTGATTTCGGCAGGCCCGGAGACTGTGACAGCGGCGACGGGATTTCACACGTGCTCAAGATAGCTCTCCCAGGCATCGATGGAGATGCTCAACGAAGAATCGGCACCCTCACCCCAGATCTCGTCGGCGGTGAAGACGACCGTGTAGACCCATTGCGGATTTTCGCCGTTGCGATGGGCATTGTCATCCGGGAAAACGAACCCGCCCTGCACGGCCTCGACGACACCCGTCTTCGCGCGGGCGTAACGTGGCAGGCGCGTGTGACCGACCGGGTGGAAATTCTTCGTCCTGACCCGGTCGCCCACGGCAAACTTCGCGGCCGCTTGCACAGGGCGATCACAGGGACCGCCCCTGGCCAGCACAGCGGCCACCATATCCGCCGTCAGCACTCGCTTCGGTATCGCGCCCTGCCCCATATGTTGCCCCGACAGCAATTCCTGGCGACTTGCAAAACCATGCCGCTCCAGCAGCGTGTCGACACCGCGGATCCACACCTCATAGTAGCTTGCTGCGAGATACGCGGCCGGCGGAATGCTTTCGCGTGCATGTCGACTTTCATCGATGGTCCAGGCACCGAAGGCACCGCAGGACAGTGTGATACCGAGCGCGCGCTTTTCCCATTCCGCGTGGAAATAGGGTTCGTTGCGCTCCGGCGCGATCGGGCCGAAACCCATCTGTCCTCCAAGGTCGTGTGGGCCGTTCATCTGAGATCCTCCGGCGCATGCGACAGTCCTGTTCCGATCATCGCATCGCGCGTGACAAGATCGGCCAACTGCTCTTCGCTGAAACCTTCCGTGCCGGCCGGCCGCAAAGGCACCACCAGGTATCGCAGTTCCGCCGTCGAATCCCAGACGCGGATTTTCGTGCCTTCAGGAAGGGTGACGCCAAACTCTTCCAGCACGCCGCGCGGATCAATCACCGCGCGCGACCGATAGGCTGGCGCCTTGTACCAGACCGGCGGAAGTCCGAGCACAGCCCACGGATAACAGGAACACAGTGTGCAGACGACCATGTTGTGGCTCTCCGGCGTATTGAACACGGCGCGCATATGCTCACCCTGCCGACCGGCAAAGCCCAGACTGGCGATGGCAGCAGTCGCATCCGCTTTCAACCATTCAGCAAAGGCAGGATCGCTCCAGGCCTTCGCCACCACCCTGGCGCCATTGCGTGGCCCGATCTTCGTTTCATAGGTATCGACAATCGCATCGATCGCCGCTGGATCAATCAATCCCTTGTCGGTCAGCAGGGTTTCCAGCGCCTTCACCCGCGCCTGCATGTCCGAATACTGGTTGTCGTGGTGATGACCGTGATGTTCGTCATGCGCATCATGATCGTCGGAATGATTGTGATCGTGAACCAAGGACTGGCCTCCCAGAGGATTGTACGAACGGTTGTAAGCTTCGGCTCCCGGCCTGCCAAGAACTTGGGAGATCCGTGCCTGTCATTTTGCTGTCGGCAAGGCCTTGCCGATATCGCCTTTCAGCAAGTGCAGGAAAGGTGCGGGCTCAAGCCGGCCGGGTGCTGCAAATGGATTTGAAAAGGCAAAAATAAAGAACAGGATGACGCCGGAATAGGCGCCAAACATCGACAGCAGGGCAATATGCGTGCGCGTGGGTCGATAGACATAGAAAGGTGCAGCAACACAGATCAGGCCAATCAATGCCGGCGCCCAGAACAAGCCGGCAAACGTACCAAGCGTCGGTGCCTCGCGCATCTGCCTAAATCCGGCAATGTCGGTGATGCGCTGGCGCATGTGCTGGGCAAGATAACGCTGCCGGTCGTTCGCCGGGTCCAGGTCGAGAAGGATGTTGTATGCCTTGTCCCATTCGACCCAGGCGGACACTGACAGCCCTTGCCTCTGCGCGAGCCGTTGCCACTCCTCATCGACGACCAGCGCGACATAGCGCGCCAGATGTTGCTGGACCGGAACCACTATCGGCCCGCCATAGCGCGCCGCATCATTGAAGACATCGGAAATCGCCACGGCCTCCTGGGTCAGGTCCGTGCGGATGCCCTTGTAGTCGTCGAGTTCCTGGGCATAGACGAGCGCCAGGATGAGCCCGTGCAGCGCCGCCACGCGAACGGCGACCGTGCTGGCTGCGTCATGCGTGCGATCACCCTCGTCGCCGCTTGTCAGAAGCCGGCGCGCCAGAAAATAGCTGCCCAGAACAAGCCCGACAGCGCCCAGAACGAAACCGAAGCCGACAAGGCCGGAACCAACAATATCCATCATGACGTGCCGCATCTCTCAAGGCCTGCGACGGCGGGCTACATTTATTTCAACATGGGCCAGAGACTGAGAACCAGCAAGATGGCCATGGTAATATTGAACCATTTCAGCCGCACGGGAACCGACAACCACTCCCGGAGCGCAGAACCGAAGCCTGCCCAGGTTGAAACACTCGGCACATTCACTGCAGCAAAGACCAGCGCGACGACACCCACCGTCAGGGCATAGTTCTGTGGATCGGGATAAACCGCCATGGCCGTGACAGCCATCACCCAGGCTTTCGGATTGACCCACTGAAAGGCTGCCGCTCCCAGGAAAGTCATTGGGCTGGCCTTGGCCTTGGCCTCACCCTGTCCCAGCGATCGCGACGTGCCGATTTTCCAGGCGATCCAGATCAGGTACAGCCCGCCGACGATCTTCAGGCCCGTATAGACCATTGGCACAGTTGCCAGCACCGCACCAAGGCCAAGTCCAACCCCGAGCAGCAGCGACAGGAACCCGGCACCGATCCCGAACATATGCGGAATCGTGCGCCGGAAGCCAAAATTCACGCCCGAAGCAAACAGCATCATATTGTTCGGTCCTGGTGTGATGGACGTCGAAAAGGCAAAAAGAATCAACGCCAGCAATGTGTCGATGGACATGGAGGTCCTCCCGTTCAGTTTTTGGGTCAGCATAGCTGTCCCAACATGCGTGACCAGCCGATCACTTGTCTCCGTGACACGAACCCGTCGCGACTCACCATTCTTGCAAGCTCCGCATTCACTGCTATCTTCGCAGCCGGAATTCGAGGAGAGCGCCATGGACGACCCTATCCCGACCGTCAACCTTCCAGGCGGTGCAAGCGTGCCGACCATCGGTCTCGGCACCTGGATGATGGGGGAGGACAAAAGGCGCATGGCGGATGAAATCGCGGCCGTACGCCATGCCATCGAACTCGGCATGACCCTGATCGATACGGCGGAAATGTATGCGGATGGCGAATCCGAGAAGATTGTCGGCGCAGCGGTGAAAGACCGACGTGAGCAAGCCTTTCTCGTTTCCAAGGTCCTGCCGTGGAATGCCAGTTTCGACGGTACGATCGAAGCATGCAACCGCAGCCTCCGACACCTCGAAACCGACTATCTGGACCTCTACCTGCTGCATTGGCGCGGCGAGCACCCGCTTGCCGACACAGTCGGCGCACTCGAAACATTGAAGGCTGCCGGCAAGATCAGGTCCTGGGGCGTTTCCAACTTCGACATCGACGACATGGAAGAACTCTTCGAACTGCCCGACGGCAAGAACTGCGCGGTCAACCAGGTACTCTACAATCTCTCACGCCGAGGCATCGAATATGATCTTCTACCCTGGTGCCAGGAGCGCCATGTCCCGATCATGGCCTATTCACCCATCGAGCAGGGGCGCTTGCTCCGGCATCCGGAGCTCGTCCATATCGCCAAGGCCTACCAGGCGACGCCGGCCCAGATTGCCCTCGCCTTTCTTCTCGACCGCGAGGGCGTCATACCGATCCCGAAGACCGTCAGCCTGAGCCGCTTGCAGGAAAACCGCGATGCCGTGGAACTGGACATCACCGACGAGGATTTCGACCGTCTGGATGTCGCCTTCCCGCCTACGTCACGCAAGATGCCCCTCGAAATGTTGTGAGTAAGTCCATCCTTGCAAAGCGCAGCGCTTCGCGGGCAATTCCGGCACCTTTACGCGAGGCGGAAAGGGAATTAGGGCATTTCCTAACTTCTTTTTCTACAATAAAGGCGTGACAGGTACCCCTGATGAGCAAGAAGCAGAAGAAGGATGTCCCAAACGACATCATGGACCGGGCCTCCCAACGCGTTTTCAATGCGCTGGCCTCGGAGCCCCGGCGCATGATCCTCGTTCATCTTTCCGGCTCAAGCCTGACTGCGGGTGAAATCTCCTCGCGTTTCGACATGGCGAAACCGTCGATCTCGCAGCATCTTGCCATTCTCGAGAATGCGGGCCTGATCGAGGGCGACAAACGCGGCCAGTTCATCCACTACAGCCTCTTGCCCGATCCGTTGCGCCGGACGCTACGAGGTTTTGTCGACTATGTAACCCTGCGCGAAAACGGCGAAATCACGAAGACAGCGAAAAAAGCAGCCGACAAGCCAACAAGCTCCGGCGAGAAGAAATCCAAGAAACAGGACACGAAGGCATCCATCGAGGCCATGGAAAAGAAGCCGGGCAAACCGGAAAAGGAGCTGCCACAGCAGATGGGCCTTCTCGATTTCCTCTCCGCCCTCGACTGAGCCCCAGCCTTCAAATGCATACGGGCGGCCAAAGGCCGCCCGTCGAAGAATTCGTCGCGATGTCGCGAATCTTACATACCCTGCGAGCCACGGTTCATCGCGGCAATCCCGGTCCGGCAGATCTCGTTCAGGCCAAGCGGCTTCATGATCGCCACGAACTGATCGATCTTCGACGATTTCCCAGTGATTTCGAAGATGAAGTGCTCGACCGTTGCATCGACAACCTTCGCGTGGAAGGCATCGGCCAGACGCAGGGTCTCTGCCCGCATTTCGCCCGACGACACCACCTTGACCAGCGCCACTTCCCGCTCGATCGGGCGCTCCTGGCCAAGCTCGCGCGCCCGCACCGTCAGATCGAGCACCCGGTGAACCGGTACGATACGTTCGAGTTGCGCCTTGATCTGCTCGAGCACGTTCGGCGTGCCCCGCGTGACGATGGTGATGCGCGACAGATGCGCCTCATGCTCGGTTTCCGAAACTGTCAGGCTTTCGATATTGTAGCCACGGCCGGAAAACAGGCCGATGACCCGGGCCAGCACGCCCGGCTCGTTGTCGACCAGAACCGAAAGCGTATGGCTCTCGACCGCTGCGGTTTCCTTGGCGATGAAATAGGCCGAACCGGTCGGCTGAAGCTGTGCACTCATGATCTTCAATCCTTCGGTTAAACGAGCTGGCGGCCCTTGGCGTCGATAGCGGTTGCAACGGCCTCATCGGTCGCCTCGTCCGGCAACAGCATTTCGTTGTGCGCCTTGCCCGACGGGATCATCGGGAAGCAATTGGCGAGGTTGGCGACCCGGCAATCGAAAATCACCGGCTTGTTGACCGAGATCATCTCGTTGATCTTGTCGTCCAGATCGTCCGGCTTTTCGCAGCGCAGTCCGACCGCGCCATAAGCCTCCGCCAGCTTGACGAAGTCCGGCATCGCTTCCGTATAAGAATTCGACAGGCGGTTGCCGTGCAGCAGCTGCTGCCATTGGCGCACCATGCCCATATACTGGTTGTTCAGGATGAACACCTTGACCGGCAACTCGTGCTGGATGGCGCAGGACATCTCCTGGATGCACATCTGGATCGAGGCGTCACCCGCAACGTCGATGACCAAAGCGTTGCGATGGGCAACCTGAACGCCGATCGCCGCCGGCAGGCCGTAGCCCATGGTGCCGAGGCCGCCCGATGTCATCCAGCGGTTCGGCTGTTCGAAGCCAATATACTGTGCCGCCCACATCTGGTGCTGGCCGACTTCGGTGGTGATGTAGGTGTCGCGGTGCTTGGTCAGCTCATACAGCCGCTGCAGCGCATATTGCGGCATGATCACGTCCTTGGACGGCGTATAGGCGAAGGAGTTGCGAGCCCGCCACTTGGTGATGCTCTCCTTCCACTCGACCGTCTGCGCCGTATCCGGCTTCTTCGGCAGGGCGCGCCAGGCACGAACCATGTCTTCCAGGACGCTGCCGACATCGCCGGTGATCGGCACGTCGACACGAACATTCTTGTTGATCGACGAAGGATCGATGTCGATATGGATCTTCTTCGAGTTTGGCGAAAACGCATTCAACCGGCCGGTGATACGGTCGTCAAAGCGTGCGCCGATGCAGACCATGACGTCACAATCGTGCATCGCCATGTTGGCTTCATAGGAACCGTGCATGCCGAGCATGCCGAGCCAGTTCTTCCCCGATGCCGGATAGCAGCCGAGACCCATCAGGGTCGAGGTGATTGGAAAATCGGTCAGGCCGACCAGCTCGCGCAGCAGCTTGGTGGCTTCCGGGCCGGAATTGACCACGCCGCCACCGGAATAGATGATAGGGCGACGGGCATTGGCCATCAGCTCGACCGCAGCATGGATCGCACGCTGGTCACCCTGCAGCTTAGGCTGATAGCTGCTGGCAGGCTTGTGCGCTTCCGGCGGCGTATAGGTGCCCGTGGCAAACTGGATGTCCTTCGGAACATCGACCAGAACCGGACCCGGGCGGCCAGACTGGGCAATCCGGAAAGCTTCATGGATGATGCCTGCGAGCTGATTGACGTCCTTGACCAGCCAGTTGTGCTTGGTGCACGGGCGGGTGATGCCGACGGTGTCGCATTCCTGGAAAGCGTCCGAGCCGATCAGGGCAGTCGGAACCTGGCCGGAAATACAGACAAGCGGAACGCTGTCCATCAGTGCATCCTGCAACGGCGTCACTGCATTGGTCGCGCCGGGGCCAGAAGTGACCAGCAGCACTCCGACCTTGCCGGTCGATCGTGCATAGCCTTCGGCCGCATGACCCGCACCCTGCTCATGGCGAACGAGGATGTGCTGGATATCGTCCTGCTGGAAGATCTCGTCATAAATCGGAAGCACCGCGCCTCCGGGATAGCCGAAGATGTGCTCTACACCATTGTCTTTCAGCGCGCGCAGAACGATTTCGGCGCCGGTCATCTGGTTGTCTTTACCCGTCATGCTGTGGTTTCCATCTGCCTTCTGGATTTTAGGGCTGATACCCCGGTTTTGGGCATAAAAAAAGGCCCCTTGAGGAGCCTGTCATCTAGCGCATGGGTGGCTAACGCCGGATGGTTACACCATCCTGCCCATGCGCTGTCCCACCACGATAAGTACGTTCGAGTTTTTCATGGTGCGAAGTGTTAGCCACAAACGATCTGAGCGTCAACGCATCATTGATGAATTTTTACGCCCTTTGGCGCACTTTTATTGCGCAGCTGATCTCCAGCCATCGCGCGGGCGGCAGCTATACGAAGTCTTAAGTCGTTCACGGATAGGCTCTCGTCTAACTGGGAGTTATCTTGTTGAACGATGATCTTCACAAGTCTGGCGCTGCCGGAGACCAAGACCGCCGCGATGTCATGCGGCCCGGCAATCGCATGCTCGGACGAGTCGTCGCCTGTAACGGCGCCCGGGCAACCATTGCAGCCGTCGCCGAAGATGGTGGAACCGACCTGACCGAACTCTGGTCGGTCGGCCGGCTGATCTCGATTACCGTCGGCAAGAACCGCGTGGTGGCACTTGCATATTCGATGCAAACCGGATCGAAAAACTGGGGCGAAGGCGAGGACAACTATTTCCTGATCGAAGTCGAACTTCTCGGCGAGGTTCATGTCGACATCGACGGATCGGAAGTCTTCTCCACCGGCATCTCGCGCTACCCATATCTAGGCGCCATCGCCCACCGCATCCGCGCAGCCGACCTCCTGCGTATCTACGACACCCGTCAGGGCGACACCTGCGTCATCGGCAAGCTGACCCAGGATGAAACCATCGATGCCGCCATTCATGTTCCATCCATGCTGTCGAAACACTTTGCGGTTGTCGGCTCGACAGGTGTGGGCAAATCAACCGCGGTTTCGCTTCTCTTGCGCAAGGCGATTGAAAGCGATCCGAAACTGCGTGTGCTGATCCTCGATCCGCACAACGAGTTTGCCGCAGCTTTCCCTGATCACGCCGTGGTCATCGACACAGATACACTGGACCTGCCTTTCTGGCTGATGCGGCTGGAAGAATTTGCCGAAGTGCTGTTCCGTGGCCGCCCGCCCGTCCCCGAAGAGCTGGATATCCTGCGCGATCTGATGCCGGAGGCCAAGCGCGCCTTCCGCGGCAACGAATCGGCCCTGATGCGCCGCGCCTCGGACAAGAGTTCGATGACGGCCGACACACCGGTTCCCTATCGCATTGCCGATCTGATGGCCCTGATCGACGAGCGCATCGGCCGCCTCGAAGGGCGCGGCGAAAAACCGTTCCTGCGGGCGCTGAAAATGCGCATCATGTCGGCGATCAACGATCCGCGCTATCACTTCATGTTCTCCAGCAACACGATCAGCGACACGATCATGGAGACCATCGCCCATATCTTCCGGATTCCGGGCGACGATCGACCGATCTCCACTTTCCAGCTCGCCGGCATCCCGTCCGAAGTGGTCAATTCGGTCGCCTCTGTCCTCTGCCGCATGGCCTTCGAACTGGCGCTCTGGTCGAACGGTGCGATCCATATGCTGGTGGTCTGCGAAGAGGCCCACCGCTACGTGCCGGCGGACCAGAGTCTCGGCTTCATTCCGACACGCCAGGCCATTGCCCGCATTGCCAAAGAGGGCCGCAAATACGGCGTTTCGCTCGGCATCATCACCCAGCGCCCCGGTGAACTCGACCAGACGATCCTGTCGCAGTGTTCGACGCTGTTTGCCATGCGCCTGTCGAACGATCGCGACCAGGAGATCATTCGCTCGGCCATTCCCGACAGCTCGATCTCGACGACAAGCTTCATTTCGTCGATCGGCAACGGCGAGGCCATCGCCTTTGGCGAAGCGATCGCCGTCCCGATGCGCATGCGCTTCACCCGAGTCGAAACAAGCCACCTGCCGAAGGCGAACGGTGCGACAGCCAAGAGCTCCGAGGAATCGCCCGATACCGTCGATCTGCGCTCGATCATCGGCCGCATGCGCGCCATTGCCGCGCCGGATATCTCCGCCTTCCAGCAAAGCTTTGATTCCGCAATACTGGGCAACCGCCGCACCGGCGATCCGGCAGGCATCTACGATGATGAAGACCCGGATGATTTTGGCGACGATGACTATCCCGCACCGGCCTTTGCTGGTCGCGAACAGCGACCATCGCTTGCGCCGTCGTCTTACGATCCCCCGCCGTTCCGCCACACCTTGCCGGCAGCTGAAACACCAGCAATAGAGCCCTACCGACCAGACATGCTGCCGCGCAATCCGCCAGCCGATGACGGCCAGCGCTATCGACAGGAAGCACCGGCTCCGGCTCCCGCCTTTTCCAGGGAACCAGCAACCACGGCACCAGGCTTCGGCACATCGACGTTGCGCCGCGAATCCGGGCCCTCGCTTCGCGAGAGCATCCTGAAGAAGCCGCTTTCAAGCCTTTACAAGAAGGACTGAACTGCGACTGGATCGACACTGCGAACGTGGGTCAGGCGGGCTTTCGTTGCGCCGGATCGATCCTCAACCAGGTCTCGTCCATTTGGTTCCGGAACCAGGTCATTTGCCGCTTGGCATATTGCCGAGTTGCCGCAGAGGCGCGTTCGACAGCTTCCTGCCGACCGACCCTGCCAGCCAGCATATCGGCGATCTGACTGACGCCGATCGCCTTCATCACCGGCATCTCCGGTGACAGGCCCTGAGCGAGCAAGGCCTCCACCTCCTCGATAGCGCCCTCCTCCATCATCATCGAAAACCGACGATTGATCCGCTCGTGCAACACGGCCCGGTCTGGCAAAACCACGAACTTCTCGGTTCGCGCCGGATCGACAATCATCGGACCCGCCTTGCCCTGAAAACTCGAGATCGACCGCCCGGTCGCCTCAATAACTTCGAGCGCCCTGACGATCCTCTGCCCATCCTGCGGTCGGAGTTTCTCCGCCACCACCGGATCGCGTGCGAAAAGCTCCGCATGCAGAACCTCCGCCCCCTCGCCGACGGCACGCTGACGAAAGACATCCCGGATAGCCGCCGGGATAGTCGGCATATCCGACAGTCCACCGGTGAGAGATTTGAAATACAGCCCCGTGCCGCCGATGATCACCGGCATCCGCCCCTTGGACTTCAGGTCCTCGAGAAGACGCCCAACCTCGCGTAGCCAGTCTCCGGTCGAGTAGCGGGCCGAAGCGGGGACATGGCCGTACAGCAGATGCGAAATACCCTCCATCTCGGCCTCGCTCGGTCGCGCCGTCACCACGCGCAAAGTATCGTAAACCTGCATGCTGTCGGCATTGATCACGACACCGTCATGGCGACGCGCCAGTTCAACCGCCAGAGCGGACTTGCCGCTGGCGGTCGGCCCGGTTATCAGGATCGCGTCGATGTCTTGTCTAGGATCTTCCATCATGGCCTTGGTTGCCACGCTTGTTGCCAATCCGTCAAATCCCGTTCTCATCCAGGCACTGGGAGAACGGGCCGCCGCCTCTGTTTCGGCCTCTGGTCTTTACTGGCTTGCCGACGGCATTGCCTGCGACATCGCTCTGAAAGACGGTACCGAAGCGGCAATTGCCGAAAACCGGCTGCGCGACGCCATCGCGGACCTGCCTATCGATGTTATCGTCCAGGACGCGGACACCCGCCGCAAGCAGTTCCTGATTGCCGACATGGATTCGACCATGATCAGTCAGGAATGCATCGACGAGCTGGCAGCCGAAGTCGGCCTGAAAGACAAGGTCTCGGATATCACCGCCCGTGCGATGAACGGCGAGATTGCTTTCGAGCCGGCCCTTCGCGAGCGCGTTGCCCTGCTCAAGGGTCTGCCAATTTCGGTGGTCGACGAGGTGATCGCCAAGCGTATCACGCTGACACCTGGCGGGCCGGAACTGATCGCTACGATGAAAGCGAAAGGCTACTACACCGCGCTGGTTTCCGGTGGCTTCACCGTCTTCACCTCGAAGATCGCCGCAACGCTGGGATTTGACGAAAACCGCGCCAATATCCTGCTGGAAAGCGGCGGACTGCTGACCGGCGAGGTCGCTGAGCCTATCCTCGGCAAACAGGCCAAGGTTGATTCGCTGCTCGAAATCGCTAACAGGCTCGGCCTCCGACCGGAAGACACGCTTGCCGTCGGCGATGGTGCCAATGATCTAGGCATGCTTGGCATCGCCGGTTCCGGCGTCGCCCTGCATGCCAAGCCGACGGTCGCAGCCCAGGCGAAAATCCGCATCGACCACGCGGACCTGACCGCCCTGCTCTATTTACAGGGTTACAGAAAGACGGACTTCGTTACGGTCTGATCCGGCAGGGAGAGCCATGATCGTCCTTGAAACCACAAGGCTTTATCTGCGCAACTGGCGCGAAACCGATCGCGATCTGTTCCGAGAGATCAACCGCGATCCAAAGGTGATGGAGTTTTTTCCGTTCCGGCGTAGCCGCGAAGACGCCGACGCGCTGATGGACAAAGTCACGTCGATGATTGCCGATACCGGTCTTGGCTTCTACGCCGTGGCTGACAAGGTAACGGACGAGGCCATGGGGTTTTGCGGCCTGTCTCCTGCGGGTCTGCCCGATATCCTGCCTGACGATGCAATCGAGATCGGCTGGCGGCTCGCCACCCGTTTCTGGGGCAATGGCTACGTAACCGAAGCGGCAAGAGCGCTTTGCCATTTTGGATTCGACAACAAGGGCTTGCACGAAATCTTTTCCTTCGCGGTCGAAGCAAATACCCGCTCCATTGCCGTCATGCAGCGAATCGGCATGTCGGCTGTCGAAAATGGCGCATTCGATCATCCGCGCATACCGGACACGCATCCGGGGCTGAAACGGCATGTGCTGTATCGCAAAACACCACAGACAGCCCCTGAATAGGCACGGCGGCACAAAATCATCAAAGATGACAATCTGACATTTGCGATTTATTCAAGATTAAGTTGTTTCGCATATATCAAGTTGCATGCACAACCGATCGCGATCCCGACTATTTGCAAAAATCTTGACGCTGGCCGACACTTTCCTCCGCCTTGGGGAAACGGGCAGCAGCGAGGAAGAAATCAATAGAATTCGGGCCGTCCGGCTGGCCACGGTCTGGAACAACACGCCCTGGATGATGGCAGCCAACTTCGGCAACGCCGTTTTGACCATCATCGTCTTCGCCAACCATCCGTCCGCCTTGCTGGTCAACATCGTATGTGGACTGCTGATAGCGATCGCCCTTCACACCAGCTTCGGTTGGTGGCGCGGGCGCGGCAAGGCGGTCCGCAAATATGCCAGCATTCGCGGCACGCGCAATGCGGTGATTTACGGCGCATTGCTGAGCTTCCTCTGGGCGACGATCGACATTATCGGCTTCGCCGACGCTACCGGCAGCCAGAAACAGGTCCTTATTGCACTGACGGTCGGCATGACAGCCGGTGCCGGATTTGCCCTCGCCACCGTGCCCGCTGCGGCCATAGCGTTCTGCGGCATAATGGGAATGGGTGTCGCGATATCCTTGCTGCTGACACCGGATGTGATCGGCCTCTATCTCTTCGCACTTTTCCTGATCTATGTCGCCATCATTGTCCGCGCGTCTCTGGCACTTTGCAAAAGCATCACCGAGCGCGTGCAGGCAAAGTTGGCAGCCCTGGAACAGCGCGATGTGATCAATCTTCTTCTCAACGATTTTGAGGAAAACGCCGCAGACTGGCTTTGGGGCACAGATGCGGACATGCGGATCGATCACGCCTCGCCGCGCTTTTGCGAACAGTTGCAGGTGCCCGACACATTCATTCTCGGCAAGCCGATCATCGATGCGCTGCCCTTCGCCCGGATCGGCAGCAAGCCGATCGACGGGACAGAGACACGGGAAGACTATCACCGTCGCATGTGCCAGAAGCAATCGTTTCGTGACGCCGACATCTGTGTGGAACAGGCCGGAGAACTGGCGATATGGTCGCTGACAGCCAAGGCCATCATTGACGCTTCCGGCACATTCACAGGCTACCGTGGCGTCGGCCGCGATGTAACCGCCAGTCGTGAAGCCCGGCTGCGGATCGAACACATGGCACGCCATGATCCGCTGACTGATGTCGGCAATCGCACCTTGCTGAACGAAGATCTCACACGCGCCATTGCACGTCACGAGCGCTTCGCAGATCCTTTCTCGGTCTTGCTGCTGGACCTCGACCGCTTCAAGCAGGTCAACGACACGCACGGCCATGGCGTCGGTGACGAATTGCTCCGGGAGGTCGCTCGGGTACTGAATACGCTCTGCGACGAGACCGACACTCTGGCACGTCTGGGCGGAGACGAGTTCGCCATTCTGCACATGTCAGCGGAAGGCCCCCAATGCTCCGGCATCCTCGCTACACGCATCATTGAAAGACTGCAGCGACCCTTCTCCCTGAAATCCGGCACGGTCCAGGTCGGAGTCAGCATTGGTATTGCCTGCGCGCCGATCGATGGCACCGAGGCCGACCAATTGCTGCGCAATGCTGACCTTGCGCTCTACCGGGCAAAAGTCGATGGCCGCAATCGCTTCCACTTCTTCGACACGTCCCTCGATGCTTCGGCACGCCGCCGCAATCAGATCGAACACGAACTTCGCATGGCGCTGACCAACGACACCCTCTCCCTGAACTTCCAGCCCTTGATCAGCGCGGAGAGCGGAAAGGTGGTCTGCGCCGAGGCTCTGTTGCGGTGGAATCATCCAACATTGGGGTCAATCAGTCCCGCGGAATTCGTGCCGATCGCCGAAGAGACAGGCCTTATCACAGGCATCGGTGCCTGGGTGGTCAACCAGGCCTGCAAGCTTGCGGCCGATTGGCCGGCGCATATTCGCGTCGCGGTCAACCTGTCACCGCGCCAGTTTATCAGCCCTGGATTGCTGCCGATGATTGAAAACGCGCTGCAGCAGAATTCCATGACGGCAGCGCGGCTCGAACTCGAACTCACCGAGAGCCTGCTCATGAACTCCACGCCCGGCGTTGGGGAGACACTTCAGGCGTTGAGCAGGCTTGGCCTGCGTATCGCGCTGGATGATTTCGGCACCGGCTTTTCGTCGCTGAGCTACCTACGCCACTATCACTTCGACAAATTGAAGATCGACCAGTCCTTCATCTCCGACCTCGAAACCAACGCCGACAGCCGCGCTATCGTCAGCTCGATCATCAATCTGGCAAAGGAACTGCGTATGTCTATTGCCGCCGAAGGGATCGAGGCGACAGGTCAGCTCGACCTCTTGAAGCAGTTCGGCTGCGGCGAAATACAGGGCTATCTTGTCAGTCGACCGATGCCGATCGAGCAGTTCGAAGCCTATCTCGCCGCTGAAAGCAGCGCGCCGCTGCGTCTCTCCGCCTGATCGGCTATTCGAGCGGGACTGCAACGAGCCGCAGATTGCCTTCCTTGTCAGCAATCATCAGATACCCGCTGCGCCGTCCCTCACCCTTGATGCTGGTCAATTTCTCGGCCACCTGCTGCGGGGTCTTCATGAACTCCTGCGCCACCTCGACAATGACGTCGCCGGCCTTGAGGCCCTTTTCCTCGGCCTTGGAACCGGGCAGGATTCGTGTGATCACCACACCCTCGACGCTCTCGGCAATTCCATAGGACTTGCGGGCTGCGTCATCCAGCACTGCGATCTCCACTCCGATCAGGCCTTCGGTCACAGGTGCCGCCGATTTCTGCTCGGCAGGCGCCGTCTGGTCCTGCTCTGCGGATTGCCCGTCATCCGGCGTCTGGCTGTCGGGGGACTGGTTTTCGCCATCGGGCGTCTCGTCCTCTGGCATCGCCTGATCCTCGTCCTCCGGCGCGACGCTCTGTTGTCCGTCTTCGGTTTCGTTGCTGGCAACTTCGTCATCTTCCAGCCGCCCGAGCGTGACCTTGACACTCTGCTCCTTGCCGTCCCTGAGGATGACGACATCGAGCGGCGTGCCGATCGCGCTTTCTGCCACGATCCGGGTCAAATCCCTGGTCTCGCTGATCACCTTGCCATCGAATTTGACGATGATGTCACCGACTGCGATCGGCCCTTTTTCAACCGGGCCGCCCTCGACGATGCCGCTGATCATCGCGCCGCGTGCCCGACCGATCTTCAGACTTTCGGCCACCTCGTCGGAAACCGGCTGGATGCGCACGCCGAGCCAACCGCGACGGGTTTCGCCGAACTCCTTCAACTGGCTGACGATATTGGCGGCAAGCTCCGTCGGCACGGCAAACCCGATCCCGATCGAGCCGCCACTGGGCGAAATGATCGCCGTATTGATGCCGATCACCTCGCCGTCCATGTTGAACAGCGGACCACCGGAGTTGCCCTTGTTGATTGCAGCATCGGTCTGGATGAAATTGTCGTATGGCCCGGCATTGATATTGCGGCCGCTCGCCGAAATGATGCCGACAGTGACCGATCCGCCGAGACCGAACGGATTGCCGATCGCCATGACCCAGTCACCGATCCGCATCTTGCGGGAATCGCCGAACTTGACGGAGGTCAGCGGCTGCGGTGGTTCCACCTTGAGCAGCGACAGGTCTGTCTTGGTGTCGGTGCCGATCAGCTTGGCCTTGAGCTTGGAGCCGTCGGAAAAGATGACCTCGATATCATCGGCATTCTCGATGACATGGTTGTTGGTGACGATAAAACCGGTCGGATCGATGACGAAGCCCGACCCCAGCGAATTGACCTTGCTGTTGCTGTCGCCGCCTTCACGGTTCTTGTAGAAATCCTCGAATAGCTCCTGGAAGGGCGAGCCTTCCGGCACCTGCGGCAATGGTCCGTTGCCCTCTTCCTTGACGCTTTGCGAAGTCGAGATATTGACCACAGCGCCGAGCAGCCCGCTGGCGAGATCGGCGACCGATTCCGGTCCCTGCGCGAAACTCTGCTGCGGCGCACAGACGGTTCCAAGTGCTACAGCGCTGCCAATCAGGAAGGCCGGCAGGATCGTTCGCAAAGTGCGGGCGTTCGTGGTCATGGGCTTCCTCATTGTCGGTTTCAGTCCTGCTATCGGAACATAAGGCGGATTGGCAGAAGGGGAAATCACATTTGCCGGAAATCCCCTAGCGCAGACTTGCGACCAGATCTTGTCAACCGCGCAAAAACCACACGATGCCGACGCCGAAAATGATTGCGACAAGTCCCGAGAGACGCAGATGTTCCTCGGGAATGCCTGGCAGCAACTGTGCCATGCGCACAATAAAACGAGGGGCCAGTGCGTAGACCAGCCCCTCGATTATCAGAAACAAGGCAATACCTGTCAAAAGGTCTGCCATGGCAGTTTAGTTTCCGGCAGGAGCCGGAACCGCTGGCGTACCTGGTGTCTGGCCGGTTCCCACGCCGCTGTTGAAGAAGCGGAAGAAATCGGAATCCGGCGACAGAACCATGGTCGTGCTCTTGTCGCTCAGCGACGCCGTGTAGGCTCGCATCGACCGATAGAACTCGAAGAAGGCCGGGTCACGCGAGAAGGCCTCAGCGAACAACCGGTTGCGCTCGGCATCGCCCTCACCGCGAAGGATTTCCGAATCGCGCTGCGCTTCCGCCTGCAATTCGACAACCTGACGGTCGGCGATCGCGCGGCGGCGCTGGCCTTCTTCATTACCGCGGGCGCGGATCAGTTCGGCCTCGGCAAGACGCTCGGCCTTCATGCGGTCGAAGGTCTGCTGCGACACTTCCTGCGTCAGGTCCGTGCGACGGATGCGGACATCGGAAATCGTGATGCCGAGCGTTTCCGCGTCCGCCTTCAGGTCGCTGCGGATTTCCTGCATCATCGAAGAGCGCTCATCCGACAGGGCCGCCTCGAAGCTGCGCTGACCATAGACACGGCGCAGCGATGCATCGAGACGCGTCCGAAGGCGCGCTTCGGCAGATTCCCGGTCACCGGACACGGTTTCACGGAAACGACGAGGATCGGTGATGTTGTAGACCACGAAGGCATCGACTTCGTAGAACTTGCCGCCCGAAACCTGGACACGGATATTGTCGAGGTCGAAACGCAGCGCCTGGTCTTCGACATACTGGACCCTGTCGGCATCGGCAAAGGCGAACGGCAGCTTGAAGTACAAGCCAGGCTCGCTGTAGACGTTCTGGATCTGACCGAAGCGGACAACCACCGCCTGCTGGCGTTCGTTGACGACGAAGACGGACGAATAGATCAGCACCAGCAATACGGCCAGACCGATCAGGATTGCAGCCAAACGATTGGACATCTTAGTTGCCTCCCTGGGTCTGCGCCGGCCGCGTGATTTCGTTCAGCGGCAGGTAGGGAACCACACCCTGCTTCTCGTCGATGATGACCTTGTTGGAATTCTTCAGAACCTGCTCCATGGTTTCCAGATAGATGCGCTGGCGGGTAACGTCAGGCGCCTTGCTGTACTCGTCATAGATCGAGACGAAGCGCTTGGCCTCACCGTCCGCTTCCTTGACGACACGGTCCTTGTAGGCTGCCGCCTCTTCGCGGATCTGCGCAGCCTGGCCTCGCGCCTGGCCGAGCTGGGTATTGGAATACTTGTTGGCTTCTTCGACGAAACGATCTTCATCCTGCTCGGCGCGTTGCACCTCGTCAAATGCGTCAGCAACCTCGCGCGGCGGAGCCGCATCTTCGATCGCCACGGCATTGATGGAGATACCGGCTCCATAGGCATCCATGGTGCCCTGGATGATCGCCTTCACGCCAGCCGCGATGTCCTGACGCGCATCGCGGAAAATGTCCTGCGCAGGGCGACGGCCAACAACTTCACGCATCGCGCTCTCTGCCACCTGCTGCAATGTCTGCGCCGGGTTTTCGAGATTGAAGAGATAGGCCTTCGGGTCCGAAACCGTGAACAAAACCGAGAACTGAACGTTGACGATGTTCTGGTCGCCCGTCAGCATCAGGCCAGCGCTCGAATTGCTCGAATTCGCGCGACCGCCGATATTCTGCTGCTGTTCGGTGACCTTGACGATTTCCACCGTTTCAAACGGCCAGAAATGGAAGTGCAGGCCGGGCATGGAGATGTCTTCCGTCGGCTTGCCGAAGCGCAGCTCGACGCCGCGTTCGTCCGGCTGGACGGTATAGACAGCCTGGATCAGCCAGAAGGCTACGAGGACGAGGGCAAGGATAGCCACCACGCCGCCGTTGAACCCACCCGGGACCACGTTTTTCAGACGATCCTGTCCACGACGGATCAAATCCTCCAGATCGGGGGGCGTGTTGTTGCCGCCACCGCCACCACGTGGCCGGTTCGGCCCCTGCCCCCAGGGGCCCTGATTATTTCCGCCGCCGCCGCCGCCCCATGGACCGCCGCCGCCGCCGTTCTGATTGCTCCAGGGCATTCATACCTCTTTTGTTGTAAAATCGCTCCCAAGCCCCTCGCGGACACCCCGGAAGGCAAGCGCGCAAATGACTGCCATGGTTATAGGTATCAGCCTGCTGGCTTTCAACGCAAACCGGTCAACTTCTTTCAAAGACAGGGGAAATATTACGTTATCAGGCCCGCCTGCGACGGTATATCGCGTAGCGGGTCGCGTAATTGTCCTTTTCGCCGGCCGGAACGACGGTTTCATCGACACGTTCGAACTCGGCCGGGTCGATTTCGGGAAAATGCGTATCGCCGTCGATCTCCGTCTCGACATGGGTGACATAAAGCATGTCGGCATAGGGCAGCGCCTGACGATAGATCTCGCCGCCGCCGACGACACAAACCTCATTCACGCCTGCAGCCGCCGCGAGTGCCCGCCCTCTTGCAAGAGCGGCATCGAGGCTGGGAACCGTCTCGACGCCCTCCATCTCGATACGGCTGTTGCGGCTGACGATCACGTGTGGGCGCCCGGGCAAGGGCTTTGAGCCGACGGACTCAAACGTCTTGCGCCCCATGATCAACGGCTTGCCCATGCTGAGAGCCTTGAACCGCTTGAGATCGGTCGAGAGCTTCCACGGCATGTCGCCATCGCGACCAATCACGCCATTGCGGGACACGGCCACGATGATGACGATATCAATGCTGGCCATAGCCAAACCCCTTGCTCGGCTTGTGCGCGGCGCCTAGACGGCAATCGGCGCCTTAATGCTTGAATCAGCTTCGTAGCCGACCAGCGTAAAGTCTTCAAACCTGAACGAAAACAGATCTTTCACGTCGGGATTGATCTGCATCTCCGGCAGCGCCTTCGGTGTGCGCGACAATTGCAATTCCGCCTGCTCGAAATGGTTCGCATAGAGATGCGCATCGCCCAGCGTGTGAATGAAGTCGCCGAGCTTCAGGCCGGTCACCTGAGCCACCATCATTGTCAGCAGGGCATAGGATGCAATATTGAAGGGCACGCCGAGAAAAATATCGGCCGAGCGCTGGTAGAGCTGGCACGACAGCTTGCCGTCGGCCACATAGAACTGGAACAGGCAATGGCACGGTGGCAAGGCCATCTCGTCCACCTCGGCCGGATTCCAGGCCGACACGATATGACGACGGGAATTCGGATTGGTCTTGATGCTCTCGACCAGTTTCTCGATCTGGTCGATATGCCCCCCTTTGCCATCCGGCCAGGACCGCCACTGCGCACCATAGACCGGACCGAGATTGCCGTCTTCATCGGCCCACTCGTCCCAGATGGTCACGCCGTTCTCGCGCAGATAGGCGATATTGGTGTCGCCTTTGAGAAACCACAGCAGCTCATGTATGATCGACCGGAGATGCAGCTTCTTCGTCGTGGTGACCGGGAAACCCTCTGACAGGTCGTAGCGCATCTGATAGCCGAAAATCGAACGCGTGCCGGTTCCCGTACGGTCACCGCGATCGGTGCCCGTAGCTAGCACATGGCGAAGAAGGTCGTGATACTGCTTCATGGGTCGGACCGCCGATTCTGTTTGATTGCATTCTAATGTCAGCCGTCGGCCAAACCAAGCCACAGACGGCGCGAAGGACGAAGCCATCAACAGCTTGCGCGCTGCGCCGCCGTCAAAGTCTTTTGGCCGCGCCTCGCCAACACCCCTTTTCATTGGCGACCGAAACACCTATATCAGTTTCGTTGGCTTTCGGGCCATCTATGGCAATAAACGGTCGGTGTAATAAACCTATTGGACCCGGGGGCGGTACCCGGCGCCTCCACCAAAAACCGGTCGGACGACTTGGGAAACCGAGAAGACCGGCTTTTGATGGGGGCGAAATAGGATCGACAAGGGCGTAAAGATCGAACTTTTGCTCGGCATGATACCGCCGTTATCGGGTCACAAGTGTAGTTGCAAACGACAACAACGCTAAGGGTTATGCTCTCGCTGCCTAATGGCGGTGCGGGAAATCCGAACCAAGTCCTCTAGGTTAGCCCCTTGAGGCGGGGTCCGAAGGCACCTGGCAACAGAAGCCTTCACCTTACCTTCTCCCGCTACCCCATCTTTCTAAAATGATGTATTCTCGCCGCATCAGACTCGTGCGTCAGGGCTTTTCTGCAATCCCTCGCCGTGGCATACAGCCGAATGAAACCGGCATGATTAGGAAAGACAGGATCTCATGGGGCAAGACCACATTCGCTACGACATTCTGGCCCAGGACGCATTGCGCAGTGTTATCCGCAAGGTATTGACGGAGGTCGCCGCGGCAGGACGCCTTCCGGGTGACCATCATTTCTTCATCACCTTCCTGACCGGCGCGCCGGGCGTTCGCATTTCGCAGCACCTGAAGACCAAATATGCCGAACAGATGACGATCGTCATCCAGCATCAGTTCTGGGAACTAAAGGTGACGGACAGCCTGTTCGAAATCGGCCTTTCCTTCTCCGACACACCGGAAAAGCTGGTGATTCCGTTCAATGCCATTCGCGGCTTCTATGACCCGTCGGTGAATTTCGAACTCGAATTCGATGTTCCCTTGGCCGAAGAGGACGAAGAGTCCGAAAGCGCCGAGATCACCGCCTACCCGGTCGATGTCGCAGCCCGCAGCGACGAGGGTGGCGAACATAAAGAAGGCGAAGAGAAGAAGGAGGGCTCGGTCGTCTCGCTCGATGCCTTCCGCAAGAAGCAGTAAATCAGGTTCATCAAGATCGGCCGGGACATGTCCCGGCCGACTGATTCCAGGGGATGTTCGATCGTGGCCGCTGACATCGTCAATCTTCGCCAGTTCCGCAAAGCCAAGGCGCGCACCGAGAAGGAAGCGACGGCGGAACAGAATCGCATTTCATTTGGCCGTACCAAAGCCGAAAAGAGCCTGACCCGCAGCCTGAACGAAAAGGCGAACAAGGCGCACGAACAAGGCCGGCTGGAAGACACAGAACGCGAATGAAACCCGCGAAAGCGAATCGCAATCAGCGACTTGCGCCGCTTTGCGGAATCAAGATGCGAAGCCCTTGCGACGCATCACGAGGCAGCGATGATCCGTAAGCAATCGATCACGCTCCATGGTCATCGCACAAGCTTCTCGATAGAGGACGCATTTCTGGACGAACTCAGATCCATGGCCGCCGAGAAGTCTCTGCCGCTAGCGGCTTTGATCGCGGAAATCGACGAAAGCCGTCCCTACGGGGCAAACCTGTCCTCCGCCCTGCGGCTTCGCGTTCTCGAATGGTTGAAATCGAGATCCGACATGCGCAAAATAGAGGGTTAAAGCGAACAGAGCGCGTCTGAAAAATCGCGGCATGCTTTCGGATAGATCGCCACCTCGATCATCTAATCCTGCTCCTCGGCGGGTCGGCTCAATTCAATCCCGGCAAGGTCTCGAATGTCAGTGGTACCGGCGGCAATGGCTGGCGCGTAACCTTTTCCCCCGGCGCCACCGGCAGCGAGGGCTTGGGTGGCACTGTTTCCGTCGTGAGCGGCACCTGCCCCGGTTCAACCGGGCGCGCGGCCAATGGATCTGCAGGCAAGGACAGACGGCGCTGCTCCTGCGCCAGCCGCTCCGCCTCCTCGGTCTCGGCTTTCAGGCGCGCTTCCTGCTCGAGCCGCATCCGCTCCACTTCTGCCTTGTCACGCTCGTTCTGACGAAAACGGGCCAAGGCCGCCTCGCGCCTCAAGCGCTGCTTCTCCAGCACGTTGGACTGAAGGGTTTCGACCCGTCGGCGCTCGATTTCAAACGCGCGCAAGGAAAGGAAATTGGTCAGCCCCGTGACATCAAGCGATCGCGTCGGCGACAGGGCGTCGCCACTCAAGATCATCCGGTAACCGGCGTCCGTGCCGGGCAGCGCCGCCTCTCCGGCATCAAGAGACACCTGAACGCCCGCCTCGATCTCGCTGTCGGCAAGCGAAAGCCGCAGATCACCGCCGAGCTGCGCCTCGGGCGTCTGCACTGTGGCATTTTGCACGCGCACCACGCCATCCGTCACCGCAAACGGCAGTGACAGATCAGTCACCTGCATCGAGCCCGATTTTATCAGTCCGTCGGCAATCTCGCGGACCTTCTCCTCGTTGATCGCCGTTCCGATGACATCGGCTTCGCTGAGCAGGCCGGCCATGATGCCAAGCTTGAAACCTGGCACGGTCAGCTTCGCCAGCTTGATTTCGCCGGATCCGCTGCTCTGGCGAAACAGTTCAGCAACCGAATTGCCGCTGCCCTCGGCCACGAATGTTGCGTCGAACTTCCCCTCGGCGACGCCGGCACCTTCGATCCCGCGTTCGGTCCGCAGCGTGGCCAGGGTCTCGGCAAGATCAAGGCCGCTCAGATCGAGCCGCGCCTGCAGGAAGCCGGCGCCTTCGCTGTTTGCCAGCGACAGCCGGCCGGATGCCCGCCCACCGAGCCATTGTCCGGTAACGTCATCAAGAACAATCTCACCGGCTTTCCGGCTCAGTTTTCCGGCAAATTCCGTGATCGCGCCGGCAAATCCCGGCGCGAACCGCTTGGCAGTCAGTTCGACATCAAACTCCGCCTGTGCAGCAATCTTCGGCAGCGCAGTCTCCAGCAATGCACCGCTCGCCGGGTCACGAACCGGCCCCAGGACCGTTTGCGCGAGCCATTCGAGGTCTGCCCGATCCATCGAGACCGAACCACTCGCCATGGGGTGGTCACCTTGCCAGTCGATCGTCCCCGTGGCGTTGACGGCATTGCCGTCGACCTCGGTGGCAAGCTTTTTCACTGCGATCTGGCGTTTCGCCAGGCCGATTTCCGCATCCAGCGTGACCGGAAGCCCGGTGCCAGTTTCCGGCAGGATGGAACCCAGCGTCAAGAGATAGGGTCCGAGGTCTTCGCTGTTGAAATCAACCGCCCAGTCTCCGTCCAGCAGCATATCGGCCGAGTTCGCAGCCGCGAGCGTGCCGTGTGCCTGGAGGTTTGTGCTGTTCGACGTATAGGTGACGACCGCTTCGGATGCCGTGGACGGGCCAGACTTCATCGTCACGCCAAGTAGACCGCCCTCGCCGATCTCCAGCGGCAATGGATCGAGCCCGGCTTGCCCCAGCAGGATCTGGGCTTCGTCGTTTTCCAACGTGGCCGAGATGTCCGCCTTTGCATTTACGGTCGTATTGATCAGGTCACTCGTATTGTAGCGTGCCTCGATCCGGCTGCCGTTGGAAGTCCCTGAAAGTTTGGCTTCAAGGCCTCCGCCATCCTGGTTGCCAAGGGAGACATCGACCGCCAGCTTGCTGTCGGCATACCAGGCAGCGCTGGCTGAAAGCCTCGGCAACAACGGGTTGCCCGGAAGGCGTTGGCGCAGCAGGTCGAGGAATGGACCGGGGTCTTGCGCGCTGATTGCGATGTGTCCCTGCCCGCTCGGCTTGAGCAAAGTGCCCCCGATCGCGCCATTGGCCTCGATCGCGGCACCGGAAACATCACCGACACTCAGCCTTTCAACCGCGATTTTTCCGTTATCGAAGGAAAACACCGTATCGACATCGTGCCCCTCCACCCCATAGGCCGACAGCGTTCCCACTTTCAATCGGGCGGCAATTCGCTCCGCCAGCAGATGCTGCTCGGCATCCTCGCCGACCAACAGGACCGCTATCGCGCGTGCGGCATCCAGATCCAGCGCATCGCCGGTCAGATCGACCGAGAGGCTGGCAGCCGAGCCGGCAACGGACTCGCGTTCGACCCGGCCCTTGAGCGGCTCGGCGCCAATCGCCAGTTCCAGTTTTTCGAACCGCTGCAGATCGCTTGTCAGGTTGACCGACGCGGAAAATCCGGCAGACTTGAGCTGCCGGATCGCCGGATCGACCTTCCCGGAAATCCATGTCGCAAGCCCCGATGGCTGCGTTGAAGCGACAAGCAGTTCGCCATCGAAAGACGGCGCACTGGCAAGCCTCAGCCAGCCCTTGGCTTCCACCTGTGTTCGTCCGGGCAGGACGGCAACCGCGCGATCGACCGTCCAGCCGGTACCGGCCGGTCGGACATCGAGCTGGATGTCCCTGAAGACAGTGTCACCTGCGACGATTGCCGGCAATTTCAGGCTCGCCCGCCCCGGCACGCTGGGGATCGGAATCTCTGCGGCCGTCGCCAGAAGAAGCGCCAGTCTCTGGCGAACGGATGTAGCCACGCTGCGCGAAGTCTTGCCCTTGGTCCCGTCGCCCGCCAGACGGTTCACGTCGACTTGCTGGCCATCTGCGGTCAGGAGGAATTCCGGCTGCCTTCCGGTGTCCAGCTTTGCTTCTCCATTCACCACATAGGGATCGGCAGGATCGCCAAGCTCGAGTCGATAACCGGGAACCGCAACCCGTTCATTCGTCAGTTCGAAATCGCCCTTGACGCGCGGCCCCGGCAGCGGCTTCGCCTGCCCCGGTTGCGATGCGTTCTCGGCCACCTTCCAGTTGGATTCAAACCGGCCCTTGTAGACTGGCCGCCCTGCCTCGAAGGCCAGGGCACCTTCCAGAACCAGATCGAACGGTCGCGTTTCGGGATCAAGTTTCAGGCGCAAGGGCAACGCGGCGTCCTGCGGTGGCGATGTCGCCAGGGAAAACAGCGCCGCCTCACCATCCAGCGACGCCCGTCCCTCAACCGTCCATGGACCGGAAAGAGAGCGGGCTGAAATCTTGGCGTCGAAATCTCTCAGCAGGCGATTGCGACCGGACTGCTGGTCGATGAACTCAACCTCGCCGCCGCTGACGGAAACGCTTTCCAGGACGACGGTCCGGGCCGGAATATTGGGCTTGCTGCCCCGTAGCCAGTCCATCGTACCATCAGGCAGAAGTCGGATCCGGGCTTTTGGCTCCTCGATCCGCATGTCGAAGATGCGCGCCTCGCCAGACAGCAGCGGGGCCAGTTCCGCATCAAGGGAAAAACGGGCGATTTGGACGAGCGGCGTACCATCGATATCCGTTCCGATCGTCACGTCTTCCATCGTCACTGACGGAAACGGCAATATGCGGGCGCTGACAGAGCCATGCACCACGACTTTCTTGCCGAGCAGGACACTGGCCCGATCCTCGAAGTTCTGCCGGAAATTCGTCCAGTCCACGAAGAGCGGAGCCAGAAGCGCCGAAAAAAGCGCAACGACGAGCAGGCCTCCGAGACTTACCAGGATGCGTCCGAGCACCAAATGCCACTCCCTTGTTCACAGCCCGCAAGGTAACCCAATTCGCCGTGGGAGCAAGCTGCAAGGTCTTGTAATCAGAGCCTAAAAATCTTGCCCGGATTGAATATGTTGTCGGGGTCCAGGCTTGCCTTGATTGTTCGCATCACCGGCAGTGCACTCGCCAGTTCCTGCTCGAGGTAACTGATCTTGCCCTGGCCTATGCCGTGTTCGCCGGTGCAGGTCCCCTCCATCGCCAGCGCACGATTGTTGAGCCGCCCGATAAACGCCTCGGCCTTCGCAACGTCTTTAGGATCCTTGTCGTTGAACAGCAGAAGCACGTGGAAATTGCCGTCTCCGGCATGGCCGACGATTGGAGCCAGAAAATTGTTTTCACGAATATCCGCCTGCGTTTGCGCGACGCAGTCTGCCAGCATCGAAATCGGCACACAAACGTCGGTCGACAGCGCGGCAAGTTCCGGCGCCAGCGCGCGGCTTGCCCAATAGGCGTTATGACGCGCCTTCCACAAGGTCGCGCGCTCTTCGGCATTGGTCGTATAGTGGAATTCGCCGCCGCCGAATTCGGCCGCGATCTCGGCAAATTGCTGAGAATGCAACGCAACCGTTTCATCGGTACCGTGGAACTCCAGGAACAATGTCGGCCGCTCGTCGTAGGACAGTTTCGAATAGGCATTGCAGGCGCGGATCTGCATCTCGTCCAGCATTTCGATACGCGCCACCGGCACGCCCATCTGGATCGTCATGATCACAGCGTTGCAGGCATCCTGCAGTGTCGGAAAGGCACAGACACCACCGCTGATCTTCGCCGGTATGCCCTGAAGGCGCAATGTGATCGACGTAATCAGCCCAAGCGTCCCTTCCGAACCGACGAACAATCGGGTCAGGTCGTAACCGGCAGACGACTTGCGCGCCCGCTGCGCTGTCAGGATTTCCTCGCCATTGGCCGTAACCACGGTCAAGGCCAGGACATTGTCCTTCATCGTGCCGTATCGCACGGCATTTGTGCCCGAGGCCCGTGTCGATGCCATGCCGCCAAGCGAGGCATTGGCACCTGGATCAATGGGGAAGAACAGGCCGGTGTCGCGCAGATAGGTATTCAACTCTTCACGCGTTACGCCCGGCTCGACCGTGCAGTCGAGATCCTCGGCATTCACCCGCAAGACCTTGTTCATCCGGCTGAAGTCGACGGAAATGCCGCCGAACGGTGCATTCACCTGCCCTTCCAGCGATGAGCCGACCCCGAAGGCAACGACGGGAACTTTGTGGGTCGCGCAGGCACGCACGACATCGCTGACATCCTCGCTGCTTTCGACAAACACGACGCCATCCGGCAATTGCGACGGCAGATAGGTGGTCGTGTGGCTGTGCTGCTCACGAAACGACTGGCCGGCCTGGAAGGCATCGCCAAAGCGCTGCTTCAGCATTGCACAAACAGCTGCAATTGCCTCGGCATCGCGCGGGCCATCGATAACATCCTTCAACGCCATAGCGGCCACCCCCAAAAACCAGGACCATTGCGGCAGCTCGAGCGCCGCACTCCGTGGCGTCTGCTATGGGATAGGCTCCGGCGTTTGTCCAGCCGGTGAAAGGCGCGGCGGGACAATGCGCCGCGCCATTTCTGGCGGTTGTTATTCTGCAGCAATCCGCCGCGGCTCCCCGGCATCATTGGCCGCCGCGGTCGCATCCTGCAGTTCCGACTTCAACCGCTCCTCTTCATGGGCATGCGGCTTGGAGAACCGGGCAAGCAGCAGATAGGCGACCGGCGTGATATAGAGCGTCACCAGTGTCGCCATGCCAAGGCCGCCGACGATGACCCAACCGAGCGCGATACGCGCTTCCGCACCAGCTCCCTTTGCAAGCACCAGAGGCAAGCCGCCCAGTACCGTAGCGATCATCGTCATCATCACCGGTCGCAAGCGGATCGAACACGCGCTTTCGATCGCCTCGCGAACGCTGGCACCCCGATCGCGCAACTGGTTGGCGAATTCGACGATCAGGATGCCGTTCTTCGCCATGACACCGACCAGCAGAACGAGACCGATCTGACTGTAGACATTCAGGCTGGAGTCGGTGATCACCAGGGCAAACACCGCACAGGCAAGACCGAGCGGCACCGTGGCCATGATGATCAGCGCCGAAATGACGCTTTCGAACTGCGCCGCGAGCACAAGGAAGATGATGGCAAAGGCAAATCCGAAGGTCAGCGCCATGCCCGAGGCATTTTCCTCAAGCGTTGCGGCTTCGGCGAGTGGAACCAGCCGCGCACCCGCTGGCAGAAGCGGTTCGGCAATGGCCTTCATCGCCTCGACCGCTTCGCCAAGCGATACGCCCTCGTTCAGGCTCGACGAGAACGACACCGAGGCTAGCTGCTGCTCGCGATTGAGCTGCGGCGACACGGCATTTTCCTGCAGGGTCGCAATGGTCGACATCGGCACCACCCGACCGTCGGACGTGGTAAGGAATATGTTTTCCAGATCCGTCGGATCATTGATCGGCTGCGTGCTCGAAATCAGCCGAACCGGAATGGCATCGCCGTCGACGAAGACATCCGTTACCGAGCGGCCTTCCAAAAGAGCCTGCACCGAGGTTCCGATCGCATTGATATCGACGCCGAGATCGGAAGCGCGCTCGCGATTGACCGTCACCGATATCTGCGCCTGGGTCGGTTCGTTATCCAGCCGCGGCGTCTGGAAAAGACTGGAGTTGCGCATCTGGTCCACGACCTTGATCGCCGCTTCCGTCAGTTTCTCGTGGTCGCTGCCGACAAGCGCCATCTGCAGACCGCTACCCGCACCCCGGATTCGCAAACTGTTGGTCTGGAAGACATTGCCGCGCAATGCCGGCACGGTCGCCGCTGCGGCGTTGATATCCTGCACGATCTGGTTCTGTGTGCGCTCACGCTCACTCCAGGGTGCCAGCGTCAGCACCATGAACGCGCTGTTCGTCGCGCCCTGCCCGGAGATCGAGAAGATATTGCGGATCTCGCGGCTGTCGACCAGAGGCCGCAGCTTTTCCTCGACGCGCTGGACCTGATCGCGCGTATAGGCAAGGCTCACGCCCTGCGGCGCGGAGAGCCGAAGCATGACCATCGACCGGTCTTCCTGCGGCGTCAGCTCGTTCTGGATCAAGCCGAATGTCGCAAATGCCGCCCCCGAGATCAGTATCGAGACAACCACGACGATCAGCGGATTGCTGAGGCTTGAATGCAGCGTACGTTTGTAGACCCTTGAAAACAGCGCACCGAATCGACCGAGCAGCCCATGATCCTCGTGCTCGGACTTTCCGAGCATACGTGATGCCAGCATCGGGCATAGGGTCAGAGCAGTTACCGATGACAGAAGAACGGCAAAGGCCAGCACGAAGCCGAACTCGCGGAACAGGCCACCGAGCTGCCCGGGCAGGAAGGAGAGCGGAATGAAAACGGCCGCCAATGTTGCGGTGGTGGCGAGAACCGCGAAGAACACTTCCTGCGTTCCCAGAACAGCCGCCGCGCGCGGCCCCATGCCTTCGGCACGCCGACGCACGATGTTTTCCAGAACCACGATGGCATCGTCGACCACCAGTCCGGTGGCCAGAACGATCGCGAGCAGGGTCAGAATGTTGATCGAGAACCCGACCATGTAGATGGCGACCAGTGTTCCGATCAATGCCACGGGCATCGTCAGCGCAGGAATGAGCGTGGCTTTCCAGTCGCGCAGGAAGAGATAAAGGACGACGACAACGATGAAGGCGGAAAGCGAAAGCGCCAGCTCCACTTCATGAAGTGCCCCTTCGATGAACACCGCGTCATCGCTGGTAATGGCAATTCTCGTGCCTTCCGGCAGCGTTTTCGACAGGGCGTCGACGGCCGCGTGCACACCCTCGGAGATGTTCAATGTGTTGGACTGCGCCTGACGGATAATGCCAAGGCCCACACCCTGCACGCCGTTCGAGCGCAGCGACGTCGATCCGTCATCCGGACCAAGCGTCACGGTTGCCACATCGCGCAACCGCACCTTGTCGCCGATCAGGACATTCTCGAAATCTTCGGGCGTCGTGAGATTGGCCGTCGCCCGAACGACAATGTCCTGGGTCATGGATTCGAGCGAACCCGCCGGCACATCCATGGCCGAGCTCTGCAGCGCCGTTGAAAGATCGGCCACGCTGAGCCCACGGCTGGCCAATGCCGCCTGATTGACATCGACCCGGAAGACCTTCTCCTGATCGCCATATACCTGGACATCGGCAACGCCTTCGACTGCGGCAAGCCGGTCGGAGATCTCATTGTCGACGAGCAGCGTCAGGTCTTCCATGCTGAGTTTCGTCGATGTGACCGCGAGACGCATGATGGCCTGCGAATCCGAGTCCGCCTTGACGATGCGCGGCTCGTCGGCGTCATCCGGCAGCAGGTTCGCCACACGGCCGAGTGCGTCGCGCACATCGTTCGCGGCAACCGCCAGATCGACATTGTCGCTGAATTCCAGCGTCGTGCGGCTTTCGCCGAACTGCGATCGTGACGATATCGATTTCAGCCCGCTGACCCGTGCAACGGCGCCCTCGATCACCTTGGTAACTTCCTGGTCCATCGTCTGGGCCGAGGCACCGTCATATTCGGTTGTGACCGAAATCACCGGTTGGTCGACATCCGGCAATTCGCGCACTTCGATACCGGCGAGCGCAGCAAGCCCCGCCACGACCAGCAGCGTGTTCAGCACCGCAGCCAGTACCGGGCGACGGACGAAAAGCGCCGTAAACGACTGGCCTGATTTTTCCGATGAATTGTCGACAGGATTCATTGGCTTGCCACCTCCGGGGTCGCCGCGCCCTTGTCGCTGCCCGCGACCTGAACACCACCACCATCGCGCACGCGCTGCAAGCCCTCGATGGCGACGACATCGCCTTCCTTGAGAGTGGACTCGACAAGTATCTGGTCCGAATTGCGCTGGATGATGCGCACCCGCGTCTTGATCGACTTGTCATCCTTGACCTGCCAGACGAACGATCCCTGCCCGTCCCACTGGACTGCGAGAGGATTGACGGCAGGATAGCGATCTCCGGCAAACTGCATGGTCACATTGAACGACATGCCGGCCCGCAGCAGATCGTTGGAATTGTCGATCCGGGCGCGAATACGAATCGTGCGGCTCGCCGGGTCAACCCGGTTGTCGACGGCATCGATCTTGCCGGAAAACACCTCGCCCGGCCTCGAAACCGAAATCGCCTCGATCGCCATGCCCGCCTTGACGGCCGTCGCAAACCGCTCTGGCGCCCAGAAATCGACCAGCAATTCGGACCGGTTGTCCAGCGTGACCACATTGCTCGATGTGGTGACATTGTCGCCGATGCTGACCCCGACGATACCGATGATCCCGTCGATCGGGGCAACGATGTCGCGTCGCTTGAGATTGAGTTCCGCTGTTGTCAGGGCCAATTGCGCCTGTTCCAGCGCAATCTGGGCGTCGAGAACTTCGAGCCGCGAGAAGCTCTGCAGGTTGCGATAGGATTCGGATTTTTCACTGGCGCTGCGCAGACCGACCTTGGCCAGGTCACGCAATATGATCTGCTCATCGTCATCGAGCTTGGCGATAACCTGCCCCTTCGTCACCCGTTCGCCGGAGGATACGAGGATCTCGGTGATCGTTCCGGAAGCCTGTGGCATCACGGTAACCGCCTGGATGGCTTCGCCGTCGCCGATTGCGCTCAGGCGGTCGTTCAGCACGCCAACCGTAACCGGTTGAGTGACGATCAGGATCGACTGGTTGCGACCGCCCTGACGCTGCCCTTGGCCTGCAGCCTGCCCCTTGCCCCGCGACTGATCCGATGACTGGCCTTGGGCCTGCTGCCCTTCACCACCTGCTGCCGAATTTGAAACAAGCGAAACGACATTCTGCGGCACGCCCATCTGAACCAGGGTCTGGCCAGCCTGCGGCGACACATAGACCCAAAGACACAGCCCTGCGAAAAGCAGCAACAGACTAAGACCGAGTTGCTTCCAAAGCGGCATGCGGAACTCCAAATTAATGCAATGAAAATCGTGCTGAACTATCTGGTTTCAAGGGGCCGAATGCAATGGCCGATCGTCAAGCTTACTGATTTGTAATATCACGCGAATTCACGCGCCCGTGATTGGCGCCCTGAATTGGGGACCGTGGTTCGCGACGGCTTTGTCGCCAAAACCGTCGGCAGTCGCTGGCGACAGGACAACCTGCACCGGCTGACAGCATTCTGTGCCAATCCCCGCTTGCGCGCCAGTTGCAAAAACCGTCGGCAAGCAAGCAATCTGGAATAAAACCAGAACGCCTTGTCTGGCCTTTCCATACCGAATCACTACATTGAGCCGCATGAGTAACGGTTTCGACGACATTCCTTTCTTCGATGAAGAACCTGCCCCGCGCAAGCCGGCGCCGGCGAAAGCCAGCACCGCTGCCCCATCTTCCGGCAGCGGGCTGGGTATTGCCGCCCGCGCCATGGCGGCGCGCGACCAGGCACGCATTCCCGATTATCTCTCCGGTTTGAACCCTGAACAACGCCTGGCCGTCGAAACTGTCGATGGTCCGCTTCTTGTGCTGGCGGGCGCGGGAACCGGTAAGACCCGTGTGCTCACCACCCGCATCGCTCATATTCTTGCGACCAACCGCGCCTTCCCCTCTCAGCTTCTCGCCGTGACCTTCACCAACAAGGCGGCACGGGAGATGAAGGAGCGCATCGGCCACCTTGTCGGCGGTGCCGTTGAAGGCATGCCCTGGCTCGGAACCTTCCACTCGATCGGCGTCAAACTCCTGCGTCGCCATGCCGAACTGGTTGGGCTCTCGTCGGATTTCACTATTCTTGATACCGATGACGTGGTGCGCCTGATCAAGCAGATCATTCAGGCCGAGGGCCTTGACGACAAGCGCTGGCCGGCCAAGCAATTTGCCGCCATGATCGATGGCTGGAAGAACAAGGCACTCGAACCGGCGCAGATCCCCGAAGGAGATGCCCGTGCTTTCGCAAACGGCAAGGGCCGCGAACTCTATGCCACGTATCAGGCCCGCCTGAAGACTCTGAACGCCTGCGATTTCGGCGATCTCCTGCTTCATCCGATCCGCATGTTCCGCGCCAATCCGGATGTGCTGAGGGAGTATCACCAGAAGTTCAAATACATTCTGGTGGACGAGTATCAGGACACCAACACAGCCCAGTACATGTGGCTCAGGCTGCTGGCGCAGCGTCCCGCAGGTGTTCAACAGAACGTATGTTGCGTCGGCGACGACGACCAGTCGATCTATGGCTGGCGCGGCGCCGAAGTCGACAATATTCTGCGTTTCGACAAGGATTTCCCCGGCGCCAAGGTCATCAAGCTGGAGCGCAACTACCGCTCGACGGAACACATTCTGGGTGCCGCCGGCCATCTGATCGCCCATAACGAAGGCCGCCTCGGCAAGACGCTATTCACTGACCGCGTCGACCCCAACGACGACAAGGTCGTCGTGCACGCAGCTTGGGATTCTGAAGAGGAAGCCCGAGCCGTCGGCGAGGAAATCGAGCAGCTGCAACGCAACCAGCACCCGCTCAACAATATGGCTATCCTGGTGCGCGCATCCTTCCAGATGCGCGAGTTCGAAGACCGTTTCGTCACGCTCGGCCTGAACTACCGCGTCATCGGCGGCCCGCGCTTTTACGAACGCCTCGAAATCCGCGATGCAATGGCCTATTTCCGACTTGTCTGCCAGCCAGCCGACGATCTGGCTTTTGAACGCATAGTCAACACGCCCAAACGCGGTCTCGGCGACACGACCATCCGCAATCTGCACGACTATGCGCGCGCCCGTGACATTCCGATGCTGGCGGCAGCCGCCGACATCATCGAGACCGACGAACTAAAGCCGAAAGCGCGCAAGTCGCTGTTTGATGTCGTGACCGACTTCCGCCGCTGGCAGACGCTTCTGGAAAACACGCCCCATACCGAGCTTGCCGAACAAATCTTGGACGAGAGCGGCTACACGGCCATGTGGCAGAACGACAAATCCGCAGAGGCGCCGGGGCGCCTCGAAAACCTGAAAGAACTCGTCCGCTCGATGGAAGCCTTCGAGAGCATGCGCAGCTTCCTCGAACACGTGTCGCTGGTCATGGATACCGAGCAGAATGCCGAGATGGACGCCGTCTCGATCATGACGCTGCATTCGGCCAAGGGCCTTGAATTCGAAACCGTATTCCTCCCCGGCTGGGAGGAAGGCCTCTTCCCCCACCAGCGCGCGCTGGATGAAGGCGGCCGCTCGGGCCTCGAGGAGGAACGCCGTCTCGCCTATGTCGGCATCACGCGTGCCAAACGACGCTGCCATATCTGGTTCGTGTCCAACCGACGTATCCATGGCCTTTGGCAATCCACCATGCCTTCGCGCTTCCTCGACGAATTGCCGCCGGCCCATGTCGAGGTCGCGGAATCCGAGACGTCCTACGGCGGCTATGGTCGCAACCCCTATGGCCAGTCGCGCTTCGACAAGCAGGAACCTTTCCAGAATTCCTATTCGACACCCGGCTGGAAGCGCGCGCAGGCCAACAAGACCGATGCCACGCGGGACAATTGGGGCAGTCGCTCCGGCCATGCCGTGGAACGCATCGGCTATGGCGAGAGCGGCCCGCGCGCAAAAACCATCGACGGCGACCTGGTGGCAAAATCCACCAGCAACGAGCCGTCGCGCTTTTCCGTGGGCGACCGCGTCTTCCACATCAAGTTCGGCAATGGCAACATCGCCTCGATTGAAGGTAACAAGCTGACCATCGATTTCGACCGGGCAGGACAAAAGCGCGTGCTGGACGGCTTTGTCGAAATGGCAGGCTGAGCAGGGCTTTGGATGCCGGCCAGGCTTCCCATTGCTTGACCCATGCCAAAAGCCTGCTAGGAGGCGTGGAAGATTTCGCTCACCCGTTCTGTCGGAGATCGCCTTGCATTTTCTGCCAAAGAGCCAGATGACGCTGTCCGTCTACCTGATCAACATGGACGGGGCGACGGATCGCCTCGCCGCGATGACGGAAAAACTCCAGGCTGCCAGCCTCGAATACGAGCGTGTGCCCGGTGTGAACGGACGCGCGATCAGCTTTCCGATCAAGGAATTCAGCGAACTGTCCTACAAGCTTCTGCATGGACGGCGGACCACACCGGCTGAAGTCGGCTGCTATCTGAGCCATGTCGATTGTGCCCGCCGCCTGCTCGCCAGCCACACCGACCTCGCACTGATCCTTGAAGACGACGTATCCTTCGAGCCGGACTTTCTCAACAGTGTCGACTGTGCTGCCATGCACCCGACCGACTGGGACATCCTTCGCCTGACAACCGTGAACCGGGGGCGGAAATACCCCTTCAAGGACCTGGAGAACGGTCGCTCTCTGGCGCTTGCGCTGACGAGGGAAAAAGGGGCCGGCGCCTATGTCATCAATCGCGAGGCGGCACGCTGGATCGTCAACCGATTGCTCCCGATGCGGCTCGCCTATGACATTGCCTTTGATCTCGAATATCTCGACGGCCTCAAGGCCGCCTTCATACACCCGCAACCGGCCAGCCAATATTCGGAACACGAAACCCAGATCCAGAGCAACATGCAGCAATACAAGCTGCCGCGCTGGCGCTACCTGACGGTCCTGCCCTACCGTGCTTATCTGGAAGTTTCGCGCTTCTTTTCGCGCGGTTTCCAGCTGTTGAAAAACAGGTTCTTCTGACTGAAATTCACAAAGCGCATTGAGCGCCGCGAGTCAGGACCGCTTGCCTCAGCCGTGCGCTTCTTCGGCGCGATGCAGCCACATCAGTTCCATCTGGACTGCTGCCTGGAAATCCATGATTTCAACACGCATCTCATCTTCCGGGCAACCAAGAGACAGCAGTTCGCTGCCGAGGGCACGGCATGTCGTCTTCCAGAATTCGACGGCGGCATAGCCGTTCAGTCGGTCGAGTTCGACAGCCGAACGGCGCACAAGATCGGTGCGGTTCGCAAGCGGAAAGAAGGCGATGGACGGGTTGGTCTGGCCGATCATGGCTTGGTCACTCATGCGAATACATCCTCACGTTACGTGAATGGGTGTAGAATCACATGGTTAACGTTTGGTTTCCTTTGGTCGCCCACGACCGAATCAACCGAAATCCGTATCAAAATGCAACCCTTCGAGCGCTTTCGCCCGAAGGGTTGCTCTTCATAGTCGTGACAAGGTCGAACTCAATCAGGCAGCTTGTAGGCGATTACGTAGTCACCCGGCTTGGTGCCGACCGATCCGTGACCGCCCGCAACCATAACGACATACTGCTTGCCGTTATCGAGCGCATAACTCATTGGCGTTGCTTGGCCACCAGCTGGCAACCTGGCTTCCCACAATTGCTCGCCGCTCGTCAGATCATAGGCACGCAGGTAATCGTCGACGGCTGCCCCGAGGAAGGCGACGCCTCCCTTGGTGATCATCGGCCCACCGATCCCTGGCACCCCGACTTTCAACGGCAAAGGCAATGGCGTCATGTCGTAGACCGTACCGTTGCGGTGTTGATAGGCAACCTTGCCGGTGCGCAGATCAACGCCCGCGACAGTACCCCACGGCGGAGCCTGGCAGGGAATGCCGATCGGCGACAGGAATGGCCCCATGTAGACACCGTAAGGCGCACCTTCATTGCGGTTCAGCCCCTGTTCAGAGCCCTTTTCGCCCTCCCCCTTCGGCGCGATTTCCGATCGCGGTACCAGCCGCGAGGTGAAGGCCAAATAGGTTGGCATTCCGAACATCACCTGGCGCTCGGGATCGACCGCGACCGAGCCCCAGTTAAACGTACCGAAATTGCCCGGGTAGACCAGGGTGCCCTCCAGCGAAGGCGGCGTGTATTGGCCTTCGTATTTGAGCTTGTGAAAGGCGATGCGGCACATCATCTGATCGATGAGGCTGAGCCCCCACATATCGCTCTCGACCATTGTCTTCGGTCGGAAGCTCAGATCGGAAACGGGCTGCGTGGGCGATGTGAAATCATCCTCGATCGCACCACCGGGTGCCGGAATTTCCTTGACCGGGATAATGGGATCGCCTGTCCGCCGATCCAGAACATAGATATCGCCCTGCTTGGTTGGCCCGACCAGCGCCGGCACGGGCACACCTTCGGCATTGGTGATATCCAGCAATACCGGTTGTGCCGGAACATCCATATCCCAGAGATCGTGATGGACGGTCTGACGCACCCAGCGATCGGCACCGGTATTGAGATCAAGCGCCACGATCGACGACGAGTATTTCTCGACATTGGCAGAGCGACCCATGCCGAGCTGGTCCGGAACCTGATTGCCGAGCGGAATATAGACGAGGCCCAATTGCTCATCGACAGAAAAGACAGACCAACTGTTCGGCGAGTTTGCCGTATAGGTCTGACCAGGGCCGATCGGTTGTGTCTGGCTTGGGTTGCCGGCATCCCAATTCCAGATCAGGGCGCCCGTATTGACGTCGAAAGCGCGGATGACGCCCGAGGGCGACTGGGTCGAATAGTTGTCGTTGACCGCACCACCAACGATGATCTTGCCGGCAGCGACGACCGGAGGCGACGTGGAGTAATAGTAGCCGGCCGGATTGAACGGCATTCCTTGTTCGAGGCGCAGCGTGCCGCCATCAGCGAAATTCTGGCAAATGGCACCAGTCTCCGCATCCAGGGCAATCAGACGCGCGTCGGAAGTCGGCAGATAGACGCGCGCTGAACAAGCCGCACCAGCAGCAGCAGCCGGATCCGCGTAGTAGGTCACGCCGCGGCATGTCTGGTGCTGCCGGTCCGGGTTCAGGCCCGCATTCGGATCAAATTTCCACTTTTCCTTGCCAGTCTCGGCATCGATGGCAATCGCCCAGTTATGCGGGGTGCACAGATACAGGGTATTGCCGACCTTGAGCGGCGTTACCTGATACGTCGTCTCGCCAACATCCTCCGGCAACTTCACGTCGCCCGTCTGGTAAGTCCACGCGACTTCCAGCTTGTCGACATTGTCGGTGTTGATCTGCGTCAGTGGTGAATAACGCTGGCCGTAGGGCGTCCGGCCATACTGATGCCAATCACCATCCGGGACATCACCGCCAAGGCTCGGGGCGGCGGCAACCTGCTCTGTTGGCAAGGCGCCGGCGCGGTCGTAGGGATCCTGTGTCATCGAGAAGACGGCGACAGCAATCGCGAGCAGCACCGGCAACGCCAGAGGCCAGCCATTCGCAGCCACCCGACCACGGCGATGGATCGGGCCAAGCTGTCGCCGAAGCGCCGGCACCATCAGCCAAAGGCCGAGTACCACGACCAATCCGCCGCGCGTTCCGAGTTGCCACCAGTCAAATCCAACCTCCCAGATGGCCCATGCCAGGCTGCCCACGATGAACAGTCCGTAGAGCCAGAGCGCCTCGGCACGCCGGAGCAACAGCAACACCGCCGTGAGAAGCAGGACGATACCCGCAACGAGATAATAGAGGCTGCCCCCAAGCAACAAAAGCTGCCCGCCACCCACGGCAAGCACCAGCCCCAGCACGCCAAAGATTATGGCGGTAATGGTGATCAGCATTTCCAATTCCGTTCATACTAAAATGGGTGAAGCGCCTCCGAACGGAGGCGCACGACGATTGCGCAACGCACAAAACTGCCCATTGTTCCATGTCATCCGGAAAATCATGACCGTGATGGCGGCAGTGCCGGAATCCATAAAGAAAAGAAGTCACGCTTGTGCTGCGGCGAATGACTTGTCATCCTGCATTGCACACAAGCGCTGGGGAGCGTCCATGACCAAAGCCTTATTGTTAATTGATATTCAAAACGGGTTCTGTCCCGGTGGCAATTTGCCTGTTGCCGATGGTGATTTGGTTGTTCCTGTCGCCAATGCACTGATGGAAAGCGGTCGGTACGATTTGATCGTCACCTCCCAGGACTGGCATCCTGCCGATCACGGCAGCTTTGCCTCGCAACATCCCGGCAAGGCACCTTTCGACATGGGCGAGCTTTCGGGCCAGCCACAAGTCATGTGGCCGGACCACTGCGTTCAGGGAACACCCGACGCGGCATTTCATCCGGAACTTTTGACGGCAAAATTCAACTACGTGCAGCGAAAAGGCGAAAATCCCGCAGTCGACAGCTACTCCGCTTTTCGCGACAACGAGAAGGGCGCCCTGACTGGCCTTGCCGACTATCTCCAGTCCAGACAGGTCACCGAGCTCGACATCATGGGCCTTGCCACTGACTACTGTGTTAAATTCTCGGCCCTCGATGCGATCGAAATGCTGCCCGGCATCAAGGTCCGACTGATTGCCGACGGCTGCCGCGGCATCGATCCGAAGGGCGTTGAGGATGCGATCGAGGCAATGAAGTATGCAGGTGTCGAAATCATCCAGAGCAGCGGAATCACGCTCTGAGCAGATCACTGCAAACGATTCGTGCGATTGCCTTTTTTGACGCCACGGGTTAGAGCCCGAGCCAATGAAAAGTCAGGGAGGACGCCGATCATGGAAATCATCACCACGATCGCCGCATTGCGGGAAAAGCTCGCGCCCCGCCGCCGCGCCGGCCATACGATCGGTTTTGTGCCGACCATGGGCTATCTGCATCAGGGCCACCTGAGCCTTGTCGCGCATGCCAAGGCCGAGAATGACGTGACGGTCGTATCGATCTTCGTCAACCCGCTGCAATTCGGCAAAAGCGAAGATCTGGACAAATATCCACGCGACCTGCAGCGCGACAGCGCCATGCTGGAGAAGGCCGGCGTCGATTTCATTTTCGCGCCTTCGGTCACCGACATGTATCCCGAACCGATGCAGACGGTGGTTGATCTGCCGAAGCTCGGCTCCGAGCTCGAGGGGGAAGCCCGGCCCGGCCATTTCGCCGGCGTCGCCACGGTAGTCTCCAAGCTTTTCAATATCGTCCAGCCCAATGCGGCCTATTTCGGCGAGAAAGACTACCAGCAGGTCACCATCATCCATAAGATGGTCCAGGACCTCGCGCTCCCGGTCCGCATCGTTCCTGTCGAAACGGTCCGTGAACCGGACGGCCTCGCGTGCTCCTCGCGCAATGTCTATCTGTCGAAAGAGGAACGCGCGGCGGCCGTGATCGTGCCGAAGACGCTTGCCGAAGCCGATCGCCTTCTGCTCGCCGGCGTCCGCGACGTGAAGACCCTTGAGGCGCGGCTGATCGACTTCCTCAAGACCGAACCTCTTGCCAATCCCGAAGTCGTGGCGATCCGCCACCCTGTAACGCTCGCAAAGCTCGAAACGATCGACGGCCCTGCCCTGGTCCTTCTTTTTGTACGTTTCGGCCAGACCAAACTTCTCGACAATCGCGTCATCGGCCACCAGGCCAACGCCGGCATGGAGGCCGCCTGACATGAGCACACCACCTCGCCAGAAACGCTTCACACCTGCCGACATCACTGCGCTGAAGGGCCAGCGGGCAATAGTCTCCCTCACCGCCTATACGACGCCGATTGCGCGATTGCTGGACAACCATTGCGATCTTCTACTGGTCGGTGACAGCCTCGGCATGGTGCTCTACGGCCTGGAGACAACTGTCGGCGTCACCATGGAGATGATGATCGCCCACGGACAGGCGGTCATGCGCGGCGCAAACCGTGCCTGCGTCATCGTCGACTTGCCCTTCGGCTCCTATCAGGAGTCCAAAGAACAGGCCTTCCGCAATGCCGCCCGCATCATGAAGGAAACCGGCTGCGACGGCGTAAAGCTTGAGGGTGGTGCGGAAATGGCCGAGACCGTCGCATTTCTGGTTGCCCGCGGCGTGCCGGTCTTCGGCCATATCGGCCTGATGCCGCAGCAGGTCAACACCTCCGGCGGCTACCGCTCCAAGGGCCACAGCGACAAGGAACAGGACAAGATCCGCGCGGATGCCAAGGCGATCGACGAGGCTGGGGCATTTGCCATGGTCATCGAAGGGACCGTTGAACCCCTGGCGCGCGAAATCACGGCGACCGTCGGTGCGGCAACCATCGGCATTGGCGCCTCTCCGGCTTGCGACGGACAGGTCCTCGTATCCGACGACATGCTCGGCCTGTTCAATGATTTCAAGCCGCGTTTCGTCAAGCATTTTGCCAATCTGGCACAGGTCATTTCGGCCGCGGCTGAAAATTACGCAACCGAGGTTCAGGCACGCAGCTTCCCCGCCCCCGAGCATACTTTCCAGATCCGCCCGAAGCGGTAAGCGAACGGACTACGTCTTTGAAGCCCGCTCGAGCTGATAGACGGCATCGTTGAACAGGTCGATCTGATTGGCCAAAACGGCCTGGGCATCGTGCAGACCGCGATTGTAAAATTGCGGCCCGAGCACGTTTGAAAAGAACGCAGCGATGCCCTCCGCTTCGAAGCGTCCCAGTTCCAGATCGAATTCATCGTGAAAATGAGACTGGATCTGCGCCACGAGGCGAGCCTGCTCTTCCTTTGAAAAATCGAGTTTCTCCAAAATACAGCCTCCCAGGAGCCATGATCAAGTTAGATGCGGAACAAGTCCGTTGCTGGCGAACTCAGCCAGGTGTCAATCACCATAGGCACTGCTGAAAACCGAAGCGGGCTTTCATCCCGAGACCCAATTGCCCCATGTGTTTCTTTTCGACAAGATCTGCGGATGTTTTGCTGCCAACAGGTGTGTTTCATCAACCCTGATGCACGTTCCATCAAACCTATTGGTTTGCCTGAACACGACAGACAGGGTAACCGGGCTGCAAAACACGGAAATACAGCATGTCACGCTCAGAGTTCAGAGACGGGATCACCCGGTCCATTCCAATTGTCGTCTCCGCAAGCCCCTTTGCCGTGCTCTTCGGCGCCATTGCCATTGCAAACGGCCAGACCGTCGGCGAGGTCGCACTGACCAGCAGCACCATCTTCGCCGGCGCAAGCCAGCTTGTCGGCATTGAATTGTTCGGCCACCATGTCCCGGCCTGGTTGATCGTCTTGTCGATCTTTGCGGTCAATTTCCGCCATGTGCTCTATTCCGCGGCGCTCGCCCCCTTTGTCGAACATTTCTCCGTGTCACAGAAGGCTGCAACCTTCTTCCTGCTCACCGATCCGCAATTCGCCGAAACACTGAAGCGTGCAGAGACCGGCACGAAGGTGACCTTTGCCTGGTACATGGGGCTGGGATTGCCAATTTTTGTCGCCTGGGTCCTGCTCAGCGTCGTCGGCGCCTATTTCGGCCGCTTGATGGGAGACCCTGCCCGTTTCGGCTTTGACGTGCTGCTTCCGATCTATTTTCTCGCTCTGGTGCTGGGTTTTCGCCGCCGCAGCAATTTCCTGCCGGTCGTCATCGTCAGCGCGCTCGCTTCGGCAATCGCCCACAAGACCGTCGGTTCGCCATGGCATGTCAGCATTGGCGCGCTGGCCGGCGTTCTGGCTGCCGCGCTGATGCCGCCTGCAAAGGCTGAGGAAGCGAAATCCGCCTCCGGTGCGGCTGCGGAGGACAGCAAGTGAACGCGCTCTTCAATCCCGAAATGGTGGCAATCATTCTCGCCTCGGCGGTCGCAACCTATGTCACGCGCATCGGCGGCTATGTCCTGATCCGCAAGATGAAAAACATACCGCCGCGGATGGAGGCCGCTCTCAATGCCGTCCCCGCCGCCGTTCTGACCACGCTTGTGGCGCCGGCATTCTTTGCAGGCGGCATCGAAGTCAAGATTGCGCTTGCGGTCAGCCTGTTGGCGGGCATGCGCCTGTCGACAATCCCGATGCTGCTGGCTGGCTGGGCCGTCGCCGTCGCGATCCGCCATCTCGGTGGCTGAACGGCCGGTAGGAGTGCCGGGCCGCCGCAAGTCAAAATCAACAATCCGGACGCTGGATCATCTCGTCATCCGACAGGATGATCCAGCGGGCTCGTCTAGTGTTCGAAGGCTTCCGTCGCGCGCTCCAGCCACTCGCGTGCTGAGGGATCGCTGATCAGCGGCAGAAGCTCGGCACGCGTGCGGGCGTGATAGTCATCGAGCCATTGCAGTTCCTCGCGCGTCAGCAGGTCTTCGACGATCAACTGTCGATCGATCGGCGCAAAGGTCAGCGTCTCGAAGCCGAGCATCGGCTGATCTCCACCGTCGATCTCTTCCGCTTCGCGCACATAGATCAAGTTTTCGATGCGGATGCCGAAGCTGCCGGGACGATAGTAGCCCGGCTCGTTCGAGAGGATCATGCCCGGCAGCAATTCCTGCGTCGACAGCCGGGAAATCCGCTGCGGCCCCTCATGAACGGACAGGTATGACCCGACACCATGGCCCGTGCCATGGGCAAAATCGGCACCGGACTTCCACAGGGCGATACGCGCCAGGGGATCGAGATCGCAACCGCGCGTGCCTTTGGGGAAGCGCGCCGTGCTGATCGCGATCATGCCCTTGAGCGCCAGAGTGAAAAATCGCTTCTGTTCTTCAGGCACAGCCCCGATGGAGATCGTCCGGGTAATGTCGGTCGTACCGTTGACGTACTGCGCACCGGAATCGATGAGAAACATTTCCCCGGCATTGATGGTCCGGTCACTCTCGGTCGTCACCCGGTAGTGCATGATCGCGGCGTGTTCGCCGGCTCCCGAAATCGTCTCGAAGGAAATATCCTTGAGCGGGTTCTGCATCCGCTCGCCAACGCGAACCCTTGTCGCTTCAAGTGCCTTGGCCGCTCCGATTTCGCTGACCGTTCCGGCCGGCTGTTGATCGAGCCAGGTCAGAAATTCAACCACGGCCACGCCGTCCTGCAAGTGCGCCGCGGCTGAGCCATTCAGTTCGACGAGGTTCTTCACAGCCCGCCCGAGCTTGGCCGGGTCGTTGCCGGCAATAGCGGTGCCACCGCCCTTTTTGATCAACTGCGCCAGTGCATGCGGCGCAAGATCAGGATCGATCAGGATACGCCCGCCGCCGCTGGCCACCCGTTCGATCCGTTCGGCTAGCAATTGGGGATCAACCTGTTCGCACAGGTCGCGCAGGTAGGTCTCAACGTCCAGACTGGTCTTGGCCCCATCGAGGAAGAGTTCCGCCTTGCCGTCGGCCTTGATGATCGCGCGCGCCAGCGGATGCGGTGTATGCGGTACGTCGGCGCCCCGGACATTGAAAATCCAGGCCACGGATGAAGGGTCGCTGATCAGCACTGCCGAAAGGCCCTTCGCGGTGAGGTCGGCAGCAATCCTGGTGATTTTCTCGGCCGCCGGCACACCGGAATAGCTTTCCGGTTGAATGCTCACCTGTCCCAGCGGTTCTGCCGGTCGATCATTCCACAGCCTGTCGATCGGGTTGAACGACAGCTGGACCAGCGCACCGCCTTTGTCTTCCAGTGCCTTTTCGAGCCGGCTGACCTCGACGCCGGTATGCGTCCAGGGATCGATGCCAAGCCGGAACCCCTTGCCTGCATGGTTGGCGACCCAGACATGCGGCGGTTCGCCGATCAGATCGCCTGGCGTAAAAACCGCGAGATCGACCTGCTGGGCGACTTGCGTCACATAGCGCCCGTCGACAAACACAACAGCCTCCGCATCAGTGACCAGCAATTGCCCGGCAGACCCGGTGAAACCCGTCGCCCAAGCCAGCCGTTCGGCAGACGCCGGCACATATTCCCCAAGATATTCATCCGAGCGCGGCACCAGCACGCCGTCGACGCCCATTTCGGGAAACAGCGCACGCAGCGCCGCAATGCGCTCCTTGCCGTGGTGAGGAGTGGATTTGATATCGAAGGATTGAAACATGGAAAGGCCTGCAGGATGGAGGATTCTCGGCGACCGTTATAACAAGGCACCACACGCCTGCCCATCCGTCGCCAAAGGTCATCCGCAGTTTCTCAATGGCAATGTCTTGGTGCAACTGAACGACGGCGATGGCAAAACCGCCTACACTTCAGGCAAACCTCATGTTGCCATGCAGCAATTGCAGGTCTCCCGTGCCATTGCCCACCTGACTGAACCGCGGGAACCACTCTATATCTGGAGCATCGAAAGACGCGGTGATCGCGTCACACCCGAAAGGAACAGAGAAATGGCCAAGTCATTCCTGCGTATCGCCCTCGACAATTTCGTTGAAGCACGCCAGCGTCGCGCCAACCTCTACGCCAATGGCGCCCTGCAGACCCTCGATGACTCCACGCTCCAGGCTATGGGCCTCAATCGCGAAGAACTCCGTCGCAAGCCCTCGCTGCGTTCGATCAGCTGATGCCATCTGCCGCCCACAAGCGGCGACACTGACATCCGCTTGAGCTCATCCTCCCGGGCTCGCGGATCGCACGGCATGATGTCGTGCCAAAGGCGACCTGCTTTTGCGGTCGCCTTTTTTCTGTCCCTCGTTCAGTAAATGACCTTAACCCTTGCCATGCCGAAGGTGGATCGTCACCCAGCCATTGCGCCAGATCGTCCGCACATGCGAGAGGCCCGCACCGCTATAGGCGGCAATCACCTTCCACCGCTGGGCCGCCAGAATTCCCGACAGGATCACCGAGCCACCGTCGGCAAGATTGTTGACCAGTTGCGGCGCCATCTTGATCAGCGGTCGTGCCAGGATATTGGCGATGATCAGGTCGAAAGGACCATGTTGTCCGAAGGCTGTCGAATGAAAGCCGGGAGCCGTGCGGAAATCGATGCCCGTCACGATCTGGTTGCGGCGCGCATTCTCCTTGGCGACACGCACGGCAATCGGATCGATGTCGGTGGCGAGCACCGGCACCGGCAGTAGCTTGCGGACGGCAATCGCCAGCACGCCGCTGCCGGTTCCCAGATCCAGTGCATTGCGCACCTTGCGGGCCCGCACCACCTCTTCGATGACTTCGAGGCACCCCGCCGTCGTTCCATGATGGCCCGTCCCGAAAGCCTGGCCAGCATCGATCTCGATCGCCACGTCATTGAGCTGGACCTTGTCGCGGTCATGCGATCCATGCACCAGGAACCGGCCGGCGCGCACGGGCGTCAACCCTTCCAGCGACTTTGCAATCCAGTCGATCTCCGGAATAATCTCGCGCTCGATGCTGAGATCTGAATACTCTTCGGAGAGCATGGCAGCCAGCCGCTCGCGGATCTCGTCCTCTTCCTCGAACGTCAGATAGATCGACGCTTCCCAGATATCGTTTTTCTCGTCGACCTCGGTGGTGGCGATCGCATAATCCTCCTCCCCGAAGCCGAACGTCATCACGTCGAGCACGTCGTTGGCACGAGTCTCGGTGGTCGTCACATAGAGGCGGATTTCACTCACGGGCGCACGTCCTGTCGATCTAGACTTGAAGGGGTTGCGGTACAACGCAATCGCCGCCAAGGCAACCGTCCAGCCGGCGACAACGCGCCGGTGATCAGCCCTTCATCAGATTTTCAAGCTTCTTCACCGCAGTGTCCGGGTTCTCGCCATAGGCAATCGTGCCCTTGAAGCGGCCATCCGCGTCGAGCAGGAAAATCGAGGCGGTGTGATCCATTGTGTAGTCGCCGTTCGGATCCTTTTCATCCAGCGGCACCTTCTTGGCATAGACCCGGAAGCCCTTGATCACTTCGGCAACTTTCGCAGGATCACCGGCAATGCCGATCACGCGATCTGTCACGTTCGAGATGTACTGGCCGAGAAGCTCGGGGCTATCACGCTCGGGATCGACAGTGACGAAATAGGCCTGCAATCCCTTGGCATCGGGATCAACCTGCTTCATCCAGCCATTGAGTTCGAAAAGCGTGGTCGGGCAGACTTCCGGGCAATGGGTGAAACCGAAGAACAAAGCCGTCGGCTTGCCACGAAAGGCCTGTTCGGAGATGGCCTTGCCATTCTGGTCCACCAGTTCGAAAGGCACTCCGAAGGGGCCTTCGGCGATCTTGTCGCTCGATTGGGTGACGTTCAGCGTCAGCCAGCCCAGCAGACCCGCCATGACCAGCACGCCCGCCCATAAAACCACCCGCAAAGTCCGCATTTCAAAAGTCCTCAACAACAATCGCCATTGATTGAGCCGGATAAGCCGAGCGGCTGCGAAAGGCAATTCAACTCGCCGTCAAATCCGCTGTAAGCGCTGATTTGTCGCAAAATCCGTGTCGGAAACAATTAGAAACAATAGGACAGACCGGTTTCGACCAGGCTGAGAAAAATAGCGGAGCCATACCGCATCCAGCCGATGAAGATCAGGCCGGCAAGAAGAGCACCGGCAAGCCCGATGGCAGCAAGGGGGAGTAGCTTTGAATGGCGCTCTACGGTGATCATAAAGCAAATATAGCGCATCTGTTGCGTTGATAAAACCGGGGATCGGGTTGATCCGCAGGCAAAAATTGACCGAGATCAAGGAAGGCCTTCGCTTTTTGCTGACACATTGCATGTAGGAATGCGTCTTGGGAGGGACAGATGGAAGAGCAGGCGATACACGGCGGCCAGACACCGAAGTTTCGCGTCAACCGGCTTGTGGCGTCCGATATCACCGCCGCGTTCAGGGATGGCTGGCGTGATTTCTGTCGCTATCCTGCGATCGGGCTGTTTTTCGGGACCATCTATGCGCTCGGCGGCCTCTTCATTGCCGTCGTTCTTGTCCACTATCATCTTCCCTGGATGATCATCCCGGTCGCCATCGGATTTCCGCTGATCGGACCTTTCGTCGCCGTTGGCCTCTACGACGTCAGCCGGCGCCACTATCGTGGCGAAGACGTCCGATGGTCGGCGGTCCTCACTGAGGTTTTCCGCCAACGCGAACGTCAGTTGTCGTGGATGGCATTTGTCGTCCTGTTCATTTTCTGGATCTGGATCTACCAGGTGCGTCTGCTCATGGCGCTGTTTCTCGGTTTCAGGATCCCCGCATCTCTGGATGCCTTTGCGCACCTGCTGGTCTCGACGCCGCACGGCCTGCTCTTCCTCGTCGTCGGAACGGTCGTTGGCGCTGTTCTGGCAACCATACTCTTCACGGCGACCGTCATTTCCATGCCGCTTCTGCTCGACTACGACGTCGATTTTGTCACGGCCATGCTGACCAGCATGCGCACTGTTTTGGAAAATCCGCTGCCGATGCTCTCTTTCGGCGCGGCAGTCGCAACGCTGGCGATCCTCGCGCTGGTACCCGGTTTTCTCGGTCTGCTGGTCGTCTTGCCGGTCGCCGGACATGCGACATGGCATCTTTACCGTCGCGCCATCAGCAGAATCTAGGCTCACGACCGGGAATATCGGTGATCCACCGCCGCCCGACAGCATTGTTAGCCGTAGATTAACTAATATTCGGGATTCTTAATACGCGTTGCGATCCCGCCGGATCGCGCACGGACATGAACCGTCCGCCAGGCCGCCAAACCGCCTCCCTGGTCTTCGCATGACATGCTTCCGGCTGGCACACGCCAGCGGAACACGCGCTTGGGGAGACAAATGCTAAATTTCATTTCAGGACAAAGCCTGTCGGTTCGTCAGCGACTCTTGACACTCGGTGTCGCGGCGGTGGTTGGTATCGGTTCGATGCTCGGCGTCGGTTGGTATCAGAATGCCGGACTCGACAGTGCCCTCCGGCGCGCCGTTCAGATGAAGGCCGACGTTGAACGTGTTAACGAGATGCAACTCGCCAACGCCAATCTCGTATTGGCGGCCATGGACACGATCATCGACCGCTCGGAAGGGGCTATCCAGCCAGAGCGCATCGCAATCATCGACACAGCTGTCAATCTTCTTGCCGCGGGCTCGTCCACGCTCAAATCGATTGCCAACGAGGCCGGCGCAGCCTCCGAAGTTGCAAGTTACGACGACGACCTGAAGGCCGTCGCCAGTGCGATCCAGATCGATTTGAAGCGCCTGGTCGAGAATGGCGCTGCAGAAGACGACTATGCCGCCATCGACGATGCGATCGACGGTGCCGGTGAGCGGCTCGGAAATGTCCTCAGCAAGATTGCCACCCTTGGCGGCAAGGAAGTCGAAGAGCGGGTCGGCGAAGCGACAGCCCGCAGCCGCAACGCCCTGTCAGTCCAGCTCAGCCTCGGCGGCATCGCGTTCGTCCTCGTGGTGCTGCTGCAACTGATCCACGGCAATTCCATCGCCAACGGCATTCGCAGCGTTCGGGCGAGCATGCAGCGCATTGTCGATGGCGACTACGATAGCGCCGTCGAGGGAACCGAGCGCAACGACGAAATTGGCGGCATGGCCCGCTCGACTGACATTTTCCGCAGGGCGGCGATCGAAAAGCGGGATCTCGAAACCTCAACCCGTGACACCAACCGACAGAACGAAGCCGAGCGCGAAAGCCGTACCGCCGCGATGGAGGCCGACACCCGCGCATTGAAGCTGGCCGTCGATGCACTCGGCGGCGGACTGATGCAGCTGTCTGAGGGCGACCTCTGCGCCGAGATCAGGGGTCCCTTCCCGGCTGATCTGGAACGTTTGCGCAATGACTTCAACCAGGTCACACTGCGCCTGCGCACCGTCATGGGCGAGATTGCCGCCAACAGCAGTTCGATTCGCGCCAACGGCCAACAGATGCGCAGTGCCGCCGACGACCTCGCGCGCCGCACCGAACAGCAGGCGGCCTCCCTCGAGGAAACCTCGGCCGCCCTTTCCGAAATTACGGCAACCGTCCAGAGCGCGACCCATCGCGCCGAGGAAGCAAGCCATATGGTCGATGACGCCAGGGACTTCACCGAGAAGTCCGGACTGGTGGTCAACGACGCGATGGCCGCGATGCAACGCATCGAGGATGCAACGGGCGAGATCGGAAAGATCATCAACGTTATCGACGAAATAGCTTTCCAGACCAATCTCTTAGCACTGAACGCAGGCGTCGAGGCTGCTCGTGCGGGGGATGCCGGCAAGGGCTTTGCAGTCGTGGCGCAGGAAGTTCGGGCATTGGCCGGGCGCGCTGCCGAAGCCGCCCGCGACATCAAATCCCTGGTCGGGCGTTCGTCTGAAGAAGTCAAAACCGGCGTCGAATTGGTGACCGCAACCGGCGATGCACTGCACCGCATCGGCGAAGACGTTCTCAGAATTAATGAGCACGTTAAGGCAATCGTTACCAGCGCACGTGAACAATCAGTTGGACTGAGTGAAATCAATTCTGCCGTGGGCCAGATGGACCAGGTTACCCAGCAGAATGCAGCCATGGTCGAACAGACCAATGCTGCAAGCCATACCCTGGCGGGCGACGCGGAAAACCTGTCGCGCCTCGTTGGACAATTCCAGGTAGGTAGCGACCAGCCGGTCGCCGCTTACCGCCCGGAGCCGGCCCAGGTCGCCTCCAAACCGAGACCATCTCCTGCAAAGGCCTTGATCGAAAAGGTTGCAGGAACATTCAACCGAACGACTCCGGCGTCCTCAAGCAACGCCGCAGTAGCAGAGCACTGGGAAGAGTTCTAACATGTCTAACGCAATCAAGCAGTCTGGCGCGTATCTGGAAATCGTATCGTTCCATCTTGCAGAGCAGGAATTCTGCATCGACATCATGGCGATCCGCGAAATTCGCGGCTGGGCACCGGTAACGCCGATGCCTCACACCCCGCCATACGTTCTCGGCCTCATCAACCTTCGCGGCGCGGTGATCCCGGTTATCGACATGGCCTGCCGCCTCGGCATGAACATGACCGAACCGTCCGAGCGCGCGGCAATCATCGTCACCGATATCGCCGGCAAGCTTGTCGGCCTCCTGGTCGAACAGGTTTCCGACATGATGACCATTCGTGGCGAAGACCTTCAGCCGGCTCCGGAAATCATCCCGGAAGAGCAGCGCGCATTCTGCCGCGGTATCGTTGCGCTGGAAAAGTCGATGGTCTGCTTCCTCAATCTCGACACGGTCATCGCCGACGAGCTTGCCCAGGCCGCATAAGCCGAACCTCTCTTCCCAGGGACAAGGCCCCGCCACGGCGGGGCCCGCCCCACTCAGATCGTGATGACGCAATCGGCGAAAGCAGGTTGCGATTTTTTGCGTCGGCAGACGCAGCCGCCGTTGGGTCCGCTTATCGCCGACGGCACAATGCGTCCATTTTAATCGGAACATGTCGATCTCCGGGGAGTTCTACAATCACTTCCAAAAGAAAAAACGGAAGTTTCTGCAAGGAAACCAAGGAGAAAGATCATGAATTCTGCATTTCGGATCGCACTCGCGGGTGCCATGACTGTCGCTTCGCTTTCAGGCGTCGCGGTGGCGCAGACTGCCACCCAACCGATGGTGGACACGACAACGACAACCAACTCGACAACCATGGATGCCAATGTCAGCGTGGTCATGCTCGGTAGCCTGAATACCGAAAGCGATCGCGCCAAGTTCGCCGAAATCGAAGCCCTCTCGAAGAACGATACTGCCCGTGCCGAAGCGCGTAGCATGATCGAAGCCGACGCCAATCTGGCGGCTGCCCTGACGGCAAAGAACGTACAGCTGGAAAATGTGGTTCACATCGAAACCGCAGCCAACGGCGGCAAGGTCGTCTACGTTCAGTAATTGGCGGACACCGTATTCAAAAGCGCCCTGGAGCCGCAAGGCTCCAGGGCGCTGTCCGTTTGACACAGGCCCGGTGAACAGATCCTTGCCCAGCCTTGGACACGACCGGACCACTCTGGACGGCGATATTGGGGATCACGCCGCCCGGTCCAGCCCGTCACGTACGTGACAAAGCGTGGATCAAAGCAAAAGTGACCTTCGTCACAGCGACAGACATCTGCGCCGATACACCCTAAAACGGTCGCTCAGTTCGGCTTGCCGTTGACCCAGGTGACAGGCTGGTTGAACAGCGGCACTGTCGAGATCGCCATCTTTGCCGAGCCGTCGACAACTTGGCGCGAATGAATGAGATAGATCAGCGTGTCGTTCTGTTTGTCGTAGATCCGGTTGACCACAAGCGACTTCCAGATGATCGACAGTCCCTCGCGGAACACCTCCTCACCCTCCTTCGACAGTTCGATATCTCCGATCTCGATCGGGCCGGTCTGGCGGCAGGCAATGGAATTGTTCGAGGGATCTTCGAACCAGTTGCCCTTCGATAGCCGATCGATGATCGAACGGTCGAAATAGGTCACATGACAGGTCACGCCCTTGACGCCGGGATCGCTGACCGCCTCGACAATGATGTCATTGCCGACCCAGTCGACCCCGACTTCGCCGACAACCTCCGCGCTGGCCGCAACTGGAGCCAGTGCAAGCGCTGCGGCACCGGCGAGGTTTCGGATGGTCTTTGCAATTGTCATAGGGCTCTCCACTAGCATCTCTTCAATGACTTAATGCAGATCCGCCCCGTTACAAGGCGCGCGCCGATACCTTGCGCACGGAACAGGCCTGATACCCGGTTGCATGCAGGCGCCCCGGGGTCAGCCCGATCATTGCGGCCAGATCGAGGATCCGTGCTGCGCCCATCTCTTCGGCCATGACAATCGAAGCCTGGGCGCAGACCACGGCGTCTTCTGCGGCATTGTGGTGGACAAATCGCATGCCGAGATGCTCGGCCAGAATGTTGAGCTTGTGCGACGGCAGATGCGGCCAGACGCGTTGCGCCATCTTCACGCTGCACAGGTAGGAGAAGGTCGGATACGCCATGCGATAGTCGTCGAGCGATGCACGCCAGACAGAAAAATCAAACGCAGCATTGTGTGCGATCATCGTGGCGCCGGCAAAATCATCGGCAAACTCGTCCATCACCTCCGGAAACGCGCTGGCATCCTCGACATGTTCGGCTCGAATACCATGGATCGCGACATTGAACGGCGAGAACCGCATGCTCCTCGGCCTGATCAGACGCTCCTCGACCCGCACGATCCGGCCCTCCTCGATCCAGGCAAGACCGACGGAGCAGGCACTGCCCCTCTCCTCGTTGGCGGTCTCGAAATCGATGGCGATGGTTTTCAACGGATGCGACTCTTCTCTACGTCAGATCACCTTGTCATAACCGACACCACAAGTGACGCAATCCCGGATTGACGCAGACCTGCCGACAACGCACAGTAAGCGCATGATCGCCAGCCGCTCGACCCATCTCGTGATGATGCTCACCACCGTTCCTTCAGGGAACGTGGATGCTTCGTTGCGCGGCTAGACGGCGTATCGATCACCCCCACGAACCCTGCCGGGATATGCAGGGTTCGAAAAAGTCCCTGCTCCCGAAACATTGAAGGAGAGCAGCGATGCAGCCAGAACCACCGATAAATCCGTCAGCAGGCCCGATCACGCGGGCGCATAGTGTACCAGTCGCGAGCAACGCGCGTTGGCCTTTAGGCCTGGAGATTCGAGCTCAATCAACTGACGATGCAATCGGAATTGCAGAGTTGCAGAGCATGCCCGGCGTCCGCGCCGGAACGCTGCGCCCGCCCTATCCGCGCAGCGAGGATATACGCCGGCTTATCGAGAACCAGTCTGCCACCACCGCTGCCCTGGTTGCGATCCTGGAGGCACGAATCGTCGGCAATGCCGGATTGACGCGATTGGCTGGCCGTCGCAGCCATGTCGGCGAGATCGGTATGGCCGTACATGATAACTATCAGGGCCGCTGCATCGGTCGGGCTCTGCTTGGCGAGCTCGTTGCCATTGCCTTCGACTGGATGGACATCAGACGGCTTGAACTGACCGTCTTTACCGACAATGTCCCGGCGATTGCTCTCTATGAAAGCTTCGGCTTCACACGTGAAGGCACCCTCCGCGCCTACGCATTGCGAGCGGGGAGTTATGTCGATGCCTATGCAATGGCCAGGATAAAAACGTGACGCCACACGAGTGGGACGATGCTCGACACGACGGGCGGGGCAGCTATTCGCTTGCCCCGCCTTCACCATATGCGGCCTTTTGTCCCCAACCCCCTATACTTTCCGGGCTGACACGAGTAGGAACGGCGCCAACATACCCGCAATCGGCGGGCGCGGTGCTTTGGCCCGCAAGAGACACCAATTTCGAAAGTTGACCCCGATGACTGATTTTGACGGCATCGTCCCGGCGATCGCCGAGGCCTTGCGCCAACGTGGCTATGACACGCTGACCCCCGTACAGCAGGCGATGATCGATCCTGATCTCGAAAGCCAGGACGCGCTTGTGTCCGCCCAGACCGGCTCCGGCAAGACCGTCGCCTTCGGCCTGGCGCTCGCTCCGACTCTGCTGGCTGGCGAAAACCGTTTCGGCCGCGCCGGCGCCCCTCTGGCGCTTTGCATCGCGCCGACCCGCGAACTGGCCATGCAGGTCATGCGCGAGCTGGAATGGCTCTACGAGAAGACCGGTGCGGTCATCGCATCCTGCGTCGGCGGCATGGACGTGCGCAACGAGCGCCGTGCACTCGAACGTGGCGCCCATATCGTCGTCGGCACCCCCGGCCGTCTTCGCGACCACATCACCCGCCGTGCCCTGGATTTGTCCGAACTTCGCGCCGTCGTTCTCGACGAAGCCGACGAAATGCTCGACCTCGGCTTCCGCGAAGACCTCGAATTCATCCTCGAAGCCTCGCCGGACGAGCGCCGGACCCTGATGTTCTCGGCAACGGTTCCGCGCTCGATCGCCGATCTGGCCAAGAACTTCCAGCGCAATGCCAAGCGCATCGAGACCGTTTCGGAAAAGAAGCAGCACGTCGACATTGAATACCGTGCACTGACGGTCGCCAATCCCGACCGCGAAAACGCCATCATCAACGTGCTGCGCTTCTACGAGGCACGCAACGCCATCGTCTTCTGTTCGACCCGCGCTGCCGTCAATCATCTGACCGCCCGCCTGCACAATCGCGGCTTCTCGGTCGTGGCCCTGTCTGGCGAACTGTCGCAGAACGAACGCACACATGCCCTCCAGGCCATGCGCGACGGCCGCGCCCGCGTCTGCATCGCGACCGATGTCGCCGCCCGTGGTATCGACCTGCCCGGCCTTGAACTTGTCATCCACGCCGACCTGCCGAACAATTCGGAAACCTTGCTGCACCGCTCGGGCCGTACCGGCCGTGCCGGCAACAAGGGCGTTTCCGCGCTGATCGTGCCGGTCAGCGCCCGCCGCAAGGCCGAACGCCTGCTTGGTGGTGCCAGCGTCCAGCCGACCTGGGCTCTGCCTCCGTCCGCAGACGAAGTGCTCGCCCGCGACGACGAGCGCCTGCTTGCCGATCCGGCTCTGTCTCAGACGATCAACGAGGATGAAGCCCCATTTATCGCGACGCTTCTGGCCCAGCACGGCGCTGAACAGGTTGCAGCAGCTTTCCTGCGTCTGCAGCGCGGCAATCGCTCGGCTCCGGAAGATCTCATCCCGGTCGCCCTTCAGGCAGAGCGCAAGCGCCGCGAAGGCGAAACCTTCGAGCAGCGCCCCACGGAACTGCGTCCGCGCAGCGAGTTCGGCCCGAGCGTCTGGTTCTCGCTGTCGGTCGGCCGTCGCCAGAGCGCCGAGCCGCGTTGGTTGATCCCGATGATCTGCCGCAACGGCAACATTACCAAGAACGAAATCGGCGCGATCAAGATGCAGCCGGAAGAGACCTTCGTCGAAATTGCCAAGAGCAATCTCGAGCAGTTCCTCACGGCGCTCGGCCCCAACAAGGCACTTGAGCGCGGCATCACCGTGACGCAGCTGCCCGGCGTGCCGGACTTCTCCGCACCACCGAAGGAACGCGCAGCCCGTCCGCCGCGCGAAGATGGTGAGCGCCAGTCCTATGGCGACAAGAAGCCTTTCGCGGACAAGAAGCCTTATGGCGATAAGAAGCCCTACGGTGACAAAAAGCCTTATGCGTCCAAGAGCGACAGTGCCGAACGCAAGCCGTACAAGGACGACATGGCTCGCGCCGACGCGGACGTCTGGGGCGCCGCACCGGCAAGGTCCAAGCGTGACGATTCAACTTCGGCAAAGCCCGATTTCAAGAAGAAGCCGAAGGGCGCCTCCAATGCATGGGACAAGCCGGCCAAGTCCGATTGGGCCGGCAAGCCCAAGGGTGACAAGCCCTCCTATGCCGCAAAGGGCGACAAGCCTGCCTACGCCACCAAGCCGAAGTTCGACGATCGTGGCCCGTCGGCAGGACCGAAGAAGAAGACCTTCAAGCCTAAGGGCTGAGTGATCGATGGGGCAGTCAATGCCCCATCCCGCCCCTCCGGGGCACGGGCTCCATCATTGATGGAACAAGCCCCGCCCCTGCGCATTGAGTGCGCGAAGGGGAACAATTTCATATGGCCGCCGACAGCGCTCGACTAGAGACCTCCACGGATATCAACGAATTCCTGACCGGGCTCGCCCGCGGCCTGGCAGGCGCCCTCCTCTTTGCACTGCCTATGCTGATGACGATGGAGATGTGGAGCCTCGGCTTCTATATGGAGCGCGTCCGTCTGCTCCTGCTACTGGTCCTCAACATTCCCCTGCTCGTCTTTCTCTCGCACCGGATCGGCTTCGAGCATACCAACTGCTGGAGCAGCACCATACGGGACGCGGTTGTGGCCTTTGGGATGGGCATCGCAGCAAGCGCGGCTCTCCTGTTGGTCCTTGGCGTCATCACGCCGGACATGCCGCCACGCCAATGGGTCGGCATGGTGGCGATACAGGCGGTACCTGCGAGTATCGGTGCGCTGCTTGCACGAAGCCAGCTCGGCATGGGCGCAGATGACGAAGGCGAGGAAGAGGACGGAAACGCCGGTGAGACCGGAAAGCCGTCCGACGGAGGCAGCTATGTTGTCGAACTCTCGATGATGGCAGTCGGCGCCTTGTTCCTGTCGCTCAATCTGGCACCCACCGAAGAGATGATCCTCCTCGCCTACAAGATGACGCCCTGGCATACGCTTGCCCTCATCGCCATCTCCATGGGCATGATGCACGGCTTCGTCTACGCCCTGTCCTTTCGCGGCGGCCACCGGCTCGAAAGCGGCGTACCCGGTTGGCATGCCTTCATTCGCTTTACTTTGCCTGGCTATCTGGTGGCATTGGCCGTCAGTCTTTTCACCCTGTGGACCTTCGAGCGGCTGGACGACACGGGCGTCACCCAGATTGTCCTGGTCGTCATCGTTCTCGGCTTCCCGGCGGCGATCGGTGCCGCGGCCGCGCGGCTCATATTGTAGGATGATCGCCAATGACCAGGTTGGAGAATAAAAAGGTGGCGAGATCAGGCAAGAGCCCGGATATCGAACGGCTTAAACCACACTGGATCGAATGGCTGACCGGTCTTGTCTCGTCGCTCCTCGTCCTGGCCATCATCGCCTGGGTCAGTTACGAGGCCGTCAATGGCACCGATACCCCTGCAGACTTGCGTGTCGACATCGTATCCGTCGAAAAGACCCGGGCGGCCTGGCGGGTGTTGTTCGACCTAAGCAATAGCGGAGAAACCACAGCGGCATCCGTCGAGGTACGCGGCACCCTGGCCGATCGCGGCCGCCTGATTGAAGAGGCCGCCGTCACCTTCGACTACGTTGCGGCTCGCTCATTGGCGCGTGGCGCATTGATCTTCAGCCAGGATCCGAACAACCACGATTTCAACATACGAGCCGTTGGTTTCACCGAACCATGAGACCATCTGACCGCCTTTCAATTAGGCAGATCACGCCGCACGCCCGGCCTTGAATCGCAACCTGTCGAGCATGCGAGCAATGCCCTCTGAGAGAGTGACCGAGGGCAGCAATCCATATGCCTGCTGCATTCCGGTATCACCGCAGCGATAGAATACGCCTTCCGGTTTGTCGGATAGCCCGGAAACTTTCGGATCCCATCCGATCTGTCGCGCAACCTCCTCCGCGAGGGTGATGAACGAGGTTGCTATGCCGGTCGAGAGATTAAGGCTAGCCCCCGTTGGCAACCGATCCACGGTGCGCCAGACAAAATCCACGCAGTCGGAAATATGGATGAAATCCCGGCATTGCCGTCCGGAGCCCCAGACGAACACCTCGTCCCTGCCCACCTCGGCCATCAGCCGCTGGCAGATCGCGGGAAACGGATAGGCCAGATCCTGATCCTCGCCGTAGCCGCTGAAAGGCCGGTAGGCGATAGCGCGTCCACCATAACGTTCGACATAGAGCTTCATCAGAAATTCGCCGGTAAGCTTCGCCCAACCATAGCTGAGATCCGGAACGCCGAGCCCATCCTCGAAAGAGATCATGTCCTCGCGCAGCTGTCTGTGACCTTGCGCTCTCTGGAGCCCGATCGAATAGGCCGCGCTCGAACTGAAGAAGACGACGCAGCCCGGGCGGGTGGCCGTAGCCCATTTCCACATCAAAGCATCGACCGCAAGGTCTTCGGCCACGCAAAGCGCCTGCGTCTCCATCATCACCCGGCCACCGACAACTGCGGCGAGATGGTAGACATAGTCGAAACGTTCGTCGGTCCGGGCAAAATAGTCGCGGCAATCGGACGACACGAAGGTAAACCGACCTTTTGGCGGAAGCGGCCAGTGCTCGGGAGGCAGTGCCCCGGTCCCCTCGACGAGACTATCGACACAGACGACATCGAGCCCCTCGGACAAGAGACGCGCGCAGAGATGACGTCCGACAAATCCGGCCCCACCGGTCACCAAAGCCCTGGCCATGACATCTTCTCCTCAGTGAACGGATAAACTGGAATTGCCTCTGTAGATATCGACGATCCGCTGACGCCATTCGTCGTTCGACGGCGCAATGCGTTTGCCGTATTCGTAAGCGCCCTCACTCAGGTTGCGCACGAGTGCGTCATTGTCCATCAAGGCGATCTTCTCGGCCAGCGAAGCTGCATTGCCGCTCTCGAACACAAGCCCTGCACCATTGCGGGAGACTTCCTCGGCGATCAGCGCATTGCTGCTTGCGATCACGGGAATGCCGCTCATCACCGCCTCGGCCGCCACGAGCCCGTAAGGTTCGGGCATGCGCGAAGGCATGATGAAGAAACGTGCCTCCGCCGCCATCCGGTTGACTTCGCTATCGTCCAGCCAGCCGGGCACATAACAGTGCGGCAAGGCCGCCTGCATTTCCTGAAGCAAGGGGCCACGCCCGATCAACGTCGCGGTCCGGCCGGTGCTGTTCAGCGCTTCGGCCAGCGTTCGCACACCCTTCTCCCAAGTCATCCGTCCAAGAAAAAGCGCGCGGCTGTTTTCCCATGCTTTCACAGGTCCTGCAGTCAGCGGCTTGCAAGGCGTCCTCAAGGTCTGGAAATGCTGCAAGGCCCCGCCGGTCAGGTGAAGCTCCATATTCTCATGCGCCAGGATGACCTCGACCCGCCCCCAGAATTCCTTGCCGGCAGAAGTCTGGGTCAGCATGCGGCTGACCCGCCAGAGCTTGTGCAAATAGTTCCGCTTGTCGCAATTGCTGGTAAGGCAGCCGAACGACATCGGCTGCTGTCCACAGACGTCACCAGTGTTGAAATTCAGGTAACCGCCGTTCGGACAACTCAGGAAGAAATCATGGGCCGTGACGATGACCCGCGCACCGTGTTTGGCCAGCGCGTGAAAGATCGAAGGCGACAGGATCTGCGACCAGCCATGCACATGAACGACCGTTTTTTCCGCACTGGCAGCCAGGAGCCGGTCAAGCGCCGCATAGGCCTGGCGATTGAAATTCCGGTCGACGACATCGCGGAGATGCACTCCGTCGCGCAGCGGCTTCTCGCCCAGTGCCTCGACCTTTGCCGCAGGGAAATTCCGGCGCACGCCTTCGCCGTCATCACCCACCAGAACCGTGCAATCCAGCCCGGCCGACAGACCTGCCTCGACACATTGCATCGCCACCTTGGTGGCACCGCCCAGGACTACAGAGACATCGTTGATCAGTATAAGCCGCATGACCCGCCGTGGTGCAATCGAGGATAGTGCAAACCAGGAAAGACGGTGCCCGCCCCTGCGGATCGCCATTTCTCTCGTTTTCAAGTTCGATTGACCGCTATTTCAGGGCGTAATTCAACTTATCCTTTTTCACTAGTCGAAGTGGTATTTTGCTCCCGTCGGATCTGTTCCCTTGCTCCGGCTCGGGCCGCTTTCAGCCGCCGATCAAGTCCAGCCATTCGTCTTCGGTCATCACGGCAACGCCCAGTTCCCGAGCCTTGTCGAGCTTGGACCCGGCACCGGGACCGGCAACGACATAGTCGGTCTTCTTCGACACGGAGCCGGCAACCTTGGCTCCCAGTCCCTCGGCCCGGGCCTTGGCTTCATCACGGGTAAAGCGCTCCAGCGAGCCGGTAAACACGACTGTCTTCCCCGCGACCACACTGTCCGTGGCAACTTGTGCCTCAGCGTCGAGCGGTGTCACCTCGTCAAGCAGGCGTTGGACGACCTCAAGGTTTCGCGGCTCCTTGAAGAATTCGACGATCGAGGCCGCAACCACTTCGCCGATGCCATCGATGCTGTTCAGTTCGTTCCAGGCATCGCCGTATCTCGGCGCCGCCGCCTGCATCGCCTCAGCAAAGCTCGCATAGGAGCCGTAGGAGCGCGCCAGCAGCTTGGCGGTTGTCTCGCCGACATGCCGAATACCAAGTGCGAATATGAAGCGCTGCAGCGCAATCTCGCGACGCGCATCGATTGCATCGAACAGCTTGCGCACGCTGACGCGACCAAAGCCCTCGATATTCTCGAGCTTGGTCAGCAATGAACTTTCCTGGCGCCGCTTCAGGGTGAAGATATCGGGTGCCGTGCGAATTGAAAGCGACGGATCCTCGGCTTCAAAGAAGAAATCGACCTGCTTCGTCCCGAGACCCTCGATATCGAAGGCGTTGCGCGAAACGAAATGCTTGATGTGCTCGACCGCCTGGGCCCGGCAAACGAAACCGCCGGTACAGCGTGTAACAGAATCGAGCTTGCCGGTTTTCTCGTTTCTCTCGCGCACGGCATGGCTGCCGCAGACAGGGCATCTTGCCGGAAATGCGTATTTCTCAGACGCTACGGGGCGTTTTTCCAGTACCACGTCCAGCACCTGCGGGATGACGTCGCCCGCGCGTTGGACGATGACGGTGTCGCCAATGCGTATATCATGACCGTCCGGGCGGATGCGCTCGCCACCATTTCCGATGCCTTCGATATAGTCGGCATTGTGCAGTGTCGCATTGGTGACCACGACACCGCCGACGGTGATCGGCTCGAGCCGTGCGACCGGCGTCAGTGCCCCGGTGCGCCCGACCTGGATGTCTATCGCCTGCACCGTGGTAAAGGCCTGTTCAGCTGGAAACTTGTGGGCGGTCGCCCAGCGCGGGCTGCGTGAGCGAAACCCGAGCCGGCCCTGCAGGTCGAGCCGATCGACCTTGTAGACGACACCATCGATGTCATAGTCGAGATCAGCGCGCTGCAGGCCGATGTCGCGGTAATGTGCGATGATTTCATCGACAGAGCTCAGTCGGCGGGTCAAGGGATTGACCGGAAATCCCCAGCTTCGGAACGTCTCGACCATGCCCCATTGGGTATCGGCCGGCATCGTGCTGATTTCGCCCCAAGCATAGGCGAAAAACTTCAGATTGCGGTTCGCCGTTACCTTTGGATCGAGCTGGCGAAGCGATCCTGATGCGGTGTTGCGCGGGTTGACATAGGTCTGCTTGCCTTCGGCCTCCATCTGCGCGTTGAGCGCCAGAAATGCGCTTTTGGCCATATAGACTTCGCCACGCACCTCGACGACATCCGGTGCGCCCGCAGGAAGCTCGGTCGGGATCTCCTTGATGGTCAGGATATTGGCGGTGACGTTTTCACCCGTCGTCCCGTCGCCCCGGGTCGCGGCGGTGACCAGCTTTCGGTTCTCGTAACGCAGCGACATGGAAAGCCCATCGATCTTCGGCTCGGCGGTAAAGGCGATCGAATTGTCCGGCAGCATGCCCAGGAACCGATAGACCGACGCGATGAAATCGGCCACGTCCTCGTCCGAGAATGTATTATCCAGAGACAGCATCGGGCGCGCATGAACAACCTGCGCAAAGATGCCGACGGGCGCTGCGCCCACGCGCTGCGACGGGCTGTCAGTGCGCACGAGCTCGGGGAACTGCGCCTCGATCGTATCATTGCGCCGTTTGAGCGCATCATATTCCGCGTCGGAGATCTCCGGCTTGTCCTTGCCGTGATACAGCGCATCATGATGGGCGATCTCGGCGGAAAGGCGCTGAAGCTCGGCCTTCGCCTGTTCCTCTGTCAGATCCTCGACTGCGATCAGTTCAACGGTCATGGCGCCCTCCGAAAAATTACCTGCCGGTCTTACCCTCGAATCCGGCAGGTTGAAAAGGCTCGCCTCGACTAATCCTCAATCCGATGCAGCCTGACCCTCGCCGTCAGCGGCAGATGATCGGAGGCAAGCCGCGCCAGCGGCGTGTCATGCACGGTCATGTCGGAAATCAGGTCGGCACGGTTCGCCATAATCCGGTCGAGCGACAGCACGGGCAGCCGTGCCGGGAAGCTCGGGATCGGCGGCGGCAAAGGCCCGAAGATGGGCTCCAGCCGGGTTAGCGCCGACCCAGGCCCCAGTCGCCATTCGTTGAAATCACCCATCAGGATGGTCGAACGTTCCTCGCGTGCCTGCAGGATGTCCAGGATCACGTCCGCCTGCTGCCGGCGTGCCCATCGCAACAGGCCAAGATGCGCCGCAATCACCCTCAAACCCGCATGCCCATCGATGTCGATTTCGGCAACCAGCGCGCCGCGCGGCTCAAGACCCGGCAGGGCGATCTGGTGCACGTCACGCACCATACCCTGGCGAAACAGCAGCACATTGCCGCGCCAGCCATGCGATTTCGGTCCGCCGACCACCGGCACCGGCAGCAAGCCGGTCTCAAGCCGAAGACGCGTCAAGTCGAGAAGCCCGGACCTTTCGCCAAAGCGTTGGTCCGCCTCCTGCAACGCGATGACATCCGGCTCGATCTCGCGGATCACCTCGATCACCCGCTCGGGATCGAACCGTCCATCGGTTCCGACGCATTTGTGGACATTGTAGGAGGCGACGGTGATCATCCCGTCTTCGGCCTCGCGCATCGCTGGACCAAACGGTCGCTGACGCCGATTGCGGATCGACGAGATCATTGTCCGCGCGAGACTGCCGTTCGTCTTTTTCATCCCACCATCCGGCTCATTCACAAGCAACACAGCCTGTCGCCCACTACAGATAGGGCGATCCAAGCCAGAGGAAACGTTCAAAAAGCCGTATCAGGAATGGCCTGGCGCGAAGTTCATCGAGAATGACCTCCTCCGCATCCTCCATCGCCGCCGCGATCCGGCTTTCTATTTCACCGGCCACTTCCATGTCGAAGATTTCCATGTCGATTTCGAAATTCAAGCGAAGCGAACGCGAATCGAGATTGGAGGAACCGACAAACACCCACCGACCATCGATGACAGCGAGTTTGGAATGGTCGAACTGACCGGCGGCTCGCAATACCCGGCAGCCATCCTTGAGCACCTGATCGAATTGCGCCGTCATCGCATGGCTGACGATGGCAAGATTGTTGCGCGACGGCACGACGATGTCGACCCGCACGCCGCGACGTGCCGCCGTCGCGAGAGCAGAAATGAGCACGGCATCCGGCAGGAAATAGGGCGACATGATACGGATCGAATGCTGCGCCACCGAAAAGGCGCCGATCAGCATCTTGTGATTGGTTTCCAGATGCGTATCCGGACCCGATACGATGAGCCGGGCGTAAGATGGTTCACCGGCAACCGCACCATCCAATCCAAGCCGCCATTCCGGTCCCTTCAGCACTTCCTTCGTTTCGAAGTGCCAGTCTTCAGCAGCGACGGCCAGGATATCGGCGACAATCGGACCGCTGACCCTGAAATGGGTATCGCGTGCGCCGTCCGGACCGGTAAAGGCGGCTCGAATGTTCATGCCGCCGATAAAGGCGGTGGTACCATCGGCCACCACGATCTTGCGGTGTGTCCTGAGGTTTGCGTAAGGCAACCGAAGCCCCATGATAACCTTGCCGTTGAAGGCGGCGACCGACACACCTGCATCCTGAAGGTAACCGATGATGCTTGGCACACTGTAACGGGCACCGACCGCGTCGATCAGCACCCGCACGGCCACCCCGCGCTTGTGGGCAGCGATCAGGCAATCAGCAACCTTGAGGCCGATCGGATCGCGATCGAAGATATAGGTTTCCAGAATAACGCTGCGCTCGGCGGACGTGATCGCTTCGCAGATGGCGGAATAGGTCTCCTCGCCCGTGCCAAGCAAAAGGACACGATTGCCGGAAGAAAGCGGATGACGCGCCACCCGATCACCCAGCGTCTTGAGCGACGCCATCTCGGAACCGAACTGCGCGGCGATCACATCCCCGGCCACCCCATAGGAAGAGATGCTGCGCCAGAGTTCGTCGAGCCGGAGCGCTCGTCGCGAGGTGAGCGAGGCGCGACGGATACGATTGATGCCTGCCACGGCATAGATCAGCGCCCCGATCAGCGGCGACAGCACGATCACGCCAACCCAGCCCAGGGCTGAGCGAACCTCGCGTTTGGTCATGGTTGCATGCACCGCGGCCACTGTGCCGAAAACAATCGACACGGCGGCAAGCAGATGGGGCCAGTAGGTGATCAGAAGGTCGAGCATGGTTGCCGGAGCGAAACAGCTTTCACAGTCGAATGCAATGGCAATCGCCGGGCGCAGGCATCGCTCATGCCTCGCCGGCCAGAAGCTTGGCTGCCGCCGCCCGCGCCTCGTCGGTAATCGAGGCGCCTGCCAGCATGCGGGCGATTTCTTCCTTGCGATGGTCCGGTTCCATGATCGCGACCCGTGTCGCAATCTTGTCGCCGGCATCGCCCGCCGGTCCCTTGGAGATCAGGAAATGCGTCGCCGCGCGCGCGGCCACCTGCGGTGCATGGGTGACGGACAACACCTGCACCCTGCTCGACAGACGTTTCAGCCGCTGGCCGATGGCATCGGCCACGGCACCACCAACGCCGGTGTCGATTTCGTCAAAAACCAGCGTGGGGGCCGATCCGCGATCTGCCAGCGCGACCTTGAGCGCCAGCAGGAAACGGGACAGTTCGCCGCCGGAAGCAACCTTCATGATCGGACCCGGCCGGGTGCCCGGGTTTGTCTGCACATGGAACTCGACTGTATCGATACCCTCGGCCGTGGCGGCCTCCGCGTCGCTCGTCACCTCGACCATGAATTTGGCCCGCTCCAGTTTCAGGGCCGGCAATTCCTGCATGACCGTGTCGCCCAACGCACTCGCTGCATTGTGGCGCTTGGCGGAGAGTTGGACGGCCAGGTGATCGTAATGTGCCCGTGCTTCGGTCACAGCCGCCTCAAGCTGCCCCAGGCGCTCCTCGCCCGCATCGAGATCGGCAAGGTCGGTCACCATTTTTTCCGCCAGCGCCGGCAACCCCGTAACGGCGACCGAATACTTTCGGCCGGCAGCGCGCAATGCGAATAGGCGTTCTTCGACCCGCTCCAGTTCACGCGGATCGAATTCCGTACGCCTTAGCGCCGCCTCCACCTCCATCTGCGCGCTCGATAGCGTGTCGAGCGCGGAGCCAAGCAACTGCACCGTTTCTTCCAGCAGGCCCGGCGCCTCATGGCTCTTGCGCTCAAGCTTGCGCATCAGCGCGGCGATATGCGGAACCGGAGATGCGTTGCCGTTGAGAAATTCGGAGGCTTCGGAAATGTCACCCGCGATGCGCTCGGATTTCTGCATCCTCGAACGACGCTCCGCAAGCTCGTCCTCTTCGCCATCCTGCGGTGACAGAGCTTCCAGCTCTTCGACCGAGGCACGCAGGTAGTCCGCCTCGCGCGCGGCCGCCTCGACCTTGGCCTTGTGCGTCTTGAAGCTGCGTTCCGCGTCGCGCCAGCGGCGATAGCTTTCGCCGAGCGTCACCGCCTCGTCGGAAAGACCGGCAAAGGCATCGAGAAGCATGCGGTGTGCGTCCGTGTCGATCAGCGCACGGTCGTCATGCTGGCCATGGATCTCAACCAGCAACTGGCCGGCCTGGCGCATCAACTGAACACTGACGGCCTGATCATTGATGAAGGCGCGCGTGCGGCCATCGGCAGACTGGATGCGGCGGAAAATCAGGTCGCCGTCGTCATCGACGCCATTGCCGCGCAACAAGGTGCGAGCAGCATGGCTGCCATGCACGTCGAAAACGGCCGTGACCTGCCCCTTGTCTTCACCGTGACGGACGAGCGAACCATCACCCCGCCCGCCGAGCGCGAGCGACAGACTGTCGAGAAGGATCGATTTGCCAGCTCCCGTTTCACCGGTCAGGACCGACAGCCCGGCCTCGAATGCAAGATCCAGCCGCTCGATCAGAACGATATCGCGGATCGATAACTGGACCAGCATGGGCTCAAGATCTCACTTGACGGACGGTGGCAACAGATAGTGGTTCTCAGCTACCGGTCAGGAATTTGCGACCGGCGCGTGCGATCCACGAACCCTCATTTTCGCGCGGCTCGACACCGCCGCTCTGCAGCAGCTTGTAGGAGTCCGCATACCACTGGCTGTCCGGATAGTTATGTCCGAGAACGGCCGCAGCGGTCTGTGCTTCCTGTACGATACCCATGGCGAAATAGGCTTCCACGAGACGTGCGAGCGCTTCCTCGATCTGGTTCGTATTGGAGAACTCCTCGACCACGACGCGGAAGCGCGACACGGCAGCGAGGTATTCCTTGCGTTCCAGATAGTAGCGTCCGACCTGCATTTCGCGACCGGCGAGCTGGTCGCGGGCAAAACGGATCTTCGCCTGTGCGTCATCGACATATTCCGAGTCGGGATATTCGTCGACAACGCGCTGCATCGCCTCGATGGTCTTTTGCGAAGCCTTCTGGTCCTGCGTGACGTTGGCGATCTGCTTCCAGTTGGAAAGACCGACCAGATACTGCACGTAGGCCGAATCCTCAGACTTCGGATACAGGCTCATGTAGCGATTGCCGCTTGCGATGGAATCGCCGTAGCGACCGAGGCGATACTTGGTGAAGGTGCTCATCACCAGCGCCTTGCGCGACCACTCGGAGAACGGGTGCTGGGCATCGACAGCGTCGAACTTGCGTGCCGCTTCGCTCATGTTGCCCGCCTTGATATTGGCGAGACCCTGATTGTAGAGAACATCCGGCGGATCGGTTTCGGTGGCCAGCTTGGTGATGTCGATGTCAGGATCCGATTGGCAACTGGCGAGCACGCCTGCCAGCGACATCATCACGCAAAGGCTGGCGACACGCGCGGCTTTCTTCACAACGACCGATCCTACTTGACTCATTCCGAAAGATCCCGATTGCAGCGCCGCCTTAAAAGTCGTCGCTTTCAGATGGCGTTTCTAGCCACAAAAGACGTATGAGGGCAACGCAGTGATGGCGATTTAGCGCAATTTTGTGGCGACGTACGAAGAAAGTTCCAATTCGACCGGTTCCAGCCTCAAAAGCAAAGGCGCCAGCCCGCACGAAGCGGAACCGGCGCCCAAATCATTCAAACGACTTTAGAATCTCGAACAGGATGCTTACGCGGTCCACGGCGCGAATTCGAGTGCCTGAACCGGAACGAATTCGCGCGCACGTGCCCGCAGGCTGCGCGACGGCGCCTCGACCACCTCGTAGGCGGAAGCATCGCTCAGCAACGCCTTCAGCGCGTTTGCATTCAGCTTGTGGCCACCGCGATACGAGCGGTAGCAGCCGATGAACTGGGCACCGGCCAGCGCCAGGTCACCCACGGCATCCAGCGTCTTGTGACGAACGAACTCGTCCTCGTAACGAAGGCCTTCGACATTGATCACGGCATCGTCGTCAGAAATGACGACGGAATTCTCCAGCGACGACCCCAATGCAAACCCTGCGGCCCACAAACGTTCGACATCACGCATGAAGCCGAAGGTACGAGCGCGCGACAGTTCGGCCTTGAATGTCTCTGCCGTCAGGTCACCCTGCCACTTCTGGCGACCGATCAACTTGCTGTCGAAGTCAATTTCGACTTCGAAGCGCGTGCCATCGTAAGGGAGGAACTCGGCCCATGAAGCTCCGGCCTCGATGCGAACCGGCTTGATCACACGGATATAGCGTCGCTTCACGCCCAGATTGGTGATCCCGACCTGCTCGATGGCATCGATGAAGACTTCCGAGCTTCCATCCATGATCGGCATTTCTGCGCCGTCGACTTCGACGATGAGATTGTCGAGGCCCAGCGCATACAGCGCCGCCATGACATGTTCGATCGTCGCGATCGAACGGGTCGCCGACGTACCCAGCACCGTGCAGAGATCGGTATTGCCGACATGGGCCGAGACGGCGCGATATTCGCTTGTCGAGCCGTCACCATGCTGGCGGCTGAAAACGATGCCCGTACCGGCTTCCGCCGGCAGCAGGGTAATCGTCACGTCACGACCGGAATGCACACCAATACCCGTGACAGAAAGCGGAGCCGCGATCGTCGTTTGAAATCCGAGCAAAGCAATTGCCATTCCGAATGCCTTATCTGACTTGGCGCTCGCCGTCGTAGGAAAGCTCATGCACCAATTGGTCTTCTCTGAGGGCTTGGGCAGCCCTGTTTCCTATTCATACATACGGAGGTAGCAGCCCCAAGCCAAATCACTGTTTCTTTCCGACTGTAACGAAACTATCGAATTGAAAAAGCACAAGAAAAAGCACACGCATTCAGCCTTTTCCAAAAGCAGAAAACCCGGGCTTTTGGCCCGGGCTCCCTAAGCGATCAGAAGCGCTGATCAGTTTGTCTGGCGGCGCAGGAAGGCCGGAATTTCCAGCTGGTCGTCTTCGTTCGAAGTGCGGGTCGGAGGTGTCGTGCGACCCTGATCGTCGAGCTGGCCACGACGCGGAGCGTAGAGGCTGGCTTCAGCCGAAAGCGGACGACGCTGCTGCGGTGCCGCAGGCGCCGAACCGGTCATGTCGCCGACAACCGGCTCTTCGTCCTGATGGCGGCCGAGCGAATTGGTGATTCGCTTCAACAGACCCATCGGGCCGCGTTCGTCCTGGGCGGCAGGAGCAGCCGTCTGCGACCGATGATCGATCTCAGCGCGCAGGACCGGCGGGAAGTCTTCAACCTTCGGCATGCGCGCCTGTTCCGGGGCCATCCGCGGGGCAGCAGCCATCGGCTCCATCTGCATCGGTGCCGGAGCAACCGGAGCATGATAGACAGGAGCCTGCGCGACCGGAGCCGGCTGCGAAACGACAGGCGCCGGAGCCATCATCGGTTCTGCCATGCGCGGTGCCGGGGCCGGAGCAACATCTTGAGCCGGAGCGCCGAACAGACGGCTGGCAGGACGGAATTCCGGTTCGGCGGCAGCCTGCGGCTGGGCTACGGCCTGACGAGCGATGGCGATTTCAAGTTCACGTTCCATTTCAGCTTCAGCCGAACGGATGGTTTCTGCGACCGGATCAATGACGGTCTTGGGGGCCTGCGTCATTGCAGGCTGGTATGCGGCCGGCGCCGAAGCAACGGCCGCGGAAGGACGCATAACGGGCTTTGCCAGCGGAGCGGCTTCAAAACCCTTGGAGGCGAGAGCCGCACGGTCGATGCCGGTAGCAACGACGGACACGCGGATGATGCCTTCCAGCGCTTCGTCGAAGGTCGCGCCGAGGATGATGTTGGCATCCGGATCGACTTCTTCGCGAATGCGGGTCGCAGCTTCGTCGACTTCGAAGAGCGTCATGTCGCGACCACCGGTGATCGAGATCAGCAGGCCCTGTGCGCCCTTCATCGAGGTTTCGTCGAGTAGCGGGTTTGCGATTGCAGCTTCGGCAGCCTGCATAGCGCGGCCCTGGCCGGAAGCCTCGCCGGTACCCATCATCGCACGGCCCATCTCGCGCATGACCGAGCGAACGTCGGCGAAGTCGAGGTTGATCAGGCCTTCCTTGACCATCAGGTCGGTGATGCAGGCAACTCCAGAGTAGAGAACCTGGTCAGCCATGGCGAAAGCGTCGGCAAAGGTCGTCTTGTCGTTGGCAATGCGGAACAGGTTCTGGTTCGGGATGACGATCAGGGTGTCGACCGACTTCTGCAGTTCCTCGATACCGGCTTCGGCAAGACGCATGCGACGCTGGCCTTCGAAGTGGAACGGCTTGGTGACGACGCCAACCGTCAGGATGCCCTTGTTGCGGGCAGCCTGAGCTACGACTGGAGCAGCACCGGTACCGGTACCGCCACCCATGCCGGCAGTGACGAAGCACATATGCGTGCCATTGAGATGGTCGATGATCTCGTCGATGCACTCTTCAGCGGCGGCACGGCCGACTTCGGGCTGCGAACCGGCGCCGAGGCCTTCGGTGACGCTGACGCCGAGCTGGATGATCCGTTCGGCCTTGGTCATGGTCAGCGCCTGGGCATCTGTATTGGCAACGACGAAGTCGACGCCCTGCAGGCCAGCGGTGATCATGTTGTTGACGGCGTTGCCGCCACCGCCACCGACACCGAAAACGGTGATCCGGGGCTTCAGCTCAGTGATGTCTGGCTTCTGCAGCTTGATGGTCATGGTACCAGTCCCTTCTTTTTCCGGCCGCATCGCCTAGCCGGCCAAGTCATTTCAACAGATTTCCCTGTCCCGAACCTTGTGGCCCGGTGGGTGAACTCAAAAACTCTCTTTCAACCACTGACCCATGCGGGCGAAGCGGCTGTTTCCGTTGCCGAAGGGCGAGAACAACCCGCCCTGCCCGGCATGTGTTTCCTGATCCGCAACCTGCGGATAGATCATCAGACCGACCGCTGTGGAGAAGGCCGGTCCCTTGGCGGCAGCCGGAAGACCGGACACTCCCATCGGACGACCAATTCGCACATTGCGGGCGAGAATACGGCGGGCCGCTTCCGGCATGCCTGTCAGCTGGCTGGCGCCACCCGTCAGGACGACGCGCTTGCCGACCACCGGAGAGAACCCCGACTTCTGGATCCGGTCGCGCAGCAGTTCGAGCGTTTCCTCGATCCGCGCACTGATGATCCGGGTCAGAAGCGCCCGCGGAACCTGTGTCGGCTGGTCGCGGTCGTCCTCGCCGATCGGCGGGACAGAAATCATCTCGCGGTCGTCTGCGCCATTGGCGACAGCCGATCCGTGAACGACCTTCAAGCGTTCTGCATCCTCGATACGGGTCGAAAGCCCGCGCGCCAGATCGGTGGTCACGTGATGACCGCCAATCCCAATGGCGTCCGTATGGATCAGCTTGCCTTCTGCAAAGACCGAAATGGTGGTCATACCGCCGCCCATGTCGATCGCAGCGCAACCGAGCTCCACCTCGTCGTCGACCAGGGCAGCAAGGCCGCTGGCGTAAGGCGTGGCAACCACACCCTCGACGGTCAGATGAGCGCGATTGATGCAGAGCTCCAGGTTGCGGAGCGCCGCACGTTCGGCCGTGACCACATGCATGTCGACGCCGAGGACGTCGCCATACATGCCAAGGGGATCGCGGATTCCCCGCTCTCCGTCAAGCGAAAAGCCTGTCGGCAGCGAATGAAGAACGGCACGGTCATTGCCCTGCGACTGCTGGCCGGCAGCAACGAGAACCTTGCGCAGATCGCCCGACTCCACTTCCTGGCCACCGAGATCGATGGTTGCCGTATAGACATCGGAACCGATGCGGCCGGCGGAAACATTGACGATCAGGCTCTCGACGGTCAGGCCGGCCATCCGCTCCGCCGCATCGACGGCGAGACGGACAACGTTTTCCACCGCATCGAGATCGGCAATCACACCGGACTTGATGCCATGCGAGCGCTGATGACCGAGGCCGATAACCTCGACATTGTGGGTGCGGCCCGGCAGCACGGAGCTTTCGCGGCGCGGCGTCAGCCTGCCGATCATGCAGACGACCTTTGTCGAGCCGATATCCAGCACGGAGACCACATGGGCACGCTTGGACGAAAGCGGCTTGGTGCGCGGCAGACCGAAATTTGAGCCCCCGAAGAAGTTCATATGTTCTGCTCCGCCTTTTTCAGCGCCTTGCGACGCGCCTCGACCGCAGCAATCCGACGCTCTTGCGCCTCAGGCGTCAGACGTACAGCCACACGATCGTGCAGGCGCATGTCGATCGCCGCGATATCGCGCGAGAGAACCTGCTGCTCCTCGTCGAAACGCGACAGAAGCGCCAGCGATTGACTGATATCGGTTTCCGGCAGTTTCACCACGATGCCATTGTCGAGATGGATATCCCAGCGACGACCGGCGACGCGGACGAATGCCTTTACCCGCGACGCTATACCCGGCCACTTGGAAAATTCTTCCTCGATCGCAGCAGCACCCGTCTCGGCGTCGCGACCGACGAACAGCGGAAGAGAGGCAAACTTGTTGTCGCGCAGCGGCGCAATGACAGAACCCGAACGTTCGATGATCGACAGATCGGAACCATGCTGCCAGATCGCATAAGCCTGCCGCTCGCGCAGCAGAACCTCGACCGTGCTCGGATAGATCTTGCGAACCTCGACCGATTCGATCCATGGCAGATCGGCAAGCGACTTGCGCGCTTCGGCGATATCGAGACCGAGCAGACTGGTCGCGCCATCGAGGCCGAGCAATTGCAGAATATCGATTTCAGACGTGTGCTGATTACCAGAGACGCGTACGTCCTCGATGGCAAAACCCGCCGTAGAAGTCATCGACTGAAGCACCGCCGGACCATGACCGCCGACAACAACGCCATGCAAGGCAACAGCCGAATAGAAACCGACAAAGGCAATCTTGCCGGCGTGGCGCGGCAGAACGATCCGACCAGAGCAGAGACTGATCACGAAGCGGACGACGCGACGCAGAGGACGCGGCAGGACAACGGTATCTGCGGCAGCAACCTGCACGCCGGGATACCCACCCCTGATCTCAGCCGATTTGTTGCCGCTTAGCGCAAACAAGAGGCGTCCTCCACCATCCAACGAACGAATTCACCAAATCCAAGGCCCGCATGGGCCGCCATTTCCGGCAACAGGGAGGTTGGGGTCATGCCCGGCTGATTGTTGAGTTCCAGCCAGACCAGATCACCATCCTCGGAGAACCGATCGTCGTAGCGGAAGTCTGAGCGACTCACTCCGCGGCAACCGATCGCCTGATGTGCCTTGACTGACAATGATTGTATTTTTTGGTAAATTTTCGGTGAAATTTCCGCCGGAAGTACGTGCTTGGACCCGCCTGCAGCATACTTTGCGTCATAGTCGTAGAAGCCATGCCCAAGCGGAACAACCTCGGTGACCGCCAGCGCACGACCGTCCATCACACCACAGGTCAACTCGCGCCCGGCGACATAACGCTCCACCATGACGACATCACCATAGCGCCAATCGGACGAAGTGAGGATCTGCGGCGGATGCGCCATATCCTCCCGTACGATGACAACACCGAAGCTGGACCCCTCACGAACCGGCTTCACCACATAAGGAGGTGCCATCGGATGTTCATTGCCGATATCGAAACGGCTCATCACGATTGCTTCGGCAACAGGAATGCCGGCCAGCGAAGCGATCAGCTTCGCCTGACGCTTATCCATCGCGAGCGCAGAGGCAAGAACGCCGGAATGCGTGTAGGGAATGCCGAGATATTCGAGCACGCCCTGGATCGTACCGTCTTCGCCAAACGGACCATGAAGCGCATTGAAGGCGACATCCGGACGCAGAGCAGAGAGAACCTCACCAACATCCCGGCCAACATCGACACGGGTGACACGAAAACCCTCACCCTCAAGCGCGGCAGCGCATGCAGTCCCCGAAGAGAGACTGACAGGACGCTCGGAGGAAATCCCCCCCATCAGAACCGCGACATGCTTGCCACTCATCAACGCCTCTCAACCAATTCAGAACCTGAGCCTGCGAACTCTCATGCCGCGGCGACTTTTGCAGCATCAGTAGAACAACATTAAGGTTAATGAAGCGTTTACTTTCGTTAACTTCGCACCATGAGGCGCACCCTGCCCGACTGAATCAAATTCAGCATAAACACAATCAAGATATTGAAATTAAACAATAAAATTAGAATTCGGCTCAAGCGCGGCGAAGCATCACCGCAGTATCGCTGAGGCCAGCCTGCTGACGATTGCGGTCTCCGGCAGCGGAACTCAACGAAGCAGCGTGGACGATTCGGTTCCGGCCGGTGGCCTTCGCATGATACAGCGCCATGTCCGCGTCAGAGAAGATTTCGCTGAAGCCGCGATCGGCCGTCGCATCCGTGAGCCCACCTGAAACGGTGACGCTGAACACCCTTCCGACCGTTCCGATGGACACCTCCGCCACCCTCGCCCGAACCTCGTCGGCGAGCTGCATGGCATCCTGAGGGGCGACGCCGGAGAGCAACACTGCAAACTCTTCTCCGCCGATACGCGACAACACGCCGCGCCCCTTGACCGCGGCGGCCATCACGGCAGCGACCGTGACGATCACATCGTCACCGGCCTTGTGTCCGAGGCTGTCATTGACGGCCTTGAACCGGTCGATATCGAACAGCAGCAGTGAGACCGGTCCCCGGCTCTTTTCAAACGCATCAAGGAACGCGCGCCGATTCATCAGACCGGACAGCATGTCAGTACGACTGAGCTCTTCGAAACGCTGACGCGAGACGCCGAGGTCGTAAACGGCAAAGCCAACGACCGAATAGGCAAGCAGCGCTACGATAAAGGAAACGGGAGGCGTCAGCACCGTTGCGATCACCAGCGCCGGAGCAAGATCATAGGGCAGCAGGCCAAGAGCCACGAGCCCGAAATGCGAGAGGACATTCAGCAGGTAGGCAAAAGCGGCAATCTTGGCGGCCATCCAGACCGAACGGGAAAACACCGCCTTGCGCGACGAAAACTCGCCCAAACTCAGCTGCCCAATCATCCACTCGTTTGTCTTGCTGATCATCACCCGCCCCAATCGTTGCGCAGCATATTTCAGCGAAGTTAAAAATTCGTGGGAGCGACATGCTAGTGCCTCAAGCCGTACGGGTAGGCAAGAAGAGGATGGAAAGGTCCGGAATCAAAATGACAACAGAAACGAAGAACCGCTTGGTTTTGTGTCCTTTGTCTTGGCCGACCGTGGCCATCGGGCGGATTGTCACCTTTGCCAATCCGCCATACCCTTCAATGCAAACGATCTGATTGGGAGCGACAGATGATTTCGAGACGACAGTTGATCGGCTGCGGGCTGTCGGCCGGCTTGCCATGTCTGGTACCCATGCGCCTGTCTGCAAAAGAGACAATCCTGCCAACAGACGTGACATTCCTGGTTATCAACGACATCCACACCTGCAACATGGGTAGCGGGCTCAGTCCGAATTGTGCCGAGGAAGGCAAGACCGACAAGAACCTGCTCCGCCACATAGCGGCGCTGAACCGCGTTGCACACGAACACTGGCCGACCCAGATCGACGGACAACCCAGCGGCCTGTCCGGCGCCGGACAAAAGATTGCCATGCCGCGCGGCATCGTCGTCAGCGGCGACATGACCGACGATGGCGGAGGCCAGACCGCGCTTGCCGCCGAAGGCTCGCAACTGCTGCAATTTTCCCACCGCTACCAGCAGGGTGTCGGAGCAGATCGTGTCCACTACCCAGTCTATGTCGGCCTCGGTAACCACGATCTCGACCAGGACGGCATCGCGCCGCAGGGCGACTGGTATCGGCGGGAGATGCGCGAGTATGTCCAAATGAACCATCGCCCGAATGTCTTCTTCAAACCGACGGTGCCAGTCGATAACTACCACGACCTATCCGACACCTATTCATGGAACTGGGACGGTCTGCACCTGATCCAGGCACAGCGTTTCGCGGGCGATACCAACAAGGGTGCAGCAAACGCGATCGACTGGCTGAAAAATGATTTGGCCACTTATGCAGCCGACGGCCGTCCCGTCATCATTTTCCAGCACTACGGCTTCGATGCCTTTTCGCGGGAGCGCTGGGATCCTCTGAAAAGCACCTTTGATGTCGAAGGAACCGGCGCACCGCACTGGTGGTCGGATGAGGCACGGTCGGTCTTTCTGAACACCCTGAAGGGATACAACATCATTGCCATCGTCCATGGCCATCAGCATGAGACGCCGATGCTGTATCGGGCCGAGGGCTACGACATCATCAAGCCGAAGGCCGCCTTCATGGGCGGCTTCGGCCTGATCCGGATCAATGGCGGGACAATGGACGTCGTACTGGCTGAAGCAACGGGCGATCACGGCGCAATCAGGTTCACCGACGCATTCAGCAAGACTTTCGCCTGAGACAAGACCGGCTTAACCACCGGTCTTGCGGCGCTCTGTCAGGCCGTCGCGGTCACTTGCCCCATGAAGGGTTTCACCTCGCGGCCAGGCATGAAAATGCCAAGGCGCTTGATTTCCCATTCCAGCTTGATGCCCGAATGTTCGAACACCCGCTGGCGCACGGTTTCGCCGAGATATTCCAGGTCGTAGCCGGAGGCATGACCGACATTGATCATGAAATTGCAATGCAGCGACGACATCTGCGCGCCGCCGATCATCAGGCCACGGCAACCCGCCTCGTCGATCAGTTCCCAGGCCGAGTGACCTTCCGGGTTCTTGAACGTCGAGCCCCCGGTCTTTTCCTTGACCGGCTGCACCGTTTCCCGGTGATGGCGCACAGCGTCCATGTCCGCCCTGATCTTGGCACGATCCTCCGTGAAGCCCTGAAACAGCGCGCTGGTGAAGATCAATCCGTCCGGCGCGGAGGAATGGCGATAGCTATAGCCCATGTCGGCATTTGACAGGACGTGGATATTGCCCTTGCGGTCAACTGCCTCGACCTCGACCAGCCGGCTTGCGGTATCGCCGCCGTTGGCACCGGCATTCATCCGGATCGCGCCGCCGATCGAACCGGGAATGCCGTAGTAGAAATGAAAGCCGCCGATATTGTTGTCCATCGCCATGGCGGCAATGTGCTTGTCCGGGCAGATGGCGCCGGCGCGGATCAGGTTTTCACCGGCCAGTTCCACCTGGCCGAAACCCTTGGCGGACAGACGAATGACCACGCCGGGAATACCGCCATCGCGCACCAGAAGGTTCGACCCGACGCCAATGACAGTGAGCGGAACCTCTTCCGGCAGCAACTTGAGGAAGCTCACCAGATCAGCGGTATCGTGCGGCTGGAACATCAGTTCCGCCAGACCACCGGCCTGAAACCAGGTGACCCGATCCATAGGTGCATCCGGCGTCAGTCGCCCCTTCAGCTCGTTTACACCCGGGCCCAGCGAGGCCAGCAGCTTTTCCCCATCCACCTGTTTCATTCAAGACTTTCCCGAAATTGCATCAAGTTCCGCAGGCAACACCCCGGCCCATTGCGTGATGTTACCCGCCCCCAACAGGACCACAAAATCACCCGGTTGCGCAATGCCTGCGATCAGCGAAGCCAGTTGATCAGCCGAAGGTAGGTAGCGGGCATCGCGATGACCACCGGATTTGATCCGCGAGACCAGCGTTTCCGAATCGATCCCCTCGATTGGATCTTCGCCCGCCGCATAAACCGGCGCCAGGAACAATGTGTCGGCGTCGTTGAAGCAGTTGGCGAAGTCTTCGAACAGGCTCGCAAGACGTGAATACCGATGCGGCTGATGCACGGCGATGATCCGGCCCTTGCAGGATTCGCGTGCGGCTCTCAGCACAGCCTTGATCTCGACAGGGTGATGTCCGTAGTCGTCGAAAACCTGAACATTGTTCCAGGTTCCGGTCAGCGTGAAGCGCCGCTTGACGCCACCGAAACCTTCAAGCCCCTTGCGGATGGCGTCCTCGGAAATACCCAGCCGATTGGCAACGGCGATCGCTGCGCAGGCATTGGAAATATTGTGCCGGCCCGGCATCGGCAGGATCAGGTCGTTGAAGGTGAAGACACGGCCCGTTCGACGACGGCGGATCTCCACATCGAAGATCGACCGTGTCCCATCCAGCCGCACATTGGAAAAACGTACGTCGGCCTGCGGGTTTTCCCCATAGGTGATAACCTTGCGATCTTCGATCTTGCCGACCAGCGCCTGGACCTCCGGATGATCGAGGCACAGGACGCCGAAGCCGTAGAACGGCACATTCTCGACGAACTGGCGGAAGGCTGCCCGCGCATTGTCGAAAGTGCCGTAGTAATCCAGATGTTCCGGGTCGATATTGGTAATCACCGCAACATCGGCCGGCAGTTTCAGGAACGTGCCGTCCGACTCGTCAGCCTCGACCACCATCCACTCGCCCTCGCCCATGCGGGCGTTCGTGCCATAGGCGTTGATGATACCGCCGTTGATGACCGTCGGGTCCATCTGGCCGGCGTCAAGAAGGGCTGCCACCATCGATGTCGTGGTGGTCTTGCCATGCGTGCCGCCGATCGCGATCGCATTGCGGAACCGCATCAGTTCCGCCAGCATTTCGGCGCGCCGGACGATCGGCAGCAGTTTTTCGCGTGCTGCGATCAGTTCCGGATTGTTCTTCTTGATCGCCGTCGAAACGACGACCACTTCGGCTTCGCCCAGGTTTTCGGCCGTGTGCCCGACGAAAACCTCGATGCCCTTGGCGCGCAGGCGCTGCACATTGGCGCTGTCAGCCTGGTCGGAACCCTGGACCTTGTGACCAAGGTTATGCAGGACTTCCGCGATCCCGCTCATCCCGATTCCGCCGATCCCGATGAAATGGACCAGCCCGATGGATTTCGGCATTTTCATTGTTTGGCTCCCTTGACCTGGGCAACGCCCTTGCCTGCGGCAATAGCCTCAACCAGATCGGCGAGCAAGCCGGCTGCGTCGGGCTTCCCGGTGCTTTTTGCCGCCGCGGCGGTCTCCACGAGCAATTCCGGCCCTTCAAGTGCCTCTTTCAACAGGTCGACGAACCGTTGCTGCGTCAGTTCCGATTGGGCAATGACCCTTGCACCGCCATTGGCGGCAAGCGCTGCAGCATTGGCAGCCTGGTCGTGATCGAGCGCATACGGATAGGGGACGAGGATGCTCGGCCGGCCGATCACCGCAAGTTCCGACACGGTCGAGGCGCCTGACCGGCAGATCACCAGATGAGCGCCGGCAATGCGCTCGGCCATATCGGTAAAGAATGGCGCAACATCGGCCTGAACCCCGAGTCCCTGATAGAGACCGACGACCTTCTGCTGGTCTTCGGGGCGCGCCTGCTGCGTCACGACAAGCCTCTGGCGAAGTTCGAGCGGCAGAAGTCCGACCGCCGCCGGAATGGCATCTGAGAAGAACTGCGCGCCCTGGCTCCCGCCAAACACCACAAGCTTGAACGGTTCGCCCGCCAGCGATGGATGATAGTCCTGAGCCGCGGCGGCAATCACCGCTGGGCGGACGGGATTGCCGGTGATCATCATCTTGGCCGCATGACTCCCCGATGGCGCAAGAAAGCCGCCGGCTATGGCATCGACCCGCGAAGCAAGCATGCGGTTGGCACGGCCGATGACGGCATTCTGTTCGTGCACCGCCGTTGGCACGCCAAGCCCTGCCGCCGCCATCAGTGGCGGCACTGTCGGGTAGCCGCCAAACCCGATCACGGCTTTCGGCTTCAGCGCGGTAACAAGCTTGCGGGCCTCGCGATAACCGTTCCACAGTGCCAGCAACGCCTTGGCGATTGCCAAGGGATTGCGGGAGCCGATGGTCGCCGAGGCAACCGTGTGGATTGCATCGGCCGGAAAGCTGCCGGCATAGCGTTCGGCACGCCGGTCTGTGACCAGATGCACGCCATAACCGCGCTGTTTCAGTTCATGTGCCAACGCTTCGGCCGGAAACAGATGGCCGCCGGTCCCGCCGGCGGCAAGCAATATGATACCCTTGGACATCACCCTACTCCGCCGGAACGCCGGCAACCGACCGGAACAGGCTGCGTTCCTGCGCCCGCTTTTCCGGACGCCGACGCGTCAGTGCCAGGATGAAGCCGGCCGTCACGCAGATCGCTGTCATGGATGAGCCACCATAGGAAATCAGCGGCAGCGTCATGCCCTTGGCTGGCAGCAGTTCGAGATTGACGCCGATATTGATCATCGACTGGATGCCGAGCAGCAGCACGAGACCCGCCACAGCAAACCGGTTGAAGTCGTTTCGCTCGCGATAGGCATGGCTGAGACCGCGCAGCACCAGGAACCCGAAGATCGCCACCAGCAGCATGCAGAAGATGATGCCGAATTCCTCGGCAGCAACAGAGAATATGAAGTCGGTGTGGCTGTCGGGAATGATCCGCTTCACGATACCCTCGCCCGGCCCCTGGCCGAACCAGTCGCCACGAATGATCGCTTCGCGCGCCGTATCCACCTGGAAGGTATCGCCCTCGCCGGTCAAAAACCGGTCCACGCGACCAGCAACGTGCGGCAGCGTCATGTAGGCGCCGACGAAACCGCTGACGCCCAGGGCGCCCAGCACGACGATCCAGAACCACGGCACCCCTGCCATGAAAAACATGCTGCCCCAGACACTCGCGGTCAGGATGGTCTGGCCAAGGTCGGGCTGGGCAATCAGCAGGGCTGCAACAATCCCGAAAAGCAGGATCGCAAACAGGTTTCCGGGGATTTCGGGCTGGCGCGCATGTTCGGCAAACAGCCAGGCGCAGATCACCACGAAAGCCGGCTTCATGAATTCGGAAGGTTGGATCGACAGGCCGGCCAGCGACAACCAGCGGCGACCGCCCTTCACCTCGACGCCGATGAACAGCACCAGCACCATCATGATCAGCGAGACGGCGAGCAGCGCCATGGCGGTTCGACGGACCTGCCGTGGCGACAAGAACGACAGGCCGATCATCACTGAAAGCGCCGGCAGCATGAAAACGGCATGGCGCTTGACGAAATGGAAGCTGTCGAGGCCAAGCCGCTCGGCAACCGCCGGCGAAGCCGCAAAGGAGAGCATCAGCCCGATCCCCATCAACAGGATGAAGATGATCATGAACAGGCGGTCGATGGTCCAGAACCAGTCCGCAAGCGGGCCTCTCTCCACGCGGCTAACCATATCATTTGCCTCCTGTTGGCATGTCGATCAGCATTGCGACGTCTTCCAGTCCCGCGACGTGACCGACAAAGGCATCACCGCGAACTTCGAAATTCTTGTACTGGTCGAAGCTTGCACAAGCCGGGGACAGCATGACCGCAGAGGCTTCGCCATCCTGATCGGCTTCGACGGCGGCATGGGCCAGGGCGCGATCGAGTGTGCCGGATATCTCGTATGGCACCTGCTCGCCCAGCGTCGCGGCGAAGCTAGACGCCGCTTCACCGATCAGATAGGCCTTCACGATACGCGAGAAGAGTGGTGCGAGGCTTGCGATGCCGCCTTCTTTCGGCAGACCACCGGCAATCCAGTAGATCCGCTCATAACTGGACAAGGCAGGTGCGGCAGCTTCCGCGTTTGTCGCTTTGCTGTCATTGACGAAAACCACCTGCCGACGCCGACCGACCGGCTGCATGCGATGCTTGAGCCCTGGAAAGCTGACAAGTCCGGCCTGTATCTCGGCAATCGACACCCCGACAGCAAGACAAGCGCCGATCGCTGCCGCGGCGTTCTGTGCATTGTGCGCGCCGCGCAGGGTCTGAATACCGTCAAGGTCGGCAATCGACGCCATCGCACCGACGTCCGCACGAATGATATGCGCGCCGTCGGCATAGAGACCATCCGCCAAAGGCTGGCGCTTGGAGATCCGCATGACGGTGTGTCCGCTACGCTCGACGCGGTCGGCAATGAGTTCACAGTGGCTGTCATCGACGCCGATGATCGCCGTTTCAGCGCCGGCCACAAGCCGTTCCTTGACCTCCGCATAATGCTGCATCGTACCGTGCCGATCGAGATGATCCGGCGTCAGGTTGAGGAGAATGCCCGCCGTCGGGTTCAGCGTCGGTGCGAGGTCGATCTGGTAGGATGAGCACTCGACGACAAAGAACCGGCCATGCTTCGGCGGATCGAGCGTCAGCACGGCGCGGCCGATATTGCCACCAAGTTGGGTATCGCGGCCGCTGGCAGCAAGGATATGCGCAATCAGCGCCGTGGTCGTCGACTTGCCATTGGTGCCGGTGATGGCGATGAACGGGCAATCGGGAGCGTGAGCACGGCGTTCGCGCACGAATATCTCGACATCGCCAATGATCTCGACGCCTTCGGCCCTGGCCAAGGCGACCGACCAATGCGGTTTCGGATGGGTCAAAGGCACACCCGGAGACAGCACGAATGACGATATGCTTTTCCAGTCGAGACCATGCAGGTCGATTGTATTGACGCCCTCGCCTGCCGCCTTGACGACGCTGTCGGGATTGTCATCCCAGGCGAAAACCTCGGCGCCGCCGGCCACCAGCGACTTCGCCGTCGCCAGCCCCGAACCGCCGAGGCCGAACAGCGCAACCCGCTTGCCCTTGAAAGTGGTGGCCGGGATCATCTCGGCCTCACCGCAGCTTGAGTGTCGAAAGGCCGAGCATGGCAAGACCGACGGCGATGATCCAGAACCGGATCACCACCTGGCTTTCGGTCCAGCCGAGTTTCTCGAAGTGATGGTGAATGGGCGCCATCAGAAACACGCGCCGCCCGGTCATCTTGAAATAGCCGACCTGGATGATGACAGACAGTGTTTCCATGACGAACAGGCCGCCGATGATCGCCATGACGATCTCGTGTTTGGTCGCTACCGCGACCGAACCGATCAGACCGCCGAGCGCGAGCGAACCGGTATCGCCCATGAAAATGGCAGCCGGCGGCGCATTGAACCAGAGAAAGCCGAGACCCGCCCCGATCACGGCCCCCAGAAGCACCGCAAGTTCACCGGTGCCCGGAACAAAATGGATCTGCAGATAGTTCGAGAACACGGCATTGCCGGTCAGATATGCGATCACACCGAAGGACGCCGCAGCGATCATCACCGGCACGATGGCAAGGCCGTCCAGACCATCGGTCAAATTCACCGCATTGCCCGCCGCGACGATGACGAAGCCACCGAAGAGTACGAAGAAGATGCCGAGATCGATCATGAAATCCTTGACGAAAGGAAAGGTGATCGAAGAACCGAAAGTCGAGCCCTGCGGACCCGAATGCAGTGCCGAACTCATCATGAAAAAGACGGCAATGCCAGCAATCGCAAATTCCAGACCAAGGCGCGCCTTGCCGGAAAAACCCTTGTCCGTCTGCTTGGTGACCTTCAGATAGTCGTCATAGAAACCGATCGCGCCAAAGCCCAGCGTCACCAGCAGCGTCGCCACGACATAGACATTCGACAGGTCAGCCCACAGAAGTGCCGATACGACGATGCCGGCGAGGATCATCAGACCGCCCATCGTCGGCGTTCCCGCCTTCTTGAAATGGGTCTGCGGGCCATCGGCCCGGATGGGTTGTCCCTTGCCCTGGCGGACCCGAAGCGATGAAATCATCATCGGGCCGAACAGGAAGACAACAAGGGCCGATGTGAACAGGGCAGCACCCGTGCGGAAGGTGATGTACCGAAACAGATTGAAGAATTGAAAGTGGTCCGCCAGTTCCACAAGCCAGATTAGCATTGGAGCCCTTTCCAAAAGCCCGGATTAAAAGTGGCGCTCCGTGTCGGGGAATGCCGGATACTTGTCAAGCAGCGCCGATACAATCTTGCCGAAACCAATCCCGAGCGAGGATTTCACCATGACCACGTCTCCGGCACGCACCTCGGCAGCGACGAAATTCGCCAGCTCCGCCGTCGTCTCCAGATAGACGACATGAACACTTTCCGGCAGCGCGTCGCGCAGTGCCGTCATTTCAGGCCCGGCAAGCCAGACATGCTCGATCCCGGCCGCCAGCAGGGGACTTGCGAGATCGGCATGAACGCCCGCGGAGAACTCGCCCATCTCGAGCATGTCGCCAAGCACGGCAATCCTGCGGCCGTCATGCTCGGGCTGCGACGCGGCAAGCACCGCGATCGCCGCCCGCATCGATGCCGGATTGGCATTGTAGCTCTCGTCGATCAACGTCAGAACATCACGGCCTATCGACAGCTTATGGCGCTGGCCGCGTCCCTTGACCGGCGCAAGGTTGGACAACGCGTCGATCGCGGCATCGACATCGGCACCAACCAGCGAGACGGCGGCCAAGACCGCCATGGCGTTTTCCGCCAGATGTCTGCCCGGTGCACCGATGCTGATTTCGCGGGTTTCGCCGCCAAATGAGACCCAGACCGTCGAACGTTCGGCCGCTCCATCAAATTCGGCGAGCCTGAACTCTGCCTTGGCGTGCTGGCCGAAGGTGTGAATGTTCTCGACCCCGGCGGCGTAGGCGGCCTGCTCAAGTTGTTCGAAATAGGCATTGTCGCGGTTGAGGATGACATCACCACCACGCGCCAAGCCATCGAAAATCTCGGCCTTTGCAGCCGCAATCTCTTCCACGCTCGAAAAATTGCCCAGATGCGCCGGCGCAATCGTCGTGATGATCGCCACGTCCGGCCGGACCATCTGCGCAAGCGGGCCGATTTCCCCAGGGTGGTTCATGCCGATCTCGAACACGCCGTAGCGGGTATCCATCGGCATGCGCGCCAGCGTCAGCGGCACGCCCCAGTGGTTGTTGAACGATGCGACAGCGGCATGCACATTGCCGGACGGTTCAAGCGCAACACGCAACATTTCCTTGGTCGTCGTCTTGCCGACGGAGCCGGTCACCGCAATCACTGTGGCCGGTGTCCGGTCACGGGCCGCGAGCCCAAGCTTCTCGAGCCCGATGAGGACATCTTCGACCACGATCATCGGCACGGTCAGGCGCCCAAGCGCCGGAAGCTTTGCTTCATTGACCACCAGCAGCGACGCACCATTGGCAATCGCGATGCTGGCATAGTCATGTCCATCGACCCGGTCGCCCTTGATGGCGAAGAAGGCCTCGCCCGGCGTGATCGTGCGACTGTCGATCGAAATGCCGGTTATGCCCTCCGGCAAATTGCCGAAAGGTCGTCCGGCCATTGCGGCCACCATGTCGCGCGACGTCCAAAGAAAGGTCAACGGTCGAACTCCTCCAGTGCTTTGCGCAGTTCGGCATGATCAGAAAATGGCAAGGTGACGGCACCGACCGTCTGGCCCTCTTCATGGCCTTTGCCGGCAACAATCAGCGTGTCGCCGGCGGCAAGCATCGCGACTGCCGCGCGGATCGCCTGCGCACGATCGCCGATCTCGATACCCCTGGGCGTTGCCGCCATGATCTCGGACCGGATGGTGGCAGGGACTTCCGAACGTGGATTGTCGTCTGTCACGACGGTAATATCGGCGAGACGGCTGGCGATTTCGCCCATGATCGGCCGCTTGCCCTTGTCGCGATCGCCACCGCAGCCGAACACCACGATGACGCGGCCGGTGGTGAAAGGACGTACGGAATTCAGGACGTTTTCCAGTGCATCCGGCTTGTGCGCATAATCGACATAGGCAAGCGCACCACTCTTGTTCTGGCCGACCAGTTCGAGCCGGCCCGAGGCACCCTTCAGATGCTCCAGCGCCTTGAGCGCAACGGCAGCCGGTGTGCCCGTCGAGATGGCAAGTCCGGCAGACACCAGCGCATTTGCAATCTGGAAATCGCCGGCAAGCGGGATATGCACCTCGAAGATTTCGCCTTCGCAATGAACTTCGGCCACTTGCTTGTGCCGGAAATGCTCGACGCGCTTGAGGCTGAGAAAATCCCCCTTGCGACCAACGGTGCGCACGTCATGACCGGCCGCCGTGGCGACACGGATCGCCTCTTGCGACCACGGGTCATCGGCAAAGATCACCGCCGGAGATCCCTTCGGCAAAAGCGTATCGAACAGCCGCATCTTGGCGGCCATGTAGTCTTCGACCGTCGGATGGTAGTCCATGTGGTCACGGCCGAGATTGGTGAAACCCGCGGCCGCGAGCTTGACACCATCCAGCCGGCTCTGGTCGAGACCATGGCTGGATGCTTCCATCGCCGCATGGGTCACGCCTTCGTCGACCAACTCGCCCAGCAACGAATGAAGCGCGATCGGATCCGGAGTGGTCAACGAACCGTAGTCATTGCGTTTGGGAGAGATGACGCCCGTGGTGCCTATTTGAGCGGCGGCCTTGCCGGCCTCGGCCCAGATCTGCCGGGTGAACGATGCGACGGAGGTCTTGCCCGCAGTGCCGGTGACCGCCACCATGATTTCCGGCTGCCGTCCGACAAGGCGTGCGGCAGCCATAGCCAGCAGATGGCGCGGATTTTCGGCCGTGATCACGGGTACCGCCGCATCGACCTGATGGCTCGCGACGACGGCCGCCGCTCCCCGGGCAACGGCGTCGGCAATATAGGCTGCACCATCAGCCTTGCTGCCGGTCAGCGCAAAAAACAGGGTGCCGGGCACGACCTTGCGGCTGTCGGCAGCAAGACCCGTAATCTCGATCGAGCCGACCTCCTTGGTCATCTGATCCTGATAGTGCTCGCCCGCCAGCTTGCCCAGTAACATCTGCATTCCATCCTCTCGGGGCAAATCACGCCGAATCGCCCCGTCAATATTCGATCTGTTTAATAAGAGACGAGCAGCGCCGAGCCGTCTTCTCCGAATTTCGGTTCTACACCAAGAATTGCGGCGCTTCTGCGAATGATGTCGGCAACCATCGGCGCGGCACTGTTGCCCGCCAGTGCGGCACCATTGCCCTTGTCGGTCTTCGGCTCGTCGATGAAGGTCAGCACCACGTAGCGCGGATTGTCGATCGGAAAGGCTGCCAGAAACGCGTTGAAGTTCTTGTCGCCAACATAGCGGCCGTTGACCACCTTGTCGGCAGTCCCGGTCTTGCCGCCGACATCGAAGCCTTCGACGCGGGCGTTCTTGCCGGACCCCTTGATCCCGTTCCACTGGAAGAGGAAACGCATGTCGTCGCTGGTCGACGGCTTGATGACCTGCTTGGCGACGAGGTCGGCCTGTTCGCGCGTGCGCGGCAGGAAGGTCGGTTCGATCAGCTTGCCGCCATTGACCAGAGCGACGCCCGCCACCGCCGTCTGCAGCGGCGTGGTCGAGACGCCATGGCCGAAGGAAATGGTGATCGAGTTGATCTTCTTCCATTCGCGCGGCTGTGACGGCATCGCCACTTCCGGAAGCTCGGTCTGCATTTTGCTGAGCAGGCCGAGTCGCGTCAGAAATTCCTTGTGGCCATCGGTACCAACCAGGTCGGCGACCTTTGCAGTGCCGATATTCGACGAATACTGGAAGATCTCCGGCACGGTCAGCACGCGGTTCTTGCCGTGGAAGTCCTTGATGGTGAAGCCGCCGATCCTGATCGGATAACGGGCGTCGAAGCTGTCCTTCAGAGAGACCTTGCCGGAATCCAGTCCCATGGCAATGGTGAACGACTTGAAGGTCGAACCCATTTCGAATGTGCCGTTAGCCATGCGGCTGAGCCAGCCCTCCTCAGATCCGACCGGGTTGTTCGGGTCGAAATCCGGCAGGGACGCCATCGCCAGCACCTCACCGGTATGGGCGTCGATAACCACCCCGCCGGCACCGATGGACTTGAATTTCTCCATCGCCGTGACGAGTACGTCGCGGACAATGTTCTGCACGCGAATATCGATCGAAAGCTTGACCGGCTCAAGCGGCGTGTCGCTGGTCATGCCGAGCGCGCGCAGGTCCGCAAGGCCCTGGTTGTCGATATATTTCTCCATGCCGGTCATGCCGCGATTGTCGATATTGACGTAACCGACAATGTGCGAGGCGGTCGAACCACCCGGATAGAAACGGCGCTTTTCCGGACGAAAGCCGATGCCCGGGATGCCGAGCGCGAGAATCTGGCTCTGCTGCTTCGGCGTCAGCTGACGGCGCAGCCACTGGAAACGAGAATTCGACGACAGCTTCTTGTAGGTTCCCTTGATATCAAGGTCTCTAAGAACGGTTGCGAGCCTCTCGACGGCCTCGTCCGGATCGACGATCTTGTGCGGCTCTGCAAACAGCGAAACCGTGCGAATATCGGTGGCGAGAACTTCGCCGTTGCGATCGAGAATATCGGGCCGCGAGGCCATCAGGCGATCGGCGGGCAGGATGCTGGAAACCGTTTCCGGCTGCGCGTGGCCGTACTGGACGAGGCGACCGCCGATGATCGCATAGGCGAAACAAAAGCCGGCAATCATGATGCCGACGCGAGTGCGTGCCATTTCCGTCTTGCGCTTGCCGGCGCCCTTGAAGACGGCACCATTGATCACCGTGCCGCTACGCTGCACATCCGTGGAAAAATGCGCCCGGCTTTTCAACAACATGATTCGCGAAAGAAAGGTCATCAGTCCTCCACCGATTCCATGGGGTGCACCGATCCTGTCGTGATCAGGTCCTTCACCGGATCGGAGGGCGCTTCGCCCTCAGCCACCTCGGGTTTCGGCAATTGGTCTCGAGGCATCGGAAGTTCCACCGGCTGCGCCAATTGCTCCGGCAATGTCGGCGCCAGCTTCAGCTCTTCCGAATATGCCTTGACCAGCCGCTCCAGCCGGTTCGGCTGCGTCAGCAGCGCCCTGTCGGCCCGAAGCAGCTCGATCGTGTCCTGCTCAAGCTTGATCTCGGCCTCCAGACGGCGAACCTCTACCGCCTTGTTGTCGGTATGGTGCTTGATTTGATAGGTGACGGCCGCCGCCGCCAGCATCGACCCGACAAGAACAAGATCGAAGGTTCTGAGCATCGTTAGCCTCCGATCTTGTCGAGAGTGGCAAGGTCCGGCAGGTCGAAGATCGACATGTCGGCGCGTTCTGCTGGAGCTTTGGTGCGGATGCCGGCACGCAGCTTGGCAGAGCGGGCGCGCGGATTGATCTCCGCCTCGGCTTCGGTTGCTGCGACCATCCCCTTGCCGACCGGCTCGAAGGTCGCTGGACGTGCTTCGACCATGGGAAGATGGCGCGAACCTGACGCCTTGCCCGAACGCTCGGAAAAGAATTTCTTGACGATGCGATCTTCCAGCGAATGGAAGGTAACAACAACCAGCCGGCCACCGGGCTTCAATGCGCTTTCCGCCGCAAAAAGCGCCTGCGCGAGTTCACCAAGTTCGTCATTGACAAAGATCCGCAGCGCCTGGAACACGCGTGTCGCCGGATGGATCTTGTCCTTTGCCTTGCGCGGGTTGACCGTCTCTATCAGGTTGGCCAGCTCGCGCGTCGTCCGGAAGGGTTCGGTCGCACGGCGCTTCTCGATTGCGCGCGCGATACGACCTGCATGCTTCTCCTCACCGAGAAAACCAAAGATGCGAATGAGGTCGGTCAGCTTGGCCCGATTGACCACATCGGCGGCAGAAACGCCGGAGGACGACATGCGCATGTCGAGCGGTCCGTTGCGTTGAAAAGAAAAACCGCGATCAGCCTCATCGATCTGCATCGATGACACGCCGATATCGAGCACGATGCCATCCAGCCCTTCGGCGGGCACGTGCTCGGCAAGCTGGGAAAACTGGGTGTGCCGCAGAGACAGACGCCCCTTGCTGGCCTCGACCAGCGACTGACCGGCAGCGATCGCATTAGGATCGCGATCAAGCGCGATTACATCGGCGCCGGCGCCGAGTATGGCGGTCGTGTAGCCGCCCGCGCCGAAAGTACCATCAAGAATGATCTTGCCCGACTGCGCATCAAGCGCCGCCAGAACTTCCGGGAGAAGAACCGGAATGTGGCGAACCGGTCCGCCATTGGCATCAGGTTCTCCCTCGCCAAGATTCGCCGCCATTCCGTTTCCCCGTCTTTCTAGGTCCGCAGGCCTCGCTGCCTGACGACCTCTCTGGCCTTCGCCTGCGCCTCGTGAAACGCCTGCGGCTGCCACACTTGAAAATGATCCGATCGACCGACGAAGCAGACCTCCGAGGAAATCCCCGTAAAATCCCGGATGAACTCCGTCACCATCAGTCGCCCTTCCGCATCGAGTCGCATGAAGACGCCACCACCGTGCAACAGGAGCGACATCTCGTTTGCCTCCAAAGCAAAGGGATCTTCCGCCGCCACCTTCCGCTCGTATCGCTCCAGCAAATCGGGGCCACCGATATTGATTGCCGGATAGACGAAATCCTGGAGACAATAAAGCTCCTGAATGTCGCGCCCCGCGAGCACGGCACGAAAAGCCGCAGGAACGGAAACCCGCCCCTTCGCATCGATCCTGTTTATCGCGTTGGACAGGAAGCGGCTCATGGCAATCGACCGACTTCCTCCTCGACAGGAAGCCACTGATCGGCCTCCGGAAACTGGTTACGCCAACCGCTGACAACCCGGCAGCCAGTCCTTCTGCATTGCGCACCGCATTGCTGAACTGCCTGCCTGAATTCTGGGCTTTCGGGGCAAAATCAACCCCTTCAACGGCATGCATTTGGGATACCATGGGACACTATGGGCGTCAATGGGAACGGACTGGCGGAACCCCTTTCAGGATTCAATCATTGATAGGCTGTTAAGCTTAACGAAAGGTTAGAAAGGGCTGGGAACACGACGCTTTCCGGAATGAGGCGCGACGCATCCAAAATGGATGTGAATGAGTTTTATATCGGCGATTTCAGCAACTTGGCTGATTTTTCACGCCCACGCCCAAACCTGCCCAGCGACAGAGGGAAAAGAATTTGCCAGTTGGCCTGTAAGCCGGGTTCTGTATGGCTCCGGTTGCCCGGAACGTGGCAGCCATTCATCTGGGACAGCATTTGCACGCTGCCTCTCGCAACCCACCCGGATGACTGGCCCGGAAACAGGCTGTGGTGGCGCTTTCGCGTCACCCGCGTCATCCCTATTCGGTCTTGCTCCCGGTGGGGTTTACCATGCCGTCCCTGTTGCCAGCGACGCGGTGGGCTCTTACCCCACCCTTTCACCCTTACCTCGCAGCGCCCAATGCAGAGCATCGAACAATCGAGGCGGTTTCCTCTCTGTGGCACTTTCCCTAGGGTCGCCCCCGCCGGACGTTATCCGGCACCGTGTTTCCGTGGAGCCCGGACTTTCCTCCCCTTACCGTCTTTCGACATTGGTAAAGCGCGGCTGCCCGGCCAACTGGCATGGCGTCCTTAAACGACAGAGACGGCGAAAGCCAACAAAAACATAAGCGCGGCACGCGCTTGCCCGGATTTGGTGAATCAGTCTCTGAAGGTGGGAGAAAAAACGGCACCGTAGGCATCGTCCTGGATGGCACCGTGCTGGAGCAATTCCGCCCCGAGCCTGCCGATTTCGTCCGAACTCTTTGCCGCAGCCCCGCAACCGCCTGTCAGAACGGCAATCCGGTCGCTAGCAAAGCCGACGGCCGGATAATTGTCCGGCGTGAACGAGGTCACGCAGGCCGCCATGCTGACCCGCGCCTCCGCAAGGCTCGGCACGATCTGCCCGACAATTCGCTTGAGATGGTCACGCGTCGTCTCGCGCCCACCGCGACGAAACCACGCGCGCACCTCCGGCTCCGTTGCCAGCAGCAAGTCGTCGGGATCTCCGCCGATCTTGAGATAGGTACGGCCATCGGGATAACGCACCGGCGGCAGCAGATAGATGTGGTCACGCGGATTGTCGGGCTGGTGGATCAGTGACGGCATGCCCGCATAATCGGCAAGGGCAGCGTCGGCGATCTCGAAGAAAGCGACCGTTCGTCCATAGACCGACAAATGAACGGGACGCGGCAAGAGATTCGCAGCTATGGAGAAACCACCGGCGGCCACCAGGACCTTTTCGGCGCTGAACTCCCTGCAATCGTCTGTGGTAACGATCGCCAGTCCAGCCTCTTCCCGGATCGCAACCGCGGCATGACGGACAAGCGTGGCACCGGCCGTTTCGGCCAGCACGCTCTGCGCCGCGACAAGCTTGCGCGGATTGATATATCCGGCATTGGTGCCTTCGAAGACACCCTCGCAGCCCAGGCCGAATTCGAAATAACCGAAGCGGCTTTTCAGCTCAGCATCCGTCAGCATCTCGGTCTCGACGCCGAGCGTATTGGCCGCCGCTTCGATCTGGGAGATATACGGATCCGCCCCGCCACGTTTCGGCCCGACGATGAGGCAACCGACCTCCTCGTAGAAGTCGACGCCACTCTCTGCAGCGAGCGCACCGTAGCGGGCGATCGAACGGTTGGCGAGCCGTGCCCAGACTGGATCGGAATCAATGGTCCGGGTTATGCGCGCCTCGTCATAGTGACTGGCAAAGACACCACGATGGGTGGACCAGTTCGCCGGCTCGTCCGGACCGATGATCGCCACCCCTTCGCTCGACCCAGCCAGGTAACGCGCAGCCGCTGCACCCATCATGCCGCGCCCGACGACGATCGACTTGAAACGTTCCACCATATGTTGCCACCCAACGCTTGTTCAGTCCTTGGATAGCATGACCGAACGCCCTGTCCAGCCAGGTGCGATCATCGGCCACAGGAGATCGTCACGTCCCGATCAGGGCAAGCACCTTGCCGCAATAGCGCTTTGATACCGGGTTCATGCGCTTGGCGCCGTGACCGGCATTGTAGCGCAGGATGGTGCTGCAGGTTTCGCCATTGCCAAGATCATGCGCCTTGGAGAGATACTTCATGCCATAGCGGATATTGGTCTCGGGATCATAAAGCCCCTTCTTCGTGCCGTTATAGCCCATGTAGCGCGCGGTGGCAGGCTTGATCTGCATCAGCCCGATTTCACCGGCGCTGCCGCGTGCCTTCGGATTGAAGTTGCTCTCGATACGAACGACGGCATGCGCCAGTTCGACCGGCACGCCATACTGCTTGGCATATTTGGAAATGATCGAGCCGTAAGGGCTCTTGGAAAACGCCGGAGCGGCCGGGAAGCCAGCGTCACGGGTAACCGTCTTCAGAGGCATTTTGAAACGACCTTCGTCGTCTCCGGCAAGCGCCGCCTGGGTGTGGGACAAAAGGATAGCGAGGCATGCCGCAGCAGCAACGAGTCGTCTGTTCATGAAAAGGTCAGTCTCCTACAAAGGCAGGTCATCCGCGCACTTCGAAGCGGACGCAATCCTTCGGCGTCGCGAGCCCACCGGGACTCGCCGAACCATGCCTTTATGTTGATGTTTGCGACCGGCTCCGAAGAGTTCCACGCCGCTGTTCAGCCCGCTCTTTAGACCGGCTCATTAAGGAAATCGTATGGCACTGCAACAAATCGGCCCGCCAGACGTTGTCTCAAGGGTCGCCGCCGGCATGGTCCGGGAGATGGATTCAGGAAAATCGCGGCAGGCTGGTCAGCAGGCGATGAAGCGTCTCGATGGTCGAGCTGTCGGCAATACCGTCAACCTTGACGGGTCTGAAATGGCGCTGGAATGCAGCTACGACGCCTTCGGTTTCAGCACCGTAATCACCTGTGATCTCAACGCCGTAACCATAGATCGACAGCATCGACTGCAACGCCTCGACCGGTTGCCCCTGGTCGCCCCGCTGGAAAAAGCGCCCACCGCCGAGAGGGGCCGGCTCGACCCAGTGGCCGATACCCGCTTGATACAGGGTGGACCATGGGAAATTTTCACCCGGATCGACCTTGCGAACAGGGGCCACATCGGAGTGTGCCAACACTCTTTCGGGGGCAATATCGTGCCTTTTGACGCATTCGCGACACAATTCGATCAGGGATTCGATCTGCCGGGCGGGGTAGTCGGGCAGCCCTGCCGGGTGCCCGGCATTGGCGATCTCGATGCCGATCGAGCGCGAATTGATATCCGTCTCGCCCGCCCACGAACTCTTGCCTGCATGCCAGGCGCGGCGATCTTCCGGCACCATCTGCACCACCCGACCGTCCTCATGCACGATGTAATGGCTCGACACCTGGCTTTCCGGATTGCACAGCCAGGCCTGCGCACCCTCGCCTGTCGGCATGCCGGTATAGTGAAGCAGCAGAATGTCGGGACGGGTCACGCCAATGCGCTCGCCGTGATTGGGCGACGCAACCACCTCTGCGAGGCGGCATTCAGCGGAAAAGGAGGTCATGCTGCCCGGCGTGCTTTTTCGATCGCCGAATAGGCAGCGTTGAACTTGGCCATCCGATGATTGGCAACGGAGTGGAATTCAGCCGGGATGCCGCGTGCATGCAGCCGGTCCGGATGATGCTCGGCAGCCAGCGAGCGATAGCGCTTGCGGATCGTCGCAAAGTCGTCGGAAGGCTGGACACCGAGCACGCCATAGGGATCGCCATCGAGGTGGATATGCCGCTCGGTGATCATCGCAAAGCGTTCTTCTGGAACGGCAAAGATCTCGGCGATCCTGGCAAGGAACGCCATCTCGGTTTCATGCACCAGTCCATCCGCCTTGGCGATATGGAACAATGCGTCGATGATATCCTCGAGCACCGGGCAGAAGTTGTCGCAGGTCCGGCACATGTTGGCGAGGTTCTTGGCATAGGTCTCGAAACCAGCCACGTCCTGGCGCGCCAGATTGTAGAGACGGGCAACGTTGCGCGCTTCTTCCGGCGGAAAATCGAAGATCTTGCGGAAGGCATCGACTTCGGCAACGGAGACAACGCCGTCGGCCTTGGCCATCTTTGCAGAGAGAGCGATGATCGCAACAGAGAATGAAACACGACGGCGGGTTTCGGGGTCGCCTTCGAAGACGGTCCGGATGGCCTCGATCATTCCATGCAGCGCGCTGCCCGCAGCATCACCGATCGCGCCGAGCAAACGGTCCCAGAATGACGATATCTGCTCGCAGGCGAAATCAAAAATCATGGCGCGACCTTGACCAAATATCGGCCAAAAAGCAACCCGACACCGGCCCTGCGGCATTAAACTTTATTCATGTTCGGTTGCGAATTGCTGAACCAGGACGACGATTTACATTCCCGCAATTGATTGGACTATTCACCGAGCGCATGCGAGCAGCCGTCAAACATTCCCGGTGGAACTTATGCAAACAGACATTTCCAAAGGCGCGCTCGGTCTCGGTCTCGGTGCGATCGGCGTCACGATGTTCGGCCTGACCCTGCCCATGACCCATCTCGCTCTCCAGGGCTTCTCGCCGGAAGTCATCACATTCGGCCGCGCCGTCATCGCGACCACGGCCGCCGGTCTTGCCCTTCTGGCGCTTGGCAAACGCTTGCCCGCTAGTGCATTTCCGACGCTTTTCGTCGCCGGCCTCTGTCTCGTTTACGGCTTCCCGATCTTTTCATCGATCGCCATGCAGACCCTGCCCGCCGGCCACGGCGGCGTGGTGCTCGGCCTTCTGCCGCTGCTGACGTCCATCTTTGCGGTGATCGTCGACGGCGAGCGACCAAGCCCGCTCTTCTGGGCCTGCGGCCTGACGGGTGCCGGTCTTGTCGCGGTATTTTCGATAAGACAGAACGGCTTCCAGCTGGAGATCGGCGACCTCTGGCTTTTTGCCGCTGCTGTCTCTGCCTCCTTCGGCTATGTGCTGTCCGCCCGCCTCGCCCGCAATCTGTCCGGCTGGGAGGTGATATCCTGGGCTCTCGTGGTGACCTTGCCGATATCGCTTGTTGGCCTCGCCCTGACCACCGCAAATGGCGTTCATGCGCCCGACCAGGCCGCCATCGGCGCCCTGCTCTATCATGGCCTGATCTCGATGTTTGGCGGCTTCATTTTCTGGAATGCCGGTCTCGCCATCGGCGGAATTGCCAAGGTTGCGCAGATCCAGTTGATGCAGACGTTTGTCACCTTGGCCTTTTCCACAATCTTGCTCGGCGAGCAGATCGGGATTGAAACGATTATATTTGCTCTTGCGGTTGCCTTCGTCGTCTGGCTCGGCCGAAAGGCCCGTTTTTCTTGATTTTTTGGCTTTACAGCCCGCGCTGACTGTCGCATCCATTCGACCGGAAACGTCATGAAGACGGCACTGCCGGACGGTGCCCAAGGAGGATCGATGGCCAAACAGAAAGTTGCAATGTTGACCGCCGGTGGCCTAGCGCCTTGCCTCTCGTCCGCCGTCGGCGGCCTGATCGAGCGCTACAACGACATCGCCCCCGATATCGAGATGATCGCCTACAAGTCCGGCTATCGCGGCCTGCTGATGGACTACAAGATCGAGATCAACCAGGACATGCGCGAGAAGGCGTATCTGCTGCACCGCTACGGCGGTTCGCCGATCGGCAACAGCCGCGTCAAGCTCACCAATACCGCCGATTGCGTCAAGCGCGGCCTCGTCAAGGAAGGCGAAAATCCGCTGCGCGTCGCAGCCGAACGCCTGGCGAACGACGGCGTGACGATCCTTCACACCATCGGCGGCGACGACACCAACACCACGGCAGCCGACCTGGCGGCCTATCTCGGCGCCCATGGCTACGACCTGACCGTCGTCGGCTTGCCCAAGACCGTTGACAACGACGTCGTTCCGATCAGGCAATCACTCGGCGCCTGGACGGCCGCCGATGTTGGTGCCCGCTTCTTCGACCACGTGTCCAACGAACAGAGCGCCGCACCGCGCTCGCTCGTCATTCATGAGGTGATGGGCCGCCATTGCGGCTGGCTGACGGCGGCAACCGCCCGCGCATACATCCAGCGCACCAAAAACAACGAATATATCGACGGCTTCATGATGAACCAGGAGCTGAAGAACATCGATGGCCTCTATCTGCCTGAAACCCATTTCGATATGCATGCCGAAGCTGCACGCCTGAAGGAGATCATGGACCGTACCGGCTTTGTCACGCTCTTCGTTTCCGAAGGCGCCTGCCTCGACGAAATCGTCGCCGAACGCGAAGCTTCCGGAGAAGAGGTCAAGCGCGATGCTTTCGGCCATGTGAAGATCGACACGATCAATGTCGGCAACTGGTTCCAGAAGCAATTTGCCAAACTGCTCGATGCCGAGCGCTCGATGGTGCAGAAATCCGGTTATTTCGCCCGCTCCGCTCCGGCAAACGCCGAGGACCTGCGCCTGATCCAGAGCATGGTCGATCTCGCCGTGGAAAGCGGATTGAACAAGATTTCCGGCGTGACCGGCCACGACGAAGACCAGGGTGGAAAACTTCGCACCATCGAATTTCCGCGCATCAAGGGAGGCAAGGCCTTCGATCTGTCGACCCCATGGTTCAAGGAAGTGATGGATTATTTGGGCCAGAAGTACCATCCTGTGAATTGACCTTCGGAGCGAAAGCTGGCTTCCTCTCCTGAGGAGGAGTGAGTTCTATGTCCAATGAAACCTGGCTCGCATTCGTGGCTGCGTCGGCGGTCGTTCTTGCCATTCCCGGACCATCGGTGCAGCAGGTCATCTCCTATGCGCTCGGCCACGGCCGCAAGACGGCGTTCGCCACGGTGATCGGCGTGGCACTGGGCCACATGGTGGTGATGTCAGCCTCGCTTGCAGGGCTGACCGCCCTGCTCTCCAATTCGCCCGCGACCTTTGCCGTGGTCAGATGGATCGGCGCCGGATACCTAGTCTACTTGGGCATTCGCCTTTGGCGCGCGCCTGTAGGTAAGGGACCGATTGCCGACAATGACAATCTTCCGCAAGAAAAGCCGCTGAAGATCGTCGCCCACTGCTTCACGGTGACGGCGCTCACCCCCAGGAGCATCGTCTTTTTCGTCGCATTCCTGCCACAATTCCTGACGTCTTCCGCACTCGGTTTCGAACAGGCGTCAATGCTCGTCGCGACCTTTGTCACCCTGTCGATTGCCAGCTCGATTACCTATGTGCTCGCCGCCGCAAAAGCCCGGCAATACATCCGCAAACGCTCGGTTCGCAGGACAGCGAAGCATGGCGGCGGCACCGTCTTGATCTCGGCAGGAGCCGTCACGGCGGGCTATCGCAAGATCGCCGCCTGACGCCCGAGAGAGGCCGATTTCGCCGAGCGCTTGCCGCAAGGGCCGGCATGCATTAATAAATGGAAATCTTAACGGTCGGTGATTTGCTTCGTCACCGGTCGCCTGCAGCGTGAAAACGGATAGTGGCATGATCGTCAAGAAAGACCGCGGCATTGCGATTTGCATGGCTGCTTCCTTGCTAGCGGGCCTCTCGGGATGCACTGCAATCGATGAGAACATGAAGGCGGACCTGGCCACAACACCGGTTGCCAAACCCAATTCGGCGGAAATGCAGGCCGCAAATACTGCCGAAGCCATTTCGAACGGAACGACACCGACAGCAGCGACGACCGTGACCACGACTGCGGAACTGGCGGCGGCCAATCCGGGTCCCGCCCCGATCATTCCGGGCACAGAAACAGCAGCCCCCATTCCGATGCTGAAGGAATCGTCACTGGCTGCCACTGCGCCGCAGACGGCGGCAACACAGGCCCTGACGACACTGGCGACAGCCACGCCGCTTCCCGGCGTCGATCAGCAGGCAGCAATCACCGCCGGCGCAGCCCCCATGCAGGCCGTTGCCGCAGCCCCTGGATCGACATCGGCCTCGACCACAGCCGAGACGACGTCAGGCACACTGCCGGCACCGGCACCCGTCGTGCTCGCCTATGCAGCCCCCCTGCGCAGGACGGCCCTGACCAGCTTTGGCGACCCCTTCGACATCACCTCGCCAGGCTTGCCACCGGAACGTGAACCCGAGCCGGAAGCGCTGAGCGGCGGCCCGACCAAACTCAACGCCCTGATCAAGAAATATGCGAAGTTCTACGAGATCCCGGAGGATCTGGTACATCGCGTCGTCAAGCGTGAGAGCACATACAATCCAGGCGCTTATCACAGCGGTAACTACGGTCTGATGCAGATCCGCTACAACACCGCCAAGGCCATGGGCTACAACGGCGAGCCGTCAGGGCTTTTCGACGCCGAGACCAACATCAAATATGCCGTCAAATACCTCAAGGGCGCGTGGCTCGTGGCGGACAGCGATCATGACCAGGCGGTGCGCCTTTACGCACGCGGCTATTATTACGATGCCAAGCGTAAGGGCATGCTGCACCTGACGCAGTAGATCCCGGATCTTCACCAGCGACCGATACCGCAACGATCATATCGACTCTTCAGGCAGGAAGAAGAGAATCGGTGCACGTTCGCAACGGTCTAAGCCCTCATATCCCCGCCTTGCACAGTCCAGCTCCAGACACCCATGTTTCGAGGCGTTAGAATTCGCCTGCGGGCAAGACCGGCCGCGCCAGGAATGTATTAGATCCGTCAACGGCTTATCAAATTCCGGCAAGCTTGCGCCAACCAGCTGGCACGTCCACGTCATCAAACTGTAGCATCGCAGGGCTACACGCCATCAACTCCAAGAGGATGGCGGATCGAGATGACCGAGATTGCACCGGATGCTGGCTTTCATGAGAATCACAAACTCAAGGACGCGCTTCTCCAGCATAAGCCAATGTCCAGGGACGGACTGTCAGAACGTCTGTTCGGCCTGCTGTTTTCAGGCCTGGTCTATGCCCAGATCTGGGAAGACCCGGATGTCGACATGGAGGCGATGGATCTGGCCGAGGGCCATTCGATCGTGACGATCGGCTCCGGCGGCTGTAACATGCTCGCTTACCTCAGCCGAAGACCTGCCTCGATCGACGTCGTCGACCTGAACCCCAACCACGTCGCGCTTAACCGGCTGAAGCTCGCAGCCTTTCGCCATCTGCCCGATCATGCTGCCGTTGTCCGCCTTCTGGCAACAGACGGTGAAGCTGGCAATAGTCGCCTCTATGACCGCCATGTGGCACCCAATCTCGACGCTGTGAGCCGCAGTTACTGGAACCAGCGCGGAATGACCGGGCGGCGTCGGGTGTCGGTGTTCAACCGCAATCTCTATCGTACCGGTCTGCTCGGGCGCTTTATCGGCATTGGCCATCTGCTCGCCCGTTTGCATGGTGTGCGCCTCGAAGAGATGACTACAGCGAAGTCGCTGCGCGACCAGCGCCAGTTCTTCGACAGCCGGATTGCACCACTGTTCGACAAGCCGTTGATCCGCTGGCTGACCAGCCGCAAGAGCTCGCTCTTCGGCCTTGGCATTCCGCCGCAGCAATATGACGAGCTGGCTAGCCTCTCCGAGGGCGGAACGATTGCTCCGGTCCTGCGCCACCGCCTGGAAAAGCTGGCCTGCTATTTTCCGCTGAAGGACAATTATTTCGCCTGGCAGGCATTTGCCCGTCGCTACCCCACTGCGGAAGAAGGCACCCTGCCGACCTATCTCAAGCGGGAGCATTATCCGCTGATCCGCGACCACGTCGACCGGGTCCAAGTTCACCATGCCAACTTCACCGAGTTGCTGGCAAAGAAACCGGCCGCCAGCGTGGACCGATACGTGTTGCTTGATGCCCAGGACTGGATGAACGAGCGTCAGCTCAACGAACTCTGGACAGAGATCACCCGTACTGCGGCACCGGGCGCCCGGGTCATCTTTCGCACGGCCGCGGAAAAGAGCGTGCTCGACGGCAAGCTCTCCGACAGCCTGCTCTCGCAATGGCACTATCAGGCGGAGCGCTCCACTGCCCTGAAGAAGCAGGACCGCTCGGCAATCTACGGCGGCTTCCACATCTATGAAATGCCCCGGGCATGAGCGAACAGGCTGCAAACAGCGTCATCGACCAGCCGCATGCCGAACGCATGGACAGCATGTATCGCTACCAGCGCCACATCTACGACCTGACGCGGAAGTATTACCTGCTCGGCCGCGACCGCATGATCGCCCAGCTCGACATCCCACCAGCAGGCACCCTGCTCGAGGTCGGTTGCGGCACGGGCCGCAATCTGCTGTTTGCCCGCCGCCTCTATCCGACGGCGCATCTCTACGGCCTCGACATTTCGGCGGAGATGCTCGTCTCGGCACGCGCCAGTTTTCGTCACGACCCCACACAGCCTGTCCTGACCGTCGCCGATGCCACCGCATTCGACGCCAGCCAGTTCGGCATGCAGGGCTTCGACCGTGTTATGATTTCATACGCCTTGTCGATGATCCCGGATTGGGAAAAAGCGATCGATTGCGCGCTGGATGCCGTCGCATCCGGTGGCTCGCTGCACATCGTCGATTTCGGCCAGCAGGAAGGCCTGCCGCGCTGGTTCCACAATCTGTTGCGCAACTGGCTGTCACGTTTCCACGTCACCCCTCGCGCATCCCTGCGCCAAGCCCTCGAATCCAGAGTGGCCGAGCGCGGCGGAACGCTCGCCTTCGAGACGGTCGGACGCGGTTACGCGTGGCACGCCATCGTCAAATTCTGAGGCGGCACCGTCATTAACTCCGCAAGACGGATTGCATATAACCAAGTTTTAACGATGATGGACCATGAATGGTGCTCGCGCCTCTTGTGTCTCGCGTTCGTGCGCACCGCTCTTGGGGCATGATTCCAACTCCAATTGATGGAACATCCATGCGGTGGCTTCTCCTGGCGCTCTTGCCGATTTCGCTGTCACTGGCAGCCTGCACCTCCACCAGCTATGACCTGATGGAAACGGCATCGATTTCGCCGCGCTTCAAGGATACCGATCCGCAGGACTTCAACGGCAAGACGCCGCATCGCCACAACGTGCACGGCATCGACGTGTCGAAATGGAACGGCGACATCGACTGGGACCAGGTTCGCCGCTCCGGCGTTTCCTTCGCCTTCATCAAGGCGACCGAAGGCAAGGATATGGTCGATCCGCGCTTCAACGCATACTGGCAGCAGGCCCGCGCCGCTGGCGTTCCACACGCCCCTTATCACTTCTACTACTTCTGTTCGACAGCCGACGAGCAGGCTGATTGGTTCATCCGAAACGTCCCCAAGCAGTCCATGCATTTGCCGCCCGTACTCGATGTAGAGTGGAATCACGCCTCGAAGACCTGCCAACTCCGCCCGGACGGGGCAACTGTGCGCAGCGAAATGAAGCGGTTCATGGATCGCATCGAAGCTTATTACGGCAAGCGCCCGATCATCTACACATCGGTCGATTTCCACCGTGACAATCTCGAAGGTGCGTTCCAGGACTATCATTTCTGGGTGCGGGCCGTCGCCCAGCATCCCAACGAGATCTATCCGGAACGCCGCTGGGCCTTCTGGCAATATACGTCGACCGGCGTCATTCCGGGTATCAAGGGCGGCACGGATATCAACGTTTTCGCCGGCACGCAGGCAAACTGGAAAAAGTGGGTTGCGTCCGTTTCCAAGTAACCGCGGCCCCAACCCGAGAAATTCCTGAAAATAAGACCATGGCGGCACGAGTCCTTGTGCCGCCATCTCTCTTTCGTCAAAAAGTCGCTTAATAACCGTCCACAAGAAACATCTAAGGACCAAATGATGACCTTTGCCTCACGCTTCGCCCTTCCCTTCGCCTTCCTCATGGCCACCACCAGCCTTTCGATGGCAGCCGAATGTGGCGGCGATCTCGGCACCTTCCTCCAGGGCGTCAAGGCGGAAGCCGTGGCCGTCGGCGTACCGGCTGACATTGCCGAACAGGCCTTGGCCGGCGCCCGGATCGACGAGAAAGTTCTGGCCCGCGATCGCTCTCAGGGCGTGTTCAAGCAGACCTTCCTCGAATTCTCGCAGCGTACCGTCAGCCAGGCCCGTCTCGACATCGGCCGCCAGAAGCTGCAGCAGTACAAGGCGGTGTTTGACCGGGCTGAACAGGAATTCGGCATTCCATCCGGCATCATTGCCGCCTTCTGGGCGATGGAGACCGATTTCGGCGCCGTGCAGGGTGATTTCAGCACCCGCAATGCGCTCGTGACGCTCGCGCACGACTGCCGTCGTCCCGAACTGTTTCGCCCGCAATTGTTGGCCCTGATCGAAATGGTGCAGCACGGCGATCTCGATCCGGCCACCAACACCGGTGCCTGGGCCGGCGAAATCGGTCAGGTACAGATGCTTCCGAAAGACATCATCGAATTCGGCGTCGATGGCGACGGCGATGGCCATATCAACGTCAAGCAGAGTGCGCCGGACGCCATCCTGACCGCTGCCAAGTTCATCCAGCACCTCGGCTTCAAGCGCGGCGAGCCGTGGATCCAGGAAGTGACCATTCCCGAAAACCTGCCTTTCGAAAAGACCGGCCTGAACGGTCCGCTGACAGCCGGTGAATGGTTCGCGCTCGGCGTCACGCCGCGAGACGGCAACACGACCTCAGGCAACCTGCCTGCATCGCTGGTCCTGCCGCAAGGGCGCAAAGGCACCGCATTCCTGACCTATCCCAACTTCAATATCTATCTGGAATGGAACCAGTCGTTCATCTACACGACCTCTGCGGCCTACTTTGCCACCCGCCTGATGGGCGCTCCGGCTTACCTGAAGGGCACCCCGGAACAGGGCCTCGGCGACGTTGAGATGAAGGCACTCCAGACGAAGCTCCAAACACTCGGCCATGACGTCGGCAAGATTGACGGCATTCTGGGATCCGGAACCCGCGTTGCCATCCAGAAGGAGCAGCAGCGGCTGGGTGTGCCGGCGGATGGCTGGGCGACACCCTCCCTGCTGAACACGTTGTGATCCATAGACCGGCCGCATGAAACGGGTGGTTTCAGCGAGACCGTAAGACTAGCGTGGGGCTCCGATTCGAAAGGTGCCCCATGCAAAAACAAGCTCCCCTGACCTTGAACGCGACCACCTGGGCCCTGCTGATCCTGCTCGGCTTCATCTGGGGCGGCTCGTTCTTCTTCGCGCGTTATGCCGTTGCGTATGTACCGCCGTTCACGCTCGTCTTCCTGCGCCTGTCGCTGGCAGCACTGGCCCTGCACCTTTATCTGCGCGGTGGTGAAGACCTCTATCTAATCCTGAAGACACGCTGGCGCGCCTTCCTTCTGCTCGGCCTGATCAACAATGCCATCCCGCACACTCTGATCTTCCTCGGCCAAACGGAGATCGGCGCCGGTCTCGCCTCGATCCTCAATGCGACAACGCCGATCTGGACGGTGCTGATCGCAAACAAGCTGACCGCCGACGAAAAGCTATCACGGGCGAAGATGGTCGGTACCATCCTCGGCCTCTCCGGCACGGCCGTGTTGATCGGCCCGAGCACCTTCCTGCAGACGGACGTACCCCTATGGGCGGTGATCCTGCCCATTCTCGCCGCAGTATCCTATGGCTTTGCAGCAACCTACGGAAAACGGTTCCGAGACGTTCCCGCCCCGATCACAGCAGCAGGCCAACTCACCGCTTCGTCGCTGATCATGCTGCCTGCAGCGCTTGTCATCGACCAGCCATGGGCGCTTTCCATGCCTCCTTTGAGCGCAATCGCGGCCATTCTGGCGCTCGCGTTGCTGTCCACGGCCTTCGCATACATCCTCTTCTTCCGCATCATGGCCATCGCCGGAGCGACGAACGCCTCACTCGTAACACTGCTCGTTCCGCCCAGCGCCATCCTGCTGGGAGCGCTTTTTCTCGGCGAGATTCTGCATCCGCTCGACGTCGTGGGCATGGCCTTGATTGGGGCCGGTCTGCTTGTATTGGACGGTCGGCTGCTCGGTTTTCTCCCGTTTGCAAACAAATCCCGGCTTGGCTGACTGTTGCCACAATGCAACATTGCGCATCATATTGGAGCCCGACAGGTCACGTTTGTTAAACTTCATTAACAACAGCTGAAAATTCTTAAATCACTGAAAAAAATGATGAATTCTCGACGATCGACAACTTATCCACCGCCCGTCATCGCAGCGCAGCACAGAATTCGCTTTTCGATGACACAAATCGGACATAACATCTAACGGTCAAACACAAGGAGGCAGACATGGGACTGACTAATTCGATCAATGTCCTTATCGTCAGTGCGGCGTTTGTGTTCATTACCACCATGCTGTTCATCTGACCGGGAGTAAGATGAGCCAAAAGCGATGAAGCGGCCTAAAGGCCTCTCAGGCAGCAATGCTTCTGCAATTCAAAAAGGCGCATGATGGACCTCCGTCATGCGCCTTTCATCTTTTACAAGGAAGCCGTTTCAGGCCGCAGCACCGGATAGCGTCCGGGACTTGCCATCCAGCCCAAGGCGCGACAGCGTCGCAATCGTCAGCGGCGCTCTGTTCATCGTGTAGATGTGGAACTCCCGAATACCGCGCTTCGCCAGATCAGCGATCTGCTCGGCTGCGATATCCGCCGCCACCTCGGCCCGATCCTGTGCATTGCCATCGAGCCCATCAAAACGGCGATCTATGCTTGCCGGCACCGATGCGCCGCACATCGAGGCGAACCGCTTCAACTGCGTGAGGTTCTGGATCGGCATGATACCGGGCACGATCGGGATGGCAATCCCCGCCGCCAGCACGCGATCAAGATAGCGGGCGTAGACATCATTGTCGAAAAAGAACTGCGTCAGGGCCCGGGTTGCGCCAGCATCCACCTTGCGCTTTAGCATATCCAGATCGGCGGCTTCATCGGGACTTTCTGGGTGCTTTTCCGGGTAGGCGGAGACAGACACCTCGAAATCGCCCATCGCGCGCAAACCGCTCACAAGGTCGGCCGCGTTGACGAAACCGTCCGGATGCGGCTGGTAAGCCGCGCCGACGCCGTCTTGCGGGTCGCCGCGCAGCGCGACGAAATGCCGAACACCAACGGCCTTGAATTCCTCGACCACGCGCCGCACCTCGTCGCGTGTCGCGCCGACGCAGGTCAGGTGTGACGCAGTCGGCATCGGCGTATCGCTGATCAACCGCTTCACCGTGCTCAGGGTCGGTTCGCGCGTCGTGCCGCCGGCTCCATAAGTGACGGATACGAAATCCGGCTGCCAGGGTGCCAGGGCCTCAACCGTTGACCAGAGCTGGTCTTCCATGTCCGGCGACTTCGGCGGAAAGAATTCAAACGAGATGCGCAGGTCTGCAGCGTCTTCGATCGCTCTATGGTGCTCGGCCATTTATCTGCTCCCGGTCTGTAAAATTGCTGCTTCCATACCAGCCGGTGCCAGAACGGCATTGCGCCGGGCGAGCCAGATGGTAACGGTAAGGCCCCTGCCCGCCGCGCTTTCCGGCGGCAGATCGACCACTTCCTCGACGTGAAACCCGTTTCGATTGAGCCAGTCGGCCATGATCTGCCTCGAGAAACCAAGCCGCACATGGGCATGTTCGTCGCGCAGATATTCCAGTTCGTGCGGCGCCAGATCGACAATCGCCAGACGACCATTCGGCTTCAACATGCGAGCCGCCTCGGCAAGCGCCAGTTCAGGCTGCTCAAGGAAGTGCAGCACCTGGTGGATTGTCACCAGATCGTAGTCTGAAGCATCAAGCGGCAGGTTGAGAATGTCGCCGTGACGCACGGACGCCGACAGAACGCCGCCCTTGTCGAGATTTGCGCGCGCGACCGACAGCATGTCACGGCTCGCATCGATACCCGTTGCCCGACGGTAGTGACTAGAGAGCAGCTGCAGGATGCGCCCTGTGCCAGTGCCGAGATCGAGCAGCGCATCGATCGGCTCAGGCCCGACGAGCCTCAGCAAGGCTGCCTCGACATCGGCATCGTTGACATGCAGTCGGCGCAGTTCATCCCACTCGGATGCATTGCGGCTGAAATACTCCTGCGCGCGCTGCGCTCGTGAACGCTTGACGGCGGCGAGGCGCTCCTTGTCACGTTGCAGAACAGGATCGGCCTCCTGCGTACTATCAAGCAATACACGGGTCAGATCGGCAGCGGCGCCATCCTGCTTCAATCGAAAGAACGCCCAGGCCCCCTCCTGATACCGATCGACAAGTTCCGCCTCGGCAAGAAGCTTGAGGTGCCTGGAAATTCGGGGCTGCGACTGCCCCAGAATTTCGGTAAGATCGGTCACGGTCAGATCCCCAGCCGACAGGAGCGCAAGCAGGCGAAGCCGGGTAGGTTCACCTGCCGCCTTCAACAACTCCACCAGAGCATCCACGCCAAATTTCATACCGAACCTCGAGAGCGATAATCATATAAAGATATGTTTATGTCGTTCGCGCGAACCTTGCAAGCATTATCTGCTTCGAATTTCAGGAAGGCCGCTGGCGCTCGAGGCTAAGGTCTCCATGACGCTCGATGCGCGCACTTGACAAACCGAGCACCCACAGTTCGAAGCCGACACGAAAAAGCCCCGGCACGGCCGGGGCTTTTCGATACGGGGCGGCAGACATCTGCCACCGAAAGGTGATCCGGTCAGCGCGTCAGGCGCTTGTAGGCTTGGCTGCCCGGATTGAGAGCGTCAGCACCGAGACGGCGAACCTTGTCCTGCTCGTAGTCTTCGAAGTTGCCTTCGAACCATTCGACATGGCCGTCGCCTTCGAATGCCAGGATATGTGTCGCCAGACGGTCGAGGAACATGCGATCGTGGCTGATGATGATGGCGCAGCCGGCAAAGTTTTCCAGTGCCGTTTCCAGCGCACCGAGCGTTTCGGTATCAAGGTCGTTGGTCGGCTCGTCGAGCAGCAGGACATTGCCGCCGGCCTTCAGCATCTTGGCAAGGTGAACGCGGTTGCGCTGACCACCCGAGAGATTGCCGACCTTCTGCTGCTGGTCGCCGCCCTTGAAGTTGAAGGCACCGCAATAGGCGCGGGAGTTCATGTCGAACTTGCCGAGCTTGATGACCTCGGCACCGCCCGAGATTTCTTCCCAAACGGTCTTGTTGCCGTCGAGCGCGTCGCGGCTCTGGTCGACATAACCGAGATGCACCGTCTCGCCGATACGGATCGAGCCGGAATCCGGCTTTTCCTGGCCGGTGATCATCTTGAACAGCGTCGTCTTGCCGGCGCCGTTCGGCCCGATGATGCCGACGATGCCGCCCGGCGGCAGCTTGATCGACAGGTCATTGATCAGCGTGCGCCCTTCAAAGCCCTTGGTGATGCCTTCCATCTCGATGACCACCTGGCCGAGACGCTCGGAAACCGGGATGATGATCTGCGCGTCGCCGGGACGCTGCTTTTCGGCCGCATCCACCAACTGCTCATAGGACTTGATACGCGCCTTCGACTTGGCCTGACGCGCCTTCGGGCTGGAGGCGATCCATTCCTGCTCGCGCGAGATGGCCTTCTGGCGGCCGGCATCTTCGCGGGCTTCCTGCTGCATGCGCTTGGCCTTGGCTGTCAGGTATGCCGAGTAGTTGCCTTCGTAGGGAATGCCGCGGCCACGGTCGAGTTCGAGAATCCAGCCGGTGACATTGTCGAGGAAGTAACGATCGTGGGTGATCATCATCACGGCGCCCGGATAGTCGCGCAGATGCTTTTCGAGCCAGGCGATCGTTTCGGCGTCCAGATGGTTGGTCGGTTCGTCGAGCAGCAGCAGGTCCGGCTGCGACAGAAGCAGGCGGCAGAGCGCGATACGGCGGCGCTCACCACCAGAAAGGAGCGTGACGTCCGAATCCTTCGGCGGGCAGCGCAGGGCTTCCATCGCCATCTCGACCTGCTGTTCGAGATCCCAGAGATTCTGGCTGTCGATGATGTCCTGGAGCTTGGCGCCTTCATCGGCGGTCTCGTCGGAATAGTTCATCATCAGTTCGTTGTAGCGATCGAGCACGGCCTGTTTGTCGGCAACGCCGACCATGACGTTTTCAAACGCCGTCTTGGTCGGATCCAGATGCGGTTCCTGCTCCAGGTAGCCGACGGTCGCGCCTTCGGCGAGCCAGGCTTCGCCGGTGAATTCCTTGTCCTGGCCGGCAATGATACGCAGCACGGTCGACTTACCGGCGCCGTTCGGACCCAGGATACCGATCTTGGCATCAGGGTAGAAGGACAGGTTGACGTTCTCGAGGATCTTCTTGGCGCCGTAGGACTTGTTCAGTCCCGACATGTGATAGATGAACTGGCGTGCCATCGTAAAATTGCTCCGGGCAGATTGGGAAGTTGCCGCTATGTAGGCGAATTGCGACGCTGGAGCAACGGCGAACGGCCAAAGAACGGACAGCGCGAGGGCTTTTTTACCCTCTAGTTGAAGCTCTCATGGTCAATCCGGAACAGACGCAGGCCGGAAGCCGGCGAATCGGAAATAGGAACCAGTCCCGGCCAGCCTCCTCCCCGGGTAAGTGCAGCGAAGACCGTGTCGTTGGGGATGTCAGCCACCATCGGATAGCGACAGACGGCGAGGTAGTCGAATGGCTCGGCCGCCTTCCTGCGGGTCTCGCTGTCCGTCGAAACGAAGACATCATACGTCCGTCGCATGCCGGGGGCTGCGCGATGAAAGGAAATGGCGTTGACGGTCATGCCAGGCGGCAGTCGGTCAAGCATGAAAAGACCAAGTGAACTCGGCGCCACTATCCGGCCGGGCGCGAGCGTCAACAGCGGTGATGTATCGACATCGGTGCAAAGGTCGAAAGCGAGATAGTCCAGAAGTTCCGGCCGCAACTCATGACTGGGGATGAGCTTCAGGAAAAGCAGTCCAGCCGCCAACGTCACCGCGCCCCCCGCCCCAACCGCCCTTAGCGTGGCCCGTATGCCAAATCGCGCCTCGCTCCAGACCATGGGGAGGAAAAGCAGCGTGCAGGCGGCCGGGAAGCGTATAAAGCGCGTTTGCGCAAAACTGAAGACGGTCAGCACAACGGCGACACAGAAAATTATCACGAAAGCCGCATCGCGCCGCATCAGCCGCCGCACGAAAGTCGGAAGCGCACCGCACAACACGACAACCAGGAGCGCGAGGCAGACGATCTTGATCGTATCTCCTACCCTGTAAAACTCAAGAAACGACTTCTCCTGCTGCACCCGGTCGAGCCAGAGCCCTCGAACAACCGGATCCACCGAATGATATGGTCCTTGCAGGCAACCTGGAAATGCGATGGCGAGAGCGAGAACGAGGCCACCAGCAGACAGGACAAGCGCACCAAGTCGAACATAAGGCACAGTCGACCGAACACTCCACATGATGGCCGCCGTAATTGCGGCATAGCCAAGGAATGCGACGGCGAACGGCGCTGAAAAAGCATCGCATTCGGTGGCCATGAAACGAATTGGCCCGACCAGCAACGGTCCAGCCAACAGTGTCGTGAGCGCTAGACCTGCCGCAAGGAAGATCTGGACGCGGCGACTTCCGGCGACACCCGCGATCCATGCGAAACCGGGTCCAACCATCACGATCAGCAGTACAGGTGCCAGTTCCAGTCCAATCAGAAAAGACAGGCCGCAGGCCATGCCAGCAACGAAGCCGCCCGCCGCCGACCAACGCGAAATTCCGAACAGCGCCAGCATCAACACAACGATCTGGAGGTTGTGATGATCGATGCGACCAGGGCTGAACTCCCAAAGCGTCAAAGGCATCAATGCGAAAGCTGCCACCGCGTGCAGAGGCTGCACCCTGAAAACATCCTCCTCCAGCCGAACGGCAATGGCGCACCACAGCCAGCAGAAAACGATTAACAGCACAGGCTGCCAAAGCCGGAAAGCCCACCAGAGGGCCGTAGCTTCATTGGTGACGTTGCGCAGCCCCAGCGCCAATAGGACATAGGGAAGATCGACAAGGCGGGACCAGGGAGAAAGATAGGGACCTGGCATATCGATGCCATGAATGATCAAGTCGAACCACTCGCCGTTCGTGAGCAACTGCCGGATCTGGACAGCACGCAGAACATCATCAATATCGCTGTAGTAGTGTCGATCAGCAAGCAGGTCGAACACCAGCATGAAGATGGCCGTCATGAGCGCTGTAGCCAGAAAAGCAGGCCTTGAGCCGCCCATCCTCAGACTATGTCCGCCTGACCATACCGGATGTCTCTGAACCGTTTGCGTCAGCGTTTTTCCCCCACCCCGTCATCCAAGAGCCGACGCACTATGGTCGTTCGCGCTTTAAAATCGGGTTAGCGACGCATCCTTACATACTGATCCTATAGTTGGCCGGAAGATAAACATCAGCCTCCATTGCACGCAAACGGAAAATCCCATTTTATCTGCGCCGACGGAGGAAAACATGTTCGACGAACTGTACTTTCATGATGCCCCAAGCGGCGCACGACTTGCGTATCATCACATGGCGGCACAAAGCGCGCCGCGCGCCATCATCGTCATTTGCCACGGCCTCGCCGAGCATTCGCGCCGCTACGGCGCCTTTGCCGCAAACCTGTCGGCGGCGGGCCTGCATGTCTACGCCCATGACCACCGCGGCCACGGCGAGACAACTGCGCCGGACGCGCCGTTCGGTCGATATGCCGCAAGCGAAGGTCCCGCCAAGGTGGTGGCCGATGTCCGCGCCATGCGCGATCTTGCAGTCGCCCGTCACCCAGGCTTGCCTGTCATCCTGTTCGGCCACTCCATGGGTGGCCTGATTGCCCTCAATACTGCAACCGAACATCCGGACGCCTTCCAGGCGGTGTCGGTGTGGAATTCCAATTTCAACCCGGGAATTGCTGGACGCATTGCCCAATTGGTTTTGAAACTGGAGAAGATCTACAAAGGCTCCGACGTTCCTAGCCTCATCCTGCCACTGGCGACGTTCACGGCCTGGGGCAAGGCAATCCCCAACCATCGTACCGCCTTTGACTGGCTGTCCCATGACGCAACCGAAGTCGACGCCTATATCGCCGACCCGCTCTGCGGCTTCGATGCCAGCGTCTCCCTCTGGCAGGATCTCTTTCACCTGACCTTTCGCGGCACCAGCGACCGTCAGTTGGCGCGCCTGCACAAGTCCACGCCGGTCTATCTGGTCGGTGGAGGTGAAGACCCCGCCACCAACAAGGGACGGGAAATCCGCTGGCTGGCAACACGCCTGTCGGAGGCCGGCATTCGCAACGTCACAACACGCATCTATGACGCGATGCGTCACGAAACCCTGAATGAGAGTGGCCGGGAAGTACCAGTAGCCGGCTTCCTTGCGTGGTGTAACCGCGTGCTCGCCGACATCGAACGCGCAACGGCGCCGGTAACCGCGACCGCGCCCCTTCCCCATGCACGAGCTTGAACTTGAGGCGGGCTTGCCGAAACGGAATGATCCCATGAGAGAAAATCAGGTGCCGGTGGACTAATCCGGGGTTATACGAGGTCAGCCAGCAGAAATGCTCATGACAGGCTGCGGATCATGACAGCTTTGCGCCGTCATGCCGATCAGCACAGGAAGCGCCATGACCACCAGACAGAACGCCAGCGCCACCGATAGTCCAACCGCAGGACCGCCCCTTGCCGGCCTCCGCGTCATCGAGCTTGCACGCGTCCTGGCCGGGCCCTGGGCCGGCCAGATGCTGGCGGATCTCGGCGCCGACGTGATCAAGGTGGAAAATCCGGAAGGTGGCGACGACACGCGCGCCTGGGGGCCGCCCTTCGTCGAAGGCGCCGATGGCGAAAACCTGTCAGCCGCCTATTACCATTCGACCAATCGCAACAAGCGTTCGATCGCTATCGACCTGAAGACCCAAGAAGGCCAGGACACCGTCCGACGCCTCTGCGCCACGGCCGACGTGGTGATCGAAAACTTCAAACTTGGCGGCCTGGCGAAATACGGCCTCGACTACGACAGCCTGAAAGCCGAAAATCCCAGGCTGATCTACTGCTCGATCACTGGTTTTGGCCAGAACGGCCCTTATGCCGAATTTGCCGGCTATGATTATATTGTCCAGGGCATGTCCGGCTTCATGTCGATCACCGGCGAGACGAATGGCGAACCGATGAAGGCAGGCGTTGCCATCGCCGACATCTTCACCGGCATCTATGCCGTAACCGCGATCCAGGCAGCGCTCATCCATGTGATGAAGACCGGCCAGGGCCAGTTCATCGACATGGCACTGCTCGACGTCATGTCGGCGGTTCTGGCCAACCAGAACATGAATTATCTCGTCTCCGGCAAGGCTCCGACGCGACTCGGCAATGCGCATCCCAATATCAGTCCTTACGAGGTGGTACCGACCGCCGATGGCCACCTGATCCTTGCCGTCGGCAATGACGGCCAGTTCAAGCGCCTTTGCGCCATACTGGGCATAACCTCGGTCGCAGAAGACGAGCGCTTCGCCACCAACAAGGCCCGCGTTGCCAACAAGGCAGAGGTTCGCCGCATCGTCACCACGGAAACGGCCAGGTGGATCAAGCGCGACCTCCTGAGCGCCTGCGAGGCCAACGCCGTTCCGGCCGGGCCGATCAACTCCATCGAAGAGATGTTCGCAGACCCGCAGATCAAGGCACGTGGCCTGAAGATCGAACTTGAAGACGACAGGGGCACGATCATTCCGAGCGTGCGCACCCCAATCATCCTCTCCGAGACGGCTTTGCGCTACGAGCGCCCGAGCCCGCGGATCGGAGAACACAGCAACGAAATTCTGGCCGAACTGGCCGAGATCGAAGGAAAGGCAGCCCGATGAAGAGAACCGGCGGCGAACTGATCGTTGAGGCCCTGAAGGCCAATGGCGTGGAACGTGTCTCCTGCGTGCCCGGGGAAAGCTATCTTGCGGTTCTCGATGCCCTGAAGGACAGCGGTATCGAGACACTGGTCTGCCGGCAGGAAGGTGGAGCGGCAATGATGGCCGACGCCTGGGGCCGCCTGACCGGAAAGCCCGGCATCTGCATGGTCACCCGAGGCCCCGGCGCCACGAACGCCTCCGCCGGCCTGCATGTCGCCCGCCAGGACTCGATCCCGATGATCCTCTTCATCGGCCAGGTCCAGCGCGACGCCCGTGAGCGCGAAGCCTTCCAGGAGGTCGAATATCGCCGCGCTTTCACCGAATTCGCCAAATGGGTCGGCGAGATCGACGACGCCCGCCGCATTCCCGAATTTGTCACCCGCGCCTTTGCTATCGCGACTTCGGGTCGTCCCGGTCCGGTCGTTCTCACACTGCCGGAAGATATGCTGGTTGACGAGGTCGAGGCCCCTGAAGCAAAGCCTTTCATGCCGGTGGAGGCCCATCCCGGCCCAGCCCACATCGCAAAGCTCGGCGAACTGCTCGCAGAAGCAAAAAAGCCGCTGGTCATCCTCGGCGGCACTCGCTGGAATGAAACCTCGGTCGCCGCCTTCCAGGATTTCGCGGCACGCTTCAAACTTCCCGTCGGCTGCTCCTTCCGCCGTCAGATGCTGTTCGACCACACGCATCCCTCCTATGCCGGTGATGTCGGCATCGGCATCAACCCTGCGCTCGCCAAAGAGGTGCGGGAAGCCGACCTGATCATCATGCTCGGTGGCCGTTTCTCCGAAATGCCGTCTTCCGGCTACAGCCTGATCGACATACCCTACCCGGCCCAGACCCTGGTCCATGTCTATCCGGACCCGTCCGAGCTTGGTCGCGTCTACCGCGCCGATCTCGCAGTCTGTGCGGCGCCGGCCGAATTCGTCGATGCGCTTGCCAGCCTTGAAGCGCCGGCCAACCCTGTCTGGGCCGCCCGCACGGAGAGCATGCATCAGGCCTATCTCAACTGGTCGACGGCGCCGAAGGTCAGCCCCGGCAAGGTGCAGATGGGCGCAATCATGGACTGGATCGAAGCCAACACTGCAACGAACACGGTCTTCACCAATGGCGCCGGCAACTACGCCACATGGCTGCACCGTTTCCACCGTTTCCAGGCGTTCAACACCCAGGCAGCCCCCGCATCCGGCTCGATGGGCTATGGTCTACCGGCCGCTGTCGCCGCCAAGCAGCTTTTCCCCGATCGCGAAGTGATCTGCTTTGCCGGCGATGGCTGTTTCATGATGCATGGCCAGGAATTCGCCACCGCGATCCGCTACAATCTGCCCATCATCACGCTGGTCATCAACAACAGCATGTACGGCACGATCCGCATGCATCAGGAACGCGAATATCCGGGCCGCGTCAGCGCGACGGATCTGACCAATCCCGATTTTGCAGCCCTTGCCCGCGCCTATGGCGGCCACGGCGAGACGGTCGAAACCACGGAAGACTTTGCATCGGCCTTCGAGCGCGCTCGCGCATCCGGCAAGCCGGCAATCATCGAGATCAAGCTGGACCCGGAAGCGATCACACCCACCAGGACCTTGACTCAAATTCGCGAAAAGTCCTGACAAGACGCTGCAATACAACGGAAAAAGGCCGAGATCGCTCCCGGCCCTTCTCATGAAGTCACACAACGGAATTTAGATTGCAGCCGTCACGATGAACTCGACCTTGTAGTCCGGGGTCGCCAGCGGAGCACCGCTGGTGGCGCGGGCCGGCGGGTTTGCCGGGTCGATCCAGCCTTCCCAGACGGCGTTCATTTCGGCGAAGGTCGACATGTCGGACAGATAGATGATTGTCTGCAGGATCTTCGACTTGTCGGAGCCGGCAGCCGCCAGCAGGCGGTCCACTTCGGCCAGCGCCGATTTCGACTGTTCGGTGACCGTGGTGCCTTCGCCAACCTGGCCGGCGAGATAGACAGTGTTGCCGTGCACGACGGCGCCGCTCATACGCTTGCCCGGTTCGATACGCTTGATGGTCATGGAATTCTCCTATCGGATGTTGAAACGGAACGACGACGCCGCGCTTTGCCCGGCGTCGTCAGGGATAAATTGAAAAGGCTTCAACCGCGCTGACGCAGCGCATGCTCGTAGGTTGCCGTGGAACGGGCGCCCGAACGGCAGTAGCCAAGCATCGGACGCTCGAAATCCTCCAGCGCATCGACCATGCCGACCACCGCTTCCGGTGTCACACCCATGGGGCCGACCGGGACGTGCTTGATCTTGATGCCGAGCTGTTCAGCCCGCGCTGCCACGGCGGCAAATTCCGGCTGACCGAATTCCTCGCCGTCCGGACGATGGCAGACGATCGATTTGAAACCGAGTTCCTTGACCGTGTCCACATCCTCGACCGTGATCTGGCCGCTAACGGAATATTCCTCGTTGATCTGCCTGATATTCATCGGCGCACCTCTCTCAAACTTTGGCCGAAACATCTACGACGGGCTTACCGGGGCGTCAATCACAGACAGTGGTCCTTCGGTACGCCGCATCAGACGAAGGAAAAGGCCAGCCCGTATTCACGGCTCTCGCCGGGCGCCAGCATGACGAACTCGCCACGTGCCTCCAGCGCATCCCGGCTCTCCCAACGATGTGAGACCGGCTCAATGCCCAACACATGTGCCGGCGCCTTCTGGTTCCGCCAAACCTGTAGATAGGGCAAAGTATCGGTACGGAAGCGCACTTTCAGACGTTTTCCGCCGATCGCCCGGATCGGTCCGAGACGGAGCTCGGCCCAGCCGCCCTTGCCCGCCGGCACGCAAAAAATGCCGCCATCCTTCTCGCCGAAAGTCCACGGGAAGCCACCGTCATCGAGCATCGCGCCTTCCAGCCGCACGCCATCGTCGAAATGCTTGGCGCCGAGGTTCATGTGGTACATCAGGAACGCTGGAAACGGCGCACCACCGGTGTTGGTGACGACATCGCTCAGTTGCACCTCACCACTGTCGGCCTTCAGCCGCCAGATCCGGTCGAGACGCGCCCGTCCCCCATCCGCCAGTACGACCGGCACGGTCGCGCGAGCGACAAGATCCCCGCTTTCGGTGGAAACCTCAACCGCTTCGGCCGGATGCGATGAATAGGATCCATGCAGCGGGAACAATCCCTCGCCACCCGGCATTGGTTGCGGATGGCGGATATGGTCGGGCCCACAGGTAAACAGAAAGCCTTCGAGCGAATGGTCGATGCGGGCATCGCCGTCATCGGGAATAGCCCGCCCCGGTGCCAGATCGACACCATCGACAACGCAGGCGCCGATATCGAACACCGAACCCTCATCCAGCGAGAGTTGCGGTCCCTTCGGGCCATGGAATGCAATCATGCGTGACTTCCCTCCGCGACCGCGGGTACATGGCGAAAATGCCCAGCCGCCATGAGGTCTTCAAGACCACCAAGGCCGGTATCGAGTGCCGATAGATAGGGCAAATCGATGATTGCCTCAAGCCGATGTTGAAACTCGATGGCCTTCTGCCTGAAGGTGGAAAAACGCGCCCGGCCGGCCGGCGAGAGCGACAAAAGCTCGAAGCGTCGATCATGGGCATCGCGCTTGCGCTCCAGATAGCTACGCTCCTCCAAAACCTTGACCGCCCGGCTGATCTTGGTCTTCGACAGTCCCGACTGCCCGCAGATAGCCTTTGCCGTTGTGATCGTCGCGTCCCCTAGCGACCACAGAACCTGCCATTCGGACCAGGAAAGTTCGTCCTCTGGCCCGCAGAATCGCATAAACACCATGTCCAATCGTTCGGTCGCTCTGATCAATCGATACGGAAGAAAAGACTCCATGCTGAAACTGTCCTGCATCGCTCCACCCCACGATGGCCCCAAGTCAACTCGACGGAAAGATAGACGACAAATCTTCCATGCCACCGCAGATAGTTAACCATTAATTCACTATGAATTCACCTTTTCCACATTAGTGTCAAATTTGACGCGTTTGTCGCCTGCATAGACGAGGATTCTGCATCGTGTTCGACATCAAGAAAACCGGCCTGCTTCTGGTGGCAATGACCGCCGCACCAATATTCGACACCGCCCCGTCCATGGCGCAGTCCGCCTATGGTTACCGCCAGCCACAGACATTGCTCGTCTCGCCCGAAGGCGAGATCCTCGACTATGTGCCGGAGACCGGAGAGGTCGTCATCAGCCGCGACCAGATGGGACGCACGGTGCTGATCGATCGTTACGGCAATGTCGTGGCGACCGAAATTCCGGCAGAAAGCTATTTCCCGCCGAGCCAGCATGCCTCCAATCCAAACCTGCCGGGCGTCTACGACCCCTATGGAAATCCGCGCACCGAGGCTCCGGCCTGGGACGACAACGTCGTCACCGGCTCGGTTCCGCAGGATGGCCCAATCGACCGCCAGGCGCTTGATGCACTGCCGGAGGACATGCCCTATGGCGGTCCCGACCAGCCGCCGCCGACCGAAACGTCTACGCCGCGCATCGTCACACCGGACATCCCGGTGAAGAGCAACCTGTCGCAACTCGAAATGACCGCGCTGCAGGTTTTTCTCGATCGCGAGGGCGTGTCCCCCGGCGTGATCGACGGCAAGATGGGCCAGAACGTCAACAAGGCGCTGGTCGCCTGGCAGCAGATGACCGGCGAGACCATCGACCCGAACAATGCGGAGGAAGTGCTGGAGCGCCTGCGCCTGTCCGGCGGCCTTGCGATCACCAGCTACACCATTACGCCGGGTGACGCCGCTGGCCCCTATGTCGCGTCTATCCCGGAAGACTACAGCCACAAGGCGATGCTTCCGGCGCTCTCCTTCACGTCGACAACCGAAATGCTGGCCGAAAAATTCCATATGGACGAGGCCTATCTGAAGTCCCTCAATCCGGGCGTCGACTTCACCATTCCCGGCACGATCATAAAGGTGGTCGATCCAGGTCCGATAAAGGCCGGCAAGGTTGCGCGCATCGTCGCCAACAAGGGATTGAAGCAGGTCTTTGCCTATGGTGAGGACGGTGCTCTTGTTGCCGCCTATCCCGCCAGCATCGGCTCGTCCGACACACCCTCGCCGTCCGGCACGGTGACGATCGAGCGTATCGCGCTTAATCCGGGTTACACATACAATCCGAAGATCAACTTCCAGCAGGGTGAAAACAACAAGGTTCTTGCCATTCCGCCCGGCCCCAACGGCCCCGTCGGCACGGTCTGGCTTGCCCTTTCCAAGCCGACCTACGGCATTCACGGTACGCCCGAGCCATCCAAGATCGGCAGAACCCAGAGCCATGGCTGCATCCGCCTGACCAATTGGGACGCGACGGAACTGGCCAAGATGGTCAGCGCCGGAGTAACCGTCGAGTTCGTTGAATAATCGACCAAATCCCGCAAGACAAGGAAAGGCCTCCGGAGATGATCCGGAGGCCTTTTCACGTCTGCTGACCAAAATATCGGCAACGAAAAGCCGCCCGACCTTGACGGTCGGACGGCTTCAAGCACTTCCAATTGAAATTATCTCAGGCTGCGTTGCGCACCAACCGGAACAACCGGCGCGGCTGCGTCGTGCGGATCACCTTGACCGGCAGCAGCCGCATGACTTCGGCCGCGAACGCCTGCGCATTCTCGCGTGCCTTGTCGAGATTGCTGATCTTCGCTGCATCCATCGAATACAGCGTGCCGCCACAGTCGAAGATCTCGCGATAGGCGCTGCGCTCGACGATCGGCGTATCGATCACGTTGACACCACGCGTCGCCAGCAGCCCTTTGATCGTCAGCAGCGCACGCGTGGTAACCATGGATGTCACACGGGTGAGCACGACCGAATGCGGAATGACCATGCGACCGGCATCTTCCATCATCTTGATCAGATCGAGGATCTGCGCGCCGCCCTTGGCGTCCATGGCGCAGCCCTGGATCGGGATCATCACGTGATCGGACAGACCGACAGCCGTTGTCACCATGGCATCGCGCGCGCCGGCGAGATCCATGACGATGTAGTCATTGGTGCGCGAGAGTTCGCGAATATGCCCCTGCACGGAGGCCACCGACACTTCCGAAACCACTTCGATATTGTGCTGCGGACCGGAGGTGTCGAACCACTGGGTAATCCAGCGCTGCGGGTCGGCGTCCAGGATCGCGACCCGATAGCCCTGATGCGCCAATTCGGTAGCAAGCAGAAGCGCCGCAGTGGTCTTGCCGGCCCCACCTTTGGCATTGGCAAATGAGATAACTGGCATTCTCTGTCCTCAAGGGTCTCGTCCGAGCGTCTCATCGCTCTGGAGCAGCCCTGATCATTGGCGCCCGCTACCTGCATTCTTTCTAATTATGGTTAACAAACAGAAAATATGAAGCAAAAACGCCCTCCCCTAAATCAGGGAGGGCGCTCAGTAAAATCCAATGAATTCAACAGGCAAGAATGGATGCAATCGTCGCATTGGCGACGTCAACCCCGCAAGGGCACGCAGGAACCGACATGCCGCGGCTCAACACGTCCGGCTTTGAGATCAGCGAGATTCGGCAGTGACGGATCCGGACCACCGACGCTTTCCTCGAAAACCACCCGGTCGAGCTTGATCATCTTGCCGCTCGGAAGAAAGCTCACCAGTGTCTTGGAATCGATGACGGCCATGCCGAACTTGGCCTTGCAGAAGTGCTTGCCATCCTTGCCGCTGAGCACCCAACCCATGGAGCCCGATTTGGCATGGCTCATTGCAGCGACCGTGTAGCCCTTCTTCAAAAGGCCCGAATAACTCTCGGCAGAAGCCGTGCCTGCGGCCAGCACGCAAAACGATGCCAGCAGCGTGGACAGATAGAAACGATGTCTGATCATGAACTTCCCTTGATACCACCTGCCATTGTAGCAGACCGACTCGGCAACTGTATTCGAGACAAAACACACAGAAAAGCCCGGCATCGCCAGATGCCGGGCCAATATCGTGAATATGCAAGGTCTTAGAAGCAGTCGGCGAACAGCTGCTTGGTATTTTCCAGCGTCAGCTTGACCGGATTGCCACCTGCACTCGGATCCTCGATCGCCATTGCCGACAACTCGTCGACGCGGTCATTGGCAATGCCCATGGCCGTCAGGTTTTCCGGAACGTGAAGTTCGGCACGCAGCGACAGGACATAGTCGTAGAACCCGTCAAAGCCGCCAGAAATGCCGAGATAGGCAGCAGCCCGTTCGATCTTGTCCTCGATCACTTCGCGATTGAAGCGCAATACCGGCGGCATCACCACCGCATTGGTCATGCCGTGATGGGTATTGTAGACGGCGCCGATAGGATGCGACAGCGCATGAATTGCGCCAAGCCCCTTCTGGAACGCGACGGCACCCATAGCGGCAGCCGACATCATGTTGCTGCGAGCCTCGATATCGGTTCCGTCATGATAGGCGCGCGGCAGGAAATCCTTGACCAGGCGCATGCCTTCCAGCGCTATGCCGGCAGACATCGGGTGATAGAAAGGCGACGAATAGGCTTCCAGGCAATGGGCAAACGCGTCCATGCCCGTGCCGGCCGTGATGATCTTCGGCATGCCGACCGTCAATTCCGGATCGCAGATGACGACACCCGGCAGGAATTTCGGATGGAAGATGATCTTCTTCACATGGGTGACCGAATTGGTGATCACCGAGGCGCGGCCGACTTCAGAGCCTGTGCCGGCCGTGGTCGGCACGGCGACGATCGGTGCGATGCCGTCGGAATTGGCACGCGTCCACCAGTCACCAATATCCTCGAAATCCCAGACCGGACGGGTCTGGCCAACCATGAAGGCAACGCATTTGCCAAGATCGAGGCCGGAACCGCCGCCGAAGGCAACGACACCGTCATGGCCGCCATCCTTGTAGGCCTTGATGCCGGCTTCCAGATTCTTCTCATTCGGGTTCGGATCGACATCGGCGAAGATCGCCCGGCCGAGACCGGCTTCTTCCAGAACCTCAAGCGCTGCCTGGGTGATCTGCATCGGCGCCAGACCACGATCGGTGATCAGCAGCGGCTTTTTCATGCCGAGCGACTTGCAGGCATCGGCCAGTTCCTTGATCCGGCCACGGCCCATCTTGATGGCGGTCGGATAGCTCCAGTTGGCGACGATATTCATTTCGTGACTTTCTTCAGATGGTAGGATTTCGGGCGGGTCAGGTTCTGGAAGCCGAGCACGGAGAGCGAGCCGCCCTTGCCGGTTTCCTTGACGCCGGTCCAGCATAGCGCCGGATCGAGATAATCGGCGCGGTTCATGAAGACGGTACCGGTCTCGATCTCGCGACCGATGCGCGAGGCGCGTTCCGGATCCTGCGTCCAGAGTGACGCGGTCAGGCCGTAAGGGCTGTCATTCATCAGGCCGAGCGCTTCTTCATCACTTTTCACCTTCATGATGCCGACGGCCGGACCAAAGGTCTCGTCCTTCATGAAGGCCATCGAGTGATCGACGTTTACCAGCACCTGCGGCATGATATAGGCGCCGCCGTCATCGGCCTGGAACAGTTTCGGATCGACGAGCGCCTTGGCGCCCTTCGACACGGCATCGGCGATCTGCTCGCGCACAACCTTGGCGAAGCGCTTGTTCGCCATCGGCCCGAGCGTCGTTTCCTTGTCGAGCGGATTGCCGAGCTTGTAGTTCGACACCCAGGCGACCGACTTCTCGACGAAGGCGTCATAGAGGCTCTCATGCACATAGATGCGCTCGATGCCGCAGCAGCACTGGCCGGAATTGTAGGTCGCGCCGTCCATCAGCGTATCGACAGCGGCATCTAGGTCCGCGTCCTCCATCACGTAACCCGGATCCTTGCCGCCAAGCTCGAGGCCGAGACCGGCGAAAGTTCCGGCGGCGGCCCGCTCGATCGAACGACCGCCCTCGACCGAGCCGGTGAAATTGATGAAGTTGAAGTTGCCGGCCGCAATCAGCGCCGAGGTCGTGGCGTGGTCGAGGAAGAGGTTGATGAAGACATCATCCGGAACGCCCGCCTCGACAAAGGCACGCACCATGCGCTCGCCGACCAGCAGCGTCTGCGTCGCATGTTTGATGACGACGGTATTGCCGGCCATCAGCGCCGGCGCGATCGTGTTGATCGCCGTCATGTAGGGATAGTTCCACGGCGCAATGACGAAGACCACACCATGCGGCTCGCGCTCGATGCGGCGGGAAAACGTCGCGCTGTCCTCGACAACCAGCGGCGCCAGCGCGTCGGCGGCAATCGCCGCGACATAGTTGGAGCGCTCGTTGAAACCCTTGTATTCGCCGCCATAGCGCACAGGACGGCCCATCATGTGCGCCAGTTCCGGCACCACTTCGTCGGCCATCTCGTTCAGGCGGGCAACGCCCTTCAGCACGAGTTGCACGCGGTCTTCGAGCGGCCGGCGCGCCCAGGCCTTCTGCGCCTTGCGGGCACGGCCGACAGCCTCCGTCGCCGCTTCCAGCGACATGGCCGGTCGCTCGGCATAAACCGATCCGTCGATCGGCGAAATGCATTGGATCATGGTCATGATCTTTTTCCTGTTGTTGCATAAAGAAGATGACAGCGGCAATCGCCGCTGTCCTTGTTTTCACCCTACGACGGCGAAGGTGGCAGCCTCAAGGCCGCCTTGTGTCACGCGCGCTCGAAGCCGCGCGCCACCTCCCAATCCGTGATGCGCCGGTCATATTCTTCCTGTTCCCACTCTGCCGCGCGGACGTAGTGGTCGACGACATTGTCGCCGAATGCCGAGCGCAGCATCGCAGACTTGGTCAATTCTTCGGTCGCCGCGCGCAGCGTGCGTGGGATTTCCCGCACATCGGTTGCACCATAGGCATCGCCGGTGAATGCGGCTTCGAGTTCCATCTTCTTCTCGATGCCGTCGATGCCGGCAGCAATCAGGGCCGCCATGGCAAGATACGGATTGAGGTCGGAGCCACCGACGCGGCATTCGACGCGGATAGCCTTGGTATCCTCGCCGCACAACCGGTAGCCGGCGGTACGGTTGTCCTTCGACCAGATTGCCTTGGTCGGCGCGAATGTGCCAGCCATGAAGCGCTTGTAGGAATTGATATAGGGCGCGAGGAAATAGGTAATCTCGCTGGCATGGCTAAGCAGGCCGGCCATGTATTGCCGCATCAGCTCGGACATGCCGTATTTGCCCTTCTCGTCGTAAAACAGCGGCTTGCCATCGAGCGACCAGAGCGACTGGTGGATGTGTGACGACGAACCGGCTGCAGTGTAATGCCACTTGGCGAGGAAGGTGATCGCCTTGCCCTGCGACCAGGCAATTTCCTTGCAGCCGTTCTTGATGATCACATGGCGGTCGGCCATGGTCAGCGCATCGGCGTAGCGGACATTGATTTCTTCCTGTCCGGCGGACGCCTCACCCTTGGAATTCTCGACCGGGATGCCCGCGCCCTGCAGGCCCTTGCGGATCGCGCGCATGACACCCTCTTCCTTGGTCGTCTGGAAAATGTGATAGTCTTCGTTATAGCCCGAAGCCAGCTTCAGGTTGCGGTAGCCGCTCGCCTGAGCGGTTTCATAGCTCTGGTCGAACAGGAAGAATTCGAGTTCGGTCGCCATGAACGGCTTCATGCCCATGGCTTCCAGCCGCTTGACCTGCTTCTTAAGGATGGCGCGCGGCGAATGCGGCACCTCCTCATGCGTATGATGATCGAGCATATCGCAGAGAACGAGTGCGGTTCCTTCCAGCCAGGGCGTCTTTCGAAGCGTCGAAAGGTCGGGCTTCATGGTGTAGTCGCCATAACCCTTTTCCCAGCTCGTCGCCTTGTAGCCGGAGACCGTTTCCATTTCCATGTCGGTGGCAAGCAGATAATTGCAGCTATGCGTTTCCTTGTAGGCGCTCTCGACGAAGAATTCCGCCTGGAAGCGCTTGCCCATCAATCGGCCCTGCATGTCCACCTGGCAGGCCAGAACGGTATCGATGCGGCCTTCGGCGACATCCTTCTTCAAGTCTTCAAATGTGTAGGTGGTGGTCATGGGTGCCATCCGAATGGGTAGGTAAAAGGAACAGGAAACCGCGCCGCAGGCACTGGTTAAATGACGTGGGCAGCAAGCCGGAAGCACGACGCCACCGGCTTGCTGTTTTGTTCAACGGTCAGGCGCCCTCACCGACAGCCTTTTCGGCTGCGGCAATCTCGGCCTGGCGCTTGGCAACTTCTTCGCCGATGGGAGGTCCTTTGAAACGCTTGTTTTCAAAGACGAACCAGACGATGGCAGTGATGACGAAGAAGCCGATCGTGATCGGAAGCGCCCAGTCATTCGGCGGCTGGATGCCGATGTAGAAGATCAGCGCCATGGCAAGAACCACCAGGACCGCAACGAGACGGAACAGGCCTGCTCCCATGTTCCAGGGACCCATTGCCGGCCACTTCGGCGTCCCGATGGCAACAAAGCCGAGCGCAATCGGAAGCGCGAAGGACAGGAACAGGAAGATGACCGTGCACGACACGACGATGGAATAGGCAGGCGTGCCGGCAATGGTGATGGCCGACGTGAACCACACGAACAAAACCGACAGGATCGAACCCGTCCAGATCGCAGCCACCGGCGAGCGATACTTCGTGCTGACCTTGGCAAGCGCTGCAGAGCCCGGCAGGCCCTTGTCACGCGAGAAGGCAAAGATCATCCGCGACAGCGAAGTCACCGTGGCAAGACCGCACAGGAACTGCGAAATGAAGATCAGGAAGTAGAGGATCTCCTTCATCGTCGGATTCACCTGCGCGTCCATCGCCCAGAAGAACACGTTCCAGCCCTGCTTTGCCGCATCATCCATGTTCGGCAGCATCAGGACGAACGAGCACAGCATGATGTAACCGAACAGCGCCGACCAGAATACCGACGAGATCATGCCGCGTGGCACGGATTCGGCCGCCTTGACCGTTTCTTCCGACGTATGCGCCGAAGCGTCATAGCCGGTGATCGTGTAGATCGGCAGCAACAGACCGAGAAGGAAGGCCATGGTGCCGGACACGGCAAATGGCCAGACAAGCGACGCGCCCTCGGTGCCGGTATAGTTGGCAAACGTGAAGAGGCGGCCAATTTCGAAGCTCGGCGCCGAAAACAGGCAAACCACCGTCAGCAGGATAGCCGTGACAAAGATCAAATAGCCCGAGAAATCGGTGAGCTTTGCCGTCAGGCCGATACCGAAATGGTTGATGCCGGCCTGCAGACCGGTGATCAGCGCCACGAAGAGGACGCGATGCGTCAGCGTGTCTTCGATGCCGAAATAGGCGCCGAACGAGCCGAAGAAGAAGTAGAAGGTGCCGACATTGATGGCGCCCAGAACGGTGACAAGTCCGAGCAGGTTCAGCCAGGCAGCCAGCCAGCCGGTGAAGCGGTTACCGAGGATCGAACCCCAGTGATAGAGGCCGCCGGCCGTCGGATAGGCCGAACTGATCTGCGCCAGACCGAGTGCGAACAGGCCCGAGATCAGGCAACCGAGCGGCCAGCCGATACCGATCGCAGCGCCGCCGGCGCCGGACGTAGCCTGGCCGAGGGAGTTGATACCGCCCGACAGGATGCAAATGATTGAAAAGGAAATGGCGAAGTTCGAAAATGAACTCATCCGTCGTTCGAGTTCCTGGGCATAGCCCATGGAATGCAGGATATGAAGATCCTGCTTTTTATCGGAATCAGAATAGTCTGACATGACGTCCCCCAATTGACGATTATCCGCGGAATTGCGGACAATTGACTGTCTTTCAGTTCCACCACTGACGGGCGGAGGTTGCAGCAGAGCCGCTCCCCTCGGGGTCTTGTTATTGTTTCAGGCAGTCGTTGATCGCGCGTTTGATCAGGACTGCCAGATAATCGGCCACAACCCCTTGGCCGTTACTCTCCGCGATCAGGTCATTGCGGACCTCGATCATGACATTGAGATGCCCCTGCGGCAGGGCATGCAATTTCAGGCTATGCGTGACGCCGTCCTCCGGACCGTAGGGCGCATTGCGCTCCACCCGGAACGGGCCACCCCTGGCGGCCTCCAGCATGCCATCCGCCAACCGGCTGTCGGCATCGTGCAGGATGCCGATCTCAACGGCCCGCGGCTTGCCGAAATACACCGGCGTGAAACTGTGCACGGTGACGAGGACGCTCGCGCGGCCGTCCGCCCGGCGCGCGGCAAGCGTCGCGCTGATGCGATCGTGAAACGGCACATAGAGTGCTGCGGTGCGCGCGTAGCGCTCGGCCGCATCAAGGTCGCGGTTCCCCGGAATGTCGTAGATTTCGCTGCGATCCGGCATGGCGGCGGGTGATTCCGGCGGGCGATTGCAGTCGTAGAGCAGACGGGAGAACCGCTGGTGGATCAGCACCGCATCAAGCTTTTCCGACAACAGCCGCGAAACCGCCAGGGCGCCCGGATCCCAGGCGATGTGGCTTTCCAGCGCTTCGGCCGTAAGGCCTAGGTCCCCTGCCCGCACAGGCAAGGCGCGACTTGCATGTTCACAGACCAGCACCACGGCGCCTGAAGCAGCGGAATTCTCCACTGCAACGGCTTCGCCGTCCGCCGACGTCAGGATGTCTGGCCTTGAGAGCATGCTGATTTCCCCTGCGCCATTCGGCTGCATTTATTGAGAAGAGAATTCTTCACGATTTAGCCGCTGTCAATGGGATCTGAAGAAATCTCTTCAAAATAGCAATTGACACATTCCGGCCATAAAGGCTTAATTCTCCAAAAGCCGGCAAAAGATCGGCTTGAGGGGAGACCATCGGTCCTTGCTAAGTGCGTCCAAGACAGTGTCGGACGTGATCCACGCCCATTTCGATGGGCTGACACGCGCCGAACGACAGCTGGCCGAGAGCCTGCTGGAAAATTACCCCGTCTCCGGCCTCGGCAGCATCACGACTGTCGCCGAGAACGCGGGCGTATCGACACCCACTGTCGCCCGCATGGTCCAGAAGCTCGGCTACAAGGGTTATCCGGAATTCCAGGCGCATCTGCATCAGGAACTTGAGGCGACAATCTCCAATCCGATCAGCAAGCACGACCGCTGGGCGGCCAACGCGCCGAACCGCCACATCCTCAATCGTTTTGCCGAAGCCGTGATCAACAATCTACGTGCATCGCTGGGCGAACTGAGAACATCGACCTTCGACGAGGCAGCGCGCCTGCTGGGCGACCGCAATCGCAGCCTGTATTTTGTCGGCGGCCGTATCACCGGCGCGCTGGCCGAATATTTTTTCACCCATATGCAGGTCATCAGGCCGAAGACGACGCTGATGTCGTCGAATGCCAGCTCCTGGCCGCAGCATGTCCTCAACATGCAGGCCGGCGACGTGTTGATCGTCTTCGACATTCGTCGCTACGAAGCCGACATGACCACTCTTGCCGAGGTTGCCAGGGCCAACGGTGTCGAGATCATCCTCTTTACCGACCAGTGGATGTCGCCCGTCGCCCAGCATGCCCGCAACTGTTTCAAGCTCCACATCGAAGCGCCATCCGCCTGGGATTCGTCCGTGGTGACGCTGTTTGTCGTGGAGGCCCTGATAGAAGCCGTGCAGAGCTCGTCCTGGGATGAGACGCGCGAACGTATGAATACCCTGGAAGGCTTGTTCGAGCAGGCACGCCTGTTTCGAAAGCCCCGAGAAAGAGGGTAAACGCGAGCATGGAGGACCAGACCCGATGAACGTCGGCAAGTGGGGAAAGACAGTTTGCCGCCGTCAACCGTCACACAACGATAATAAACCGCACCTAAGTGAACCGCATCGCTGCCAACTCAGAGGAGAATTCCAGTGATTACCAATTTCCGCAAAGCCCTGTCCCTTACGACGGCTCTCGTGATGGCCAGCTCGGCCGTTGCCTACGCCGAACCGAGCGCAGAACTGATCGAAGCGGCCAAGAAGGAAGGCATGCTGACCACCATCGCACTGCCGCACGACTGGTGCGGTTACGGCGCCGTCATCGATGGCTTCAAGAAGAAGTATCCGGAGATCACCGTCAACGAGCTGAACCCGGATGCCGGTTCGGCCGACGAAGTCGAAGCCATCAAGGCCAACAAGGACAACAAGGGCCCGCAGGCGCCGGACGTTGTTGACGTCGGCCTCGCTTTCGGCCCGCAGATGAAGGCCGAAGGCCTGCTGCAGCCTTACAAGGTCTCCACCTGGGACGAAATCCCGGAAAACGTCAAGGATGCCGAAGGCTACTGGTACGGCGACTATTACGGCGTCATGTCGCTGCTGGTGAACAAGGACCTCGTTGCCAACACGCCGAAGGACTGGTCGGACCTCCTGAAGCCGGAATATGCCGGTCAGGTCGCCCTCGCCGGTGATCCGCGCGCTTCCAACCAAGCTATCCTCGGCGTTCTTGCAGCCGGCCTCGCATCGGGCGCCAAGGCTGGCAAGGACGCTGGCGAAGCTGGCCTGAAGTATTTCGGCGAGCTGAACAAGGCCGGCAACTTCGTTCCGGTCATCGGCAAGTCCGGTACGCTCGCTCAGGGTGCAACCCCGATCGTCGTCATGTGGGACTACAACGCGCTCGCCGCCAAGGACACGCTGGCCGGCAACCCACCGGTTGAAGTCGTTGTTCCGGCATCGGGCGTTCTCGCAGGCGTCTACGTTCAGGGCATCTCGGCCTTCGCCCCGCATCCGAACGCCGCCAAGCTCTGGATGGAATACCTCTATTCCGACGAAGGCCAGACTGCATGGCTCGCAGGCTATTGCCACCCGGCACGCTTCAACGCGATGTCGGCCGCCGGCAAGATCCCTGCCGACCTGCTGGCAAAGCTGCCGCCGGCTGAATCCTATGCCAAGGCCTACTTCCCGACACTCGAGGAAGTCGATGCCAACAAGGCTGCCGTGACCGGCGCCTGGGACAGCGTCGTTGGCGCCAACGTCCAGTAAAGCATAGCTTATTAAAGCCGCCCCGGTCTTGCGACCGGGGCGGCATTTGCATTTTATAGAAACCGCGAACCGCGCGGACGAAGGGGCACCAGCAATGTCATCTCAACAGGTCAGTTCAGCTGCGCCCCCCGGGCCACGCTTCCGCCTCCCCCTCCACTGGCTGGGCGTTCTGCCCTTTGCAGCCTTCACCATACTTTTCCTGATCATGCCGACGATGAAAATCGTCATTGGCGCCTTCCAGACCCCGGACGGGACGTTCACGCTGGACAATATCCGCGGCCTGTTCACTCCATCGATCATGTCGGCCTATCTGATCTCCATCCGGATCAGCCTTGCCTCCGCCATCCTCGGCTGCGCCATCGGCTTTGCCGTCGCGGCCGCCGTCGTGCTGGGCGGATTGCCGCAATGGATCCGCGGCCCGCTGCTGACCTTTTCAGGCGTTGCCTCCAATTTCGCCGGCGTACCGCTCGCCTTCGCCTTTCTCGCAACCCTTGGCCCAGTCGGCCTTGTCACGGTCTTCCTCAAGACCCAGCTTGGGGTTGACCTGCGCATGCTCGGTTTCAACCTCCTGTCCTTCTGGGGCCTGACGCTGACCTATCTCTTTTTCCAGATCCCGCTGATGATCCTGATCATCACGCCTGCGCTGGACGGCCTGAAAAGGGAATGGCGCGAGGCAGCCTCGATCCTCGGCGCCACCAATGCACAATACTGGCGCCTGGTCGCCTTCCCTATCCTGCTTCCCTCCTTCCTGGGCACGATAGCACTTCTGTTCGCAAATGCCTTCGGCGCTGTCGCAACTGCGATCGCGCTGACCGGCTCGTCACTGAATATCGTGCCGATCCTGCTCTTTGCGCAGATCCGCGGCGACGTCCTCGGCGATCCTCATCTCGGCTATGCACTGGCCTTCGGCATGATCGTGGTCACCGGCGTGGCCAATGCAGTCTATATCTGGCTCCGCGCCCGCAGTGAAAGGTGGCTGAAATGAAGCGTCTATGGGCTTGGGGAGCCCTTACTTTCGGCCTCCTCTATTTCTTCCTGCCGCTGATCGGCATGACCAATTTCTCGCTGAAGATGCGGCGCGGCGCTTATTCTTTCGATGCCTATGTCAAGGTGTTGAATGATCCGCGCTTCCAGGAGACATTCACCTATTCCGTCACCATGGCGCTGGTGACCATCCTGTTCGGCATCTTCCTGATCGTGCCCACCGCCTATTGGGTTCGTCTGAAATTGCCGGGTCTGCGTCCCTACATCGAATTCGTCACGCTTCTGCCGCTGGTCATTCCCGCCATCGTCATCGTCTTTGGCTATATCCGCCTCTACAACACATCGAGCTGGCTGCCGCTCACCGGCTCCTCCCTTGGCACAGATGTCCTGCTGATGTTCGGTTATGCGACCTTGGCATTGCCCTATATGTACCGTGCCGTCGACACGGGTTTGCGCACCATCGATGTCGGAACCCTGACAGAGGCAGCCCAAAGCCTCGGTGCCGGCTGGTTCACGATCATTTCGCGCATCATCCTGCCCAATGTGCTGGTCGCCGTCCTTTCAGGCGCCTTCCTGACCTTCGCCATCGTCATCGGCGAGTTCACCATGGCAGCCCTTCTCAACAAGCCGGCCTTTGGCCCCTACATGCAGTTGCTCGGCGCCAACCGCGCCTATGAACCTGCTGCCCTGGCGGTCATCGCCTTCGGCATCACCTGGGGTTGCCTTGGACTGATCCAGCTTGTTTCCCGTTTCCAGAAAACCGCGCCTCGCCAGGCCTGAGGACTGAACCTTCATGAGCTTTCTCACACTCACCAATCTGCAGAAATCCTTTGGGCCGACCAAGGTCGTTCACGACTTCAACATGGCGATCGACAAGGGCGAGTTCATCTCCTTCCTTGGGCCGTCGGGCTGCGGCAAGACGACGATCCTGCGCATGATCGCCGGCTTCGAGAGCCCGAGCGGCGGCACGATCGAAATCGCCGGCAAGGATCAGACAAACCTGAAGCCGAACCAGCGCAATATCGGCATGGTCTTCCAGGCCTATGCGCTGTTTCCCAACATGAATGTCTTCGACAATGTCGCCTTCGGCCTGAAGATCGCCGGCATGCCAAAGGCTGCCATCGAGGCGCGCGTTAAGGAAATGCTCGCCCTGATCCATCTCGAACACCTGGCCGAGCGTTATCCTTACCAGCTGTCCGGCGGCCAGCAGCAGCGCGTGGCGCTCGCCCGCGCGCTTGCGCCCAAGCCGCAGGTGCTTCTGCTCGACGAACCGCTTTCGGCACTGGACGCCAAGATCCGCGTCTCGCTGCGCGAGGAAATCCGCCATATCCAGCAGAAGCTCGGCATCACCACCGTCTTCGTCACCCATGACCAGGAAGAGGCCCTGTCGATCTCCGACCGCATCGTCGTCATGAATGCCGGCAAGGCCGACCAGATCGGTACCCCGTTCGAGATCTACAACCGCCCGACCACACGTTTCGTCGCCTCCTTCGTCGGCACGCTGAACGTTCTGGAGGCGACCGTGACCGACCAGGCGGCCGGCCTCGTCAGGATCGGCGATGCAACCCTTGCGATCAATGACACCATCCCGGCCGCCAACGGATCGACCGTGCAACTCGCCATGCGCCCGGAAGCGGGTGCTCTGGCCGGCAATGGTCAAGCAACCGTCAGCGGCAAAGTCACATCCAGCCAGTTCCTCGGCTCAGTGATCCGCACCCGTGTCGAGGTTGCGGGAAAGTCGATTTCCTTCGACACGTTCAACGATCCCGGCACCAAGCCGCCGGTGATCGGCGATCTGGTCGGCGTCAAGATCGACCCGTCCGGCCTGATCGTACTCGCGGACTAGAAAACCCGACATTTCGGGTGGTAAACACTTTTCGGCGCGCATTCACAATGCGCGCCGAAGCACATTCAGGCAGGGAGGACATACCGATGCGCGCTCTTTTTTACGAACGTTTCGGCGAAACACCGACGGTCAGCACATTGCCCGACCCGACACCCTCTCCTTCCGGCGTCGTCGTCGCCGTCAAGGCAACCGGCCTCTGCCGCAGCGACTGGCACGGCTGGATGGGCCACGACCCGGATATCCGCCTGCCGCATGTGCCCGGCCATGAACTGGCGGGCACTATTGCCGCGATCGGCCGCGATGTCCGTCGATTCAGGATCGGCGACCGGGTCACCGTGCCTTTCGTTTCGGGCTGCGGCCACTGCCATGAATGCCGTTCCGGCAACCAGCAGGTCTGCGAAGAGCAGTTCCAGCCCGGCTTCACCCATTGGGGTTCCTTCGCCGAATATGTCGCAATCGATTACGCCGACCAGAACCTCGTCCACCTGCCCGACAGCATGAGTTATGAGACCGCGGCCAGTCTCGGCTGTCGCTTCGCCACGTCGTTTCGTGCCGTCGTCGATCAGGGGCGTCTGAAGGGCGGCGAATGGCTGGCCGTGCATGGCTGCGGCGGCGTCGGCCTGTCGGCGATCATGATCGGCCACGCACTCGGTGCCAATGTCGTGGCCATAGACATTGCCGACGACAAGCTGGCACTGGCCCGCCAGCTCGGCGCGACGGTTGCGATCAACAGCCGCGAGGTGCCTGATCTGGTAGAGGCGGTGCGCGAGGCAACCGGAGGCGGCGCCCATGTCTCGGTGGATGCGCTTGGCCACCCGCAAACCTGCTTCCATTCGATCAGCAACCTGAGACGACGCGGACGCCACGTCCAGGTCGGATTGATGCTCGGCGAGCACGCTACGCCCGCGATTCCGATGGCGCGCGTCATCGGCCATGAACTCGAGATCTACGGCAGCCACGGCATGCAGGCCTGGCGTTACGACGCCATGCTGGAAATGATCTTGTCCGGCAAACTCGCACCGGAAAAGCTGATCGGCCGGCACATCAGCCTCGATGAGGCGGCTCTGGCGCTGACGGAAATGGATAGCTTCAAGGACAGCGGTATCAGCATCATCGACGGTTTCGTCTGATGGAGCATCAACCAATCTGCCTGGTCAGGCGGCGCGGCGGAAGTGGACGACGAAACCTTGAAATTCTTGCAAGGGTTCGAACCCCGTTAATAGTTTTATGGTGAGTTGACGCAACGTAAGACAGTTTGAACGACCATCAATTCGCCCATGACGGAGGTTACAAACGCGATGAGCATGCCGAGACAGGGCGCGCCGATCTATCCGGCCGGGTTCATCGATCAATTGATGCGATTGAAGCGCGGATCCGTTTCAAGGCGGCATTTCCTGCAGGTAACGGGTCTCGGCCTTGCAGGTCTCATGTTCGGCGGCACAGGGAACGGTTGGGCTCCGGCCCATGCGGGCTCGCTCGGCAGGAGCGTCAGCATTGCAACCTGGCCGAACTACCACGACCCGGCGACATTCGAGCAATTCTCGCAACAGCATGGCGTCGCGGTAAATGTCGAGATCATCGGCTCCAACGAGATGATGATCCAGCGCATGCAGACGCAGACGGCGGCCTGGGATCTCATTGTACCGACACAATATGCCCTCACCCCCTATGCAGGCCTGAGTTTGATCGAACCGCTTGATCTGGCCGCACTGCCGAATTTTGATCCGGCTGCCAATCCAGAACGCTATCTCGCGCCGGCCATGTTCGGCGGCAGGCTTCATGCTCTGCCGAAGAATACCGGCACTACCGGCATCGCCTACAACCGACGCAAACTTGATCCGGTGACGAGTTGGCGCAGCTTCTTCGACACAGCCATGGGCGATGCTTCGGGCCGGACAATTGTTCAGGACTACCAGTTGACCACGATCGGCGGTGCGCTTGTTGCCCTCGGCTATCCCTTCAACTCGATAGACCCGAACGCCCTTTCCAAGGCGGAGGACTTGTTGATGCAGGTAAAGCCGCATCTGCTGGCGATCGACAGCGACTACCAGCCGGCCATGCGCGCTGGTGACGCCTGGCTCAGCATGTGCTGGAGCAACGACGCCGCGCAACTGGTCCGCGACATGGATGAGATCCAATATAGCCTTGGATCGGACGGTGGCGAGATCTGGACCGACTACTACGCGATTCCGACGGGGGCACAGAACAGACCGGCTGCCTATGCTTTGCTGAACCACCTGATGGATCCGAAAGTTGCAGCCGCCGATCTTCTGATCAATGGCGGCGCGACCACAGACAGCCGGGTTTTTCCACTCCTGCCGGAGGAAATCATCTCCGACAAGGTCATCTATCCGGACGAAGCCAGCTTGAGCGCGCTGGAATATGCAATTGCGGTTGTGCTTACAGACCCGAACCGGGCCGCCATCATGACCCGCTTCAAGGCCGCATTATAAAAACCGGAGACTGTTCACCTTTGCGGCAACAAATGATTGCGAATCTGCCACTCTGCCCGATGCGTTGCCGTCAGGATTTGCAAGGATGCCCCTATGAGCCCCAAGCCCACCATTTCCATCATCGATGTCATTTCCGATCCGGGCAAGGAAGGACGACCCAACGAAGACCGGCTCGGATACAATCAACATGCCGCCTTCGTTTTCGACGGCGCAACGGGTCTGGGCGATCGCCAATTCATGCAGGGTTACGGCTCCGATGCCGCCTGGATCGCCGAATTCGGCGCCATGCAGTTGGAGCAACGGCTGGATGCGACAGCCGATCCGAAATCCATCCTGCGCGCCATCTCCGAAAATGCGCGGCAGGCTTTCGAAGCCGTTGCCGGCGATCAACCTCGCTATGCCTGGCCACTCTGCAGCCTGACCGCTCTACGCGCCACACCGACAGGCTTTCAGTATTTCGGCCTGGGCGACAGCGCCCTCTACATCCTGCATGACGACGGACGGAGCGATTTTGTCATCCCGCTCCCCGGCGCCTATGAATGGGAACAGCACCGCGCCGCGGAACACATAACCCGCCTTGGCGGCATCGGCGCATCCGGCAGCGCCAATACCGACCCGACGACGCTCGAAAACCTGCGCAAGGGCCGCGCGCTGCAGAATACCCCGAATGGCGCGACCTGGACCTTCGGCGTGGTACCTGAGGCTGCCGACCATCTGTTCATCTGCGACGTGCCCGTTCACGGCGGCGGTGCGACGGCTATCTTGTGCTCCGATGGATTGGCCGACCTCGTCGCCCTCTACAAGGCCTATGATCCCGCCTCGCTGATCCGGCGCGCGGCAACAACGGGCCTGCGCTCACTGGTCGCCGAATTGCGCCACTACGAGCGAGAACTGGATCCGGACGGGCTGCAATATCCCCGCTTCAAGCAGTCGGATGATACGACGGCGATCCTGTTGCGACTTGAGGCGTGAAGGCAATTAGGAATCAGCCTCAATAACTTATCGCCAAAACCGGAATCGGTTTGCGAACAAGTTGGCGCATGGCTTCAGGCTATTTCTTCGCCGCTTCTGCCCCCATCCGTCTGCCGGCACCTTCTCTCCCTTCCGCGCGGAGAGAGTTCAGGTTGAGTATCAGCACGTTCCTCAGGCATCCGCCTTCGGCACATAGTTCAAAACCGGCCCGAGCCAGCGTTCCACTTCGCGCACATCCATACCCTTGCGCACGGCGTAATCCTCGACCTGGTCTCGCTCGACCTTGGCGACGCCGAAATAGTAGCTGTCGGGATGACCGATATAGAGGCCCGAAACGGACGAGCCCGGCCACATGGCATAGCTTTCCGTCAACGTCACACCGGTTGCCTTCGTTGCATCCAGCAGCGAGAACAGCGTCACCTTCTCCGTATGGTCGGGCTGGGCGGGATAGCCTGGCGCCGGACGAATGCCGGCATAATCCTCGGCCACCAGCTGTTCCGGCGAAAACGCCTCGGCTGGCGCGTATCCCCAGAACTCGCGGCGCACGCGCTCATGCATACGCTCGGCAAAAGCCTCGGCAAACCGGTCGGCCAGCGCCTTGACCATGATCGACGAATAGTCGTCATTGGCCCGTTCGAAGCGTTCCGCGATCGCCACTTCCTCGATGCCAGCCGTGACGACGAAACCGCCGACATAGTCCTCGATGCCGGTGTCCAGCGGAGCGACGAAATCGCTCAGCGCGACATTCGGACGACCGTCGCGCTTCGACAGCTGCTGGCGAAGCGTGAAGAACGTCGCCCGCTCCTCGGTCCGGCTGTGGTCGGTGTAGACACGGATGTCGTCGCCAACGGCATTAGCCGGCCAGAAGCCGATGACGGCGCGCGGACGGAACCAGTTTTCCGCGATGATCTTGTCCAGCATCGCCTGCGCATCGGCGTAAAGCGCACGTGCCGCCTCCCCCTGCTTCTCGTCTTCGAGAATGGCAGGATATCGTCCCTTGAGTTCCCAGGTCTGGAAGAACGGCGTCCAGTCAATGTATGTCGCGAGTTCGGCGAGGTCATAGTCCTCGAAAACCTGGGTGCCGATGAAGCCCGGCTTCGTCGGCTTGTAGGCCGGCCAGTCGATCTTCACCGCATTTTCGCGGGCGCGCGCCAGCGGCAGACGCTGCTTTTCTGCTTCAGCGCGGGCATGTGCGTCCGCCACCTTGGCATATTCGCCGCGCAGGGTGTCGATCGTGGTTTCCCGCGTATCATCGGATAGAAGCGACGACACCACGCCGACGGCACGGCTGGCGTCAGTGACATAGACCGCCTGCCCCGCCTGATACTGCGGGTGGATCTTGACGGCCGTATGTACCCGGCTGGTCGTCGCGCCACCGATGAGAAGCGGGATGTTGAAGCCCTGCCGCTGCATTTCGGCAGCAACATGCACCATCTCGTCCAGCGACGGCGTAATCAGGCCGGAAAGTCCGATGATGTCGACCTTTTCGTCGATCGCCGTCTGCAGGATCTTGGTCGCCGGCACCATGACGCCAAGGTCGATGATCTCGTAATTGTTGCAGGCGAGAACCACGCCGACGATGTTCTTGCCGATGTCATGCACGTCGCCTTTTACCGTCGCCATCAGCACCTTGCCGGCAGCCTGGCGCTCGCCGGTGCCGCCATTGGCCCGTTTTTCCTCTTCCATGTAAGGAAGCAGCACCGCAACCGCCTGCTTCATTACGCGGGCAGACTTGACCACCTGCGGCAGGAACATCTTGCCAGCCCCGAAAAGGTCGCCGACCACGTTCATGCCCGCCATCAGCGGCCCTTCGATAACGTGCAGCGGCCGGGCTGCCCGCAGGCGGGCTTCCTCGGTATCGGCGTCGATGAATTCGGTGATGCCGTTGACCAGCGCATGCTCCAGCCGCTTTTCCACCGGCTGCTCGCGCCAGGACAGATCCTGCACCCGCGCCTGTTTCTCGCCGGTGCCGCGATAACGCTCGGCGATCTCCAGCAAACGCTCGGTGCCATCACTGCGACGGTTGAGCACCACGTCTTCGCAGGCCTCGCGCAGATCGGCATCGATGCTCTCGTAGACCGCCAGCTGGCCGGCATTGACGATGCCCATGTCCATGCCCGCCTGGATGGCATGGTAGAGAAACACCGCATGCATGGCCTCGCGCACCGGCTCGTTGCCGCGGAACGAGAACGACAGGTTCGACACGCCACCCGAGATATGCACGAGCGGCATGCGCTCGCGAATGGTGCGGGTCGCCTCGATGAAGTCGACGCCGTAGTTGTTGTGCTCCTCGATGCCGGTCGCCACGGCAAAGATGTTCGGGTCGAAAATGATGTCTTCTGGCGGGAAACCGGCTTCTTCGGTCAGGATCTTGTAGGCGCGCGAGCAGATCTCGACCTTGCGCTCATAGGTATCGGCCTGGCCCTGCTCGTCGAAGGCCATGACGACGACGGCTGCGCCATAATTGCGGATCAGCCGGCCCTGGGCGATAAAATTCTCCTCGCCTTCCTTCAGCGAGATCGAATTCACCACCGACTTGCCCTGAACGCATTTCAGGCCGCTTTCGATGATCTGGAACTTCGAACTGTCGATCATGACCGGAACGCGGGCGATATCCGGCTCGGCCGCGATCAGGTTGAGAAACTCGACCATCGCCTTTTCCGAATCGATCAGGCCTTCATCCATGTTGATGTCGATGATCTGCGCGCCATTTTCCACCTGTTCGCGGGCGACGACAAGCGCCGCGGAATAGTCGCCGGCGGTGATCAGCTTGCGGAACTTGGCCGAGCCGGTAACATTGGTGCGCTCGCCGACATTGACGAAGGGGATGTCCTTGGTCAGCACGAAGGGCTCGAGACCCGACAGCGACATGAACGGCCGGTGCTCGGCGGGCACCCGCGGCGCCTTGCCGGCAATCGCCTCCGAGATTGCCCGGATATGCTCCGGCGTCGATCCGCAGCAACCGCCGACGACATTGACGATGCCTTCATCGGCAAAACCGGCCACGAGGACTGCCATTTCCTCTGGGCTCTGGTCATAGAGACCGAATTCGTTCGGCAGGCCGGCATTCGGATAGGCCGAAATGAAGGTGTCGGCGACGCCTGACAATTCCTGCAGATGCGGCCGCATCGCGTCGGCGCCCAGCGCGCAGTTGAGACCGACGGCAAACGGCCGTGCATGCGAGATCGAATTCCAGAAGGCCGACGGCGTCTGGCCCGACAGCGTGCGTCCGGACAGGTCAGTGATCGTGCCGGAAATCATCACCGGCAGGCGGATGCCCTTGGCGGCAAACCGTTCCTCACAGGCAAAGATCGCAGCCTTGGCATTCAGCGTGTCGAAGATCGTCTCGATCAGGATGAGATCGGCCCCGCCATCGATCAGCCCGTCGATCTGCTCGCCATAGGCGAGCCGCAGATCGTCGAAGGAGACGGCGCGGTAGCCGGGATTGTTGACGTCGGGAGAAATCGAGGCCGTGCGGTTGGTCGGTCCGATCGCTCCCGCGACGAAGCGGCGCTTGCCATCCTCGCGCTCGGCCCTGAGAATAGCGCGGCGCACGGCATGCGCGCCCTCCTTGTTCAGGTCATAGACCGCACCTTCCATCTGGTAGTCGGCCTGGGCGATGCGGGTCGAGGAAAAGGTATTGGTTTCAATGATATCCGCCCCCGCCATCGCATAGCGGAAATGGATGTCCTCGATCGCTTGCGGCTGCGACAGGATCAGGAGGTCGTTATTGCCCTGCTGGTGACAGGCACAGCCGATGAAGCGCTCGCCACGAAAATCGTCCTCGGAAAGCCCCAGCCCCTGGATCTCGGTGCCCATGGCGCCATCAAGCACCAGAATGCGCTCGCGCGCCGCCTGCTGCAGCGCTTTCAGAATCTCGGCTCCGTCCCGATTGGCGCCCTGGCGACCGAACAGTGAATCGAGCATGAGCGAATTCCTTTATTTCAAATACGACACTCGCCAGATCACATAAAGATATCTTTATGTCAACATGCCAATGCGCTGTTGGCAATATGCTTCCAGCGATGACAAGACCCGGCCGGATCGGCTATAGAGCTGAAAAGATTTAATTCCCGGGAGGACAACATGCCGGACACTCGCAGAGCCGTGCCGCTCGCAGCCCTTTGGTCAGATCGCCCCTATCACCGCAACTGGCTGCTCGGTCAGGCAAATGGCCTGTTCGATTTCTTCCAGACCGCCGCCATCAACCCCAGGGGCGGCTTCTACGATCTGTCGCGCGACGGCAAGCCGCTGGCGACCGAAAACCCTGCCCGCGGCATCCATGCCAGCGCCCGCATGGTCCATTGTTTTGCCATCGGCGACCTGCTTGGCCGCCCGGGTTCGGCCGATGTCGTCGATCACGGCATGCGCTATCTCTGGGACAGGCATCGCGACGAGAAGAACGGCGGCTATTTCTGGCAGGCCGATGACACCGGCGCTGCCGACGCGTCCAAGCAGGGATATGGCCACGCCTTCGTCCTCCTCGCCGCTTCATCAGCCAGGACCATCGGCCATCCGCTCGCCGACCGCATGCTCGCAGACATCACCGAAGTGATCGAAACCCGCTTCTGGGAACAAGCCCACGGCGCCATTGCCGAGGAGTTTTCCGCCGACTGGCAGCCCGTGCCCGGCTACCGCGGCCAGAACTCCAACATGCACCTGACCGAAGCCCTGATGGCCGCGTTCGAAGCGACCGGAGAACGCCATTACCTCGACAAGGCGACAAGCATTGCCGATCTCCTGATCAACCGCCGCGCCCGCGAGGAAGCCTTCCGCGTCGCCGAACATTTCGACGAACACTGGGTGGTAGACCGCAATTACTACCATGCCAACGAGATGTTCCGCCCCGCCGGCACCACGCCCGGCCACTGGCTGGAATGGGCAAGGCTTCTGATGCAGCTGTGGATCCTCGACGGCAAGCGCCATGCGTGGATGCCGGAGGCCGCACGTGGCCTGTTCTTCCAGTCCATGGCCCTCGGCTGGGACAAGACAAAGGGTGGTTTCTTCTACACGCTCGACTGGGCCAATGTGCCGGAAAAGACCGCCAAGCTCTGGTGGCCGCTCTGCGAGGGCGCCGGCGCCGCCCATTTCCTCAACCAGCACCAGGAAAGCGAATTCCACGAAGACAGCTACCGCAGGATCTGGAACTATATCGCCGGCAACAGTCTCGACCGCGAGTTCGGCGGCTGGCATGAGGAACTGACCGAGGACGGACGGCCTTCCAACACACTCTTCCCCGGCAAGGGCGATATCTATCACGCGCTGCAGGCCTGCCTCATTCCGCTTTTCCCCGCCGAAGGCAGCCTCACCAAGGTGATCCGCGAATACCCGCTCTCGGTATAAGCCGCGCCAAAGGCCGACAGGTCAGCACCGTCATCGCCGCGTTGCAGCCATTCCAATGACAAACGAGGCCGGAACATCGTCACCGATGCTCCGGCCTCGCGGTGTGTGGGCCAGAGATTTCTCCGCGGCCCTTGCTGTCATTGGCGACGATGGATCTTACTGCTCGATGCTGTAGGTGATGTTGACAGTCACCGTGTAGCGGTTCTCGCCGGCCGCGACCGGCATGGCCTCGTCCATGCGCTTGCCCATCGGCGCTGCGGCCATCATCATCGGCATCGGCCGGGCGAAATTCTCCGAAATGTCGATGACGCGGCCGACCTTGACGCCGGCGGCTTCCGAAAGCGTCTTTGCCTTGGCGGCAGCTTCCGCGACGGCCGCCTTGCGTGCCACCTCGATCGCCGCATCCGGATTGTCATTGGAAAAGACGATATTGCCACCCTGGTTGACGCCGAGCTTCACCGCCTGATCGATCAGGCCGCCGAGCTTGGAAAGATCGCGCACCCTGACCGTCAGGCCGTTCGACACGCTGTAGCCGACGATTTCCGGCGCCTCGAAGCCGGTGCCATCGGTTGGCTGCTGGCGATATTTCGGCTGGATCGAAAAGTCCGTCGTCTGCATGTCCTTGTCTGCAATGCCCTGCCCCTTGAGGCTGGCCAGCACCTCGGCCATCGCGGCATTGTTGGCGCTCAGCGCCTCGCCGGCGGTCGCCGCATCGCGCACGACGCTAAGCAACACCAGTGCCATGTCCGGCGCGATTGCCGCCTCGCCCTCACCCGACACCATGATTGTCGCCTCGCGCCTCTCCGCCTCCGCCGCAAAGGCCGGCGCGACCGAAGTGAGCATAAAAGCTGTGCTCGAAAGCGCTGCAGCCAGGGCAAGCGCGCGTGTATGTCTTAGCATGTGGAGTGTTTCCTTTTCCCTCGGATCCGGACCCTTCGGCCTATATTGCTCTTCACGGCCCGGTTGAATGCCCTTCCAAGTCATTGATGACGCGGGATTGTGAAGCCATTGCGGCAAAGGCTTGTCGCTCCGCAGAATTTGCGTTAGAGCCTTCGCCACGGAGCGGGATGACCATTGCCCGCCCCGCGGCACCGCGTGCCGGGCTGGGCCTGTAGCTCAATGGTTAGAGCCGGCGGCTCATAACCGCTTGGTTGGGGGTTCGAGTCCCTCCGGGCCCACCATTTCGTTTAAAATCAAAGACTTAGAAGACGGATCTTCTTGGGGAGACATCCAAGGGGAACATTGGTTTGTTCAATCCGTCCTATCTCGTGAAGTCTCGATGCGGCGTCTTCTATTTGCGTTGGCCGATACCGAAGCAGCTGCATCCACAGAAAAAAGCCTCCACGCTCAAGCTATCTCTACAGACCCGTGACCCACGAAAAGCATTGCGCTTGTCCCGTTCTCTGAGCCACATAGGCGAACAGTGGAATGAGTATGGAATTGCCTACGGAATGCGGTACGAGGAACTTAGAGGCGCTTTGACCGAGCATTTTCGGGGGTTGTTGAACCAAGCGAAAACGGAAATGAACGCTACAGGGCCTCTCGATGAGGAGCTCAGGCAGGCTTACGAGACGAGCAAGCGCGTAGCGAAGCATGCAAAGAAGACAGATACTCCCCTCTCTCTCGTGAAATCTGACGACGAGTTGTTGGCCCGCTGTTGGTTTCCACGCAGAACTGAGCCGGTTAGGCGCATAATTTCCATTGAGAATTGAGCCATGTGAACCTTCCCCCAACGCGGTGAGCGACGGGGGCAACGGAGTGATCCACATGGGACTTTTAAACATCATCCGTCGGATGAAGCTGCGCGAGAAGCAGTCGATCCGCGAGATCAGTCGGCATACCGGTTTGTCGCGTAACACGATCGCGAAGTATTTGAACGCTGGTACGATCGAGCCGACGTTCACGGGACCGGAACGACTGAGCAAGTTTGATCCCTATGCCGACAAACTTGCTGGCTGGCTGAAGACCGAGGCCGGGAGGTCGCGCAAGCAGCGCCGAACGCTGAAGCAGCTTCATCCGATCTGGTGGTTCTCGGCTTTACCGGCTCCTATGGTCGGGTCGCCGCCTTTGCCCGTGAGTGGCGGGTTGAGCAGCAGACGACTGGCCGCGGCATATTCGTTCCTCTGTCTTTCCGCCCAGGCGAAGCATTCCAGTTCGATTGGAGTGAAGACTATGCCGTGATCGGCGGCGAGCGCACGAAGCTACAGGTCGCTCACATCAAGCTGTCGCACAGCCGCGCCTTTCTGGTCAGGGCCTATCTGCTCCAGACGCATGAGATGCTCTTCGATGCCCACTGGCACGGCTTCCGGGCGTTTGGCGGCGTACCTGGTCGCGGCATCTACGACAACATGAAAACGGCGGTCGATCGTGTCGGCCGCGGCAAGGAACGGCAGGTCAACATCCGTTTCCTCGCGATGACGAACCACTACGTCTTTGCGCCTGAGTTCTGCAATCCCGCCGCCGGCTGGGAGAAGGGGCAGGTCGAGAAGAACGTCCAAGATGCCCGACCGCGGCTGTGGCAACAGATGCCAGACTTTCCGGATCTGGCGGCATTGAATACCTGGCTGGAACAGCATTGCCAGGACCTGTGGCGCGACACAGCGCACGGCACCTTGCCCGGCACGATCGCGGACGTCTGGTCCGCAGAACAACCAGCATTGATGCCGCTCCCCGCTGCATTTGACGGCTTCGTCGAGCAGAGCAAGCGCGTCTCGCCGACATGCCTGATTACCTTTGAGCGGAATCGCTACAGCGTGCCTGCATCGTTTGCGAACCGGCCCGTCAGCCTGCGGATATATCCCGAAAGACTGGTGGTTGCGGCTGAGGGCAATGTCCTATGCGAGCATGAGCGGATCATTGAGCGCAGCCACGACAAGCCGCCGCGAACGATTTACGACTGGCGACATTACCTTGCCGTCATCCAGCGCAAACCCGGTGCCCTGCGCAATGGTGCACCCTTCCTGGAATTACCGCTGGCCTTCAGACAGTTGCAAGATCAGATGCTTCGCCGCCCCGGCGGTGATCGTGAGATGGCCGATATCCTTGCGCTTGTCCTTCATCACGACGAACAGGTCGTCCTCAGGGCTGTGGAACTGGCCTTGGATGCGGGGGTGGCGACCAAGACGCATGTGCTGAACCTGCTGCATCGGCTGATCGACGGCAAGACAATCGATGGTCCCGACATCGATACGCCACAGGCTCTGATCTTGCTGCGTGAACCCAAAGCAAATGTCGAACGCTATGATGACCTACGCGCCCGGATCGCAGGAGGCCGCCATGCGTCATGACCCCGCAAGTGCTGCCGTCGTCATCATGCTGCGGAGCCTGAAGATGTATGGCATGGCCCAAGCCGTCACCGACCTTATCGAGCAAGGCGCTCCCGCCTTTGATGCGGCCGTGCCAATCCTGTCCCAGTTGCTGAAGGCCGAGATGGCCGAGCGCGAGGTCCGCTCCATCGCCTATCATATGAAGGCTGCCCGCTTCCCGGCCTACAAAGACATCTCCGGCTTCGACTTCGCCGCCAGCGAGATCAACGAGGCCACCGTGCGCCAATTGCACCGATGCGAGTTCATGGATGGGGCGCAGAACGTTGTCCTTATCGGTGGCCCTGGCACTGGCAAAACGCATGTCGCGACCGCTCTTGGAATCCAGGCCATCGAGCATCATCGCCGAAAGGTCCGCTTCTTCTCGACCATCGAATTGGTCAACGCGCTCGAGCAGGAGAAGGCCAAAGGCAAGGCAGGCCAGATCGCCGAGACACTGGTTCGCCTCGATCTGCTTATCCTCGATGAGCTCGGATACCTTCCGTTCAGTGCCTCAGGCGGTGCACTGCTGTTCCATTTGCTGAGCAAGCTTTATGAGCGCACCAGCGTCATCATCACCACCAACCTCAGCTTCAGCGAATGGGCAACGGTCTTCGGCGACGCCAAGATGACGACAGCTCTGCTGGACCGCCTCACCCACCGTTGCCATATCCTGGAAACCGGGAACGACAGCTTCCGCTTCAAAGCCAGCTCGGCCGCAGCAGCGCAAAAGAGAGGAGAAAAGACCAACCCATTGACCAAAGCCTGATCAGAAAACCATAATCAGAGGTGGCTCACTTCTCGGTGGAAAAACCGGCTCAGTTCCGCGTGGAAACCAACAGTCGTACGCCATGCAGAGACACAGAAGGGAGGCATCGTGTCTCCCTCGCTAGTGGCCAAATTCCAGTAATTGAAGGCTAGCGGATGGTGGGCGCTCTCTCATAGCCCTCAGCAGCCCTTTTCTACTTCTAGGCTCCTTGAGCTTGCTCAGCGCGCTGACCCTGCCGCGTTGCAGTCCTGTCCCTGTGCGCGATGCTGGTAAGCGGCGCCGTCGGAACGCTGGTGATATTGGCAGCACTCGCTCACGGTCTAAAATCGGCGTCGCTGGGACCCATAACCACGGCTCTGCGGGCGCCTGTAGAAACTGTATGAGGGCTGAGAACGTATGACCGTAAGCGTCTGCCAATTCTCACCTGTCATGCAGAAGTGAATGAAGCTCTCTCGTGTGACTGCACTCACGACCACCTGTCCAGTGGTTCTATCCAATTGCAGCAGCCACAGGACGGATACGGCAAGGGGGAAACCAGCTATCGAAAATTCCTCAGGCCCAAAGTCGAGAAACACGGCGCACTGCAAAGGTGACCAGCGCCGAAATAAGGCGGCATCACGTCTAGTAGGACGGATATACAGTGGGGCGTCCTGTATAATTGTCCCGTGTTGTATTGCCTCGCGGAACACCGTGAGATCGCGCTTGTATCGGTTGCCGTCTACGACCCAGACCATCGGGTTGTAGAAACTTTCCCTAGAGTTCCGCTCGTCGGGGCTAATTGGCGAATGCTGAAACTCGACCACTTGCCCACGGCTGGTCTTTAGATCTGCTATGTGTCTCTCGCCATTGTCAGCGGCATGCACGACCTCCTGCCATTCTCGCGGGAAATGTGCTTTCCATGAGCGGTGCCACTCAGTTTCCGGCTCCCACCAGTGGTCACATTCTAGTTTGCCACGATGCGACCAGTGCCAGATGCGTTGGCTACCGCACTTGGCCACTACCTCCCGCTCGCAGTTTACGCAAACGCCGCGCAGTTTCGGCTGGGCCTCCTGGCGAGTGCCGTCGACTAGTGCATACTTCACCTGCTTACCTCCCTATCAATGACTAGTAGAGAAGCGTTGTTCACGGAGTTCCGAATTGTAAAGGTTCAGGACGGCAGTTTTTGCGGCTGGTGTCAGTAAATGCATAGGGGAGAGAGCGGCATTTTTGGTTCGCAAAGTTGCTTATCTGCCACAGAAAAAGCGGGTAAACGACTGGTCGCTTCCTTCGTTCTAAAGCCTCCGCCGACTGCCGGTAGTCGCCTGTGTTTAAACGGACTGGATCGGCAAGGGGTATAGCTAGGAGGCACGACGTGGGTTTTTACAGCGACCCGCTAAGTTATTGATACCTAAAGCGGTTAATTGTGCGCCTTTTTGTAAAACTTTTGTGCTAACTGATTGTTTTTACTGCATTCACATTCAGCTTCCCAAGCTATGCTTCGTTTCGTGCGCCTACAAGTGGATACTTTGGCCTGGATTATCGGCGACACATATCGAAGCGGCCAATCCGGCAATCACCGGAGCTTCGCTTTGGTGTAGCTTTTCGAAGCAGTCTCCATCCTTGCATATTCAGGGCTACTGATATGCAGTCAGGCCTATTCGCGTGATACTAGCAATAGTACGAAAGCCCATCTTTATCACGGCAGGCTCTGGCATACCTCCGCGAGGCAAGACGCCGAAGACGTAAGGGGCATCCCGCCCCCGTCGACCCTTACAGCACCCCTCACCTTTCAGCAACCAATGGTATATAACATGTTGCAGCATTCCGGACGGGGAGACTTCAGTGACGAAAAAGCAGCATATCGAAACAGCTTCGGCAGACTTGGATGGAGAGAGCGAATTCATCAGCTGGCTGACGGCCAATCATCAGCGATATGTGAATCTCAAGGACGCCGTCATTTCGATCACGACCAGTTTGTTGACGGAGAACCACGTCGACTTCTTGACTGTCACCGGCAGAGCAAAAGACCCTGTCAGCGCGCTGGAGAAGATAACTCGCAAGGGATACGACGACCCCCAAAGCCAAATGACCGACCTAGCTGGCATCCGAGTAATTGTGTTTCTGGAATCAGATGTCTCAAAAGTCGCCGGGATCATTCGAAATTCTTTCAGCGTAGATGAAGCCAATAGCAGCAACAACGATGAACGGCTTTCAACGGATCAGGTCGGTTACAGGTCAACGCACTTCGTGTGCGATTTGGGAGAAAACCGGTGTAAACTGCCCGAATTTCAGTCGCTAGCGGGCTTGAAGTTCGAATTTCAAGTGAGAACAGTGCTACAGCACGCCTGGGCCGAGCTATCCCATGATAGAAACTATAAGTTCTCAGGCAAGATGCCCAGACATCTTGAACGCCGGCTTTTTTTGCTAGCGGGTCTATTAGAGACCGCCGACCAGGGATTTGATGACTTAGCTGAAGCTCTTGATAGCTATGTCGAGCATGTGAACGAGGACTCTGCTAAAGGGGACCTCGATATTGAAGTCAACTCAATTAGCCTGCAAAGTTTTATTGAAAAATGGGCGTCTGAAAACAACATAAAGATAACACCATCGCGAAACAGCACACCTTATAGCTCAGGGCTACTTAGAGAACTTGAAGAATACGGCATAAAGACTCTCGCAGATCTTAAGGAGTGCATGCCTGACAATTATGCAGACGCTATCAGAGACATCGATTCTGGAGCGGTAACCGCCACTGGCCTCGTTCGGCGCATGATGTATCTTCACGATCCCGAGCGGTTCATCAAGAAAGTACAGAACAAGTGGATTCCGTCTGCAAACTCCAAGACTTATTTGAAGAGGTATTTTTCAGAGGAACTTGCCAAGGATATCATCAACCGCCTTTCCCAAAACAGAGGGAAAGTCCGGCGTACCTGACGCTTGAAGAGTTTCAGGCGCGAACTTTGCACCATACCAAACCACTGCAGAGCTCAGCCAATCAGTGTAAGCGCATGCGCAATGTGTGGCGCTGTTTAGAACTGCTTCGGATCTCGCAAGGCCCAAATACGGCTATTTTTCCCCATTTCTAATAGCACCTAGAGCTTACCGGGCCATAACTACCGATGCGACGATGATCAGCCATGCCTCTTGCACGCTTCCCGATCATGTGAGACGCAGAGACACAAAAGGGGGACATCGTGTCCCCCTAGCCATCCTCAAGCCCTGGCTTCTAAGGCTTTTGAGCGATGGTGGGCGCTCCCTCCGGGCCCACCAAATATCGCTAGCTCGCCAGAATCGACGATCTTTTCGTCAAACCAATTGCCCTCAGTGTAGCCGGACGCGCAAATCCGGAATTTTGACACGCAAAATCGGAAAAAGGGAATTTCCGGAGCTGTGACAAAAATCAGGGCAGAGCGCTCTAGCTGTGGATGCGCAGGCACCGTTGGACGGCGACTTGAACCGCGTTGCCAAGATCCGGCTTTAGGTGGGCCATAGAAATGTTTTCCCGATACAACAGTTCCCGCAACGCCGCGACTTCGGATCTGCATAGAACGATCTTGACCAGGGCGCACTGCGCCGAGTGCTCATGCAGGCGCTCTAAAGGATCCCAATCGATCTTATCGGGCTCATTAGAGTTGTGAGACCGAAGATAGGTGAAAGTGCCAGACTGGGCTATCAGGTACCGGTTGCGAACGATCGGCGCGTCCTGAAGGACCAGTTCAACGGATCCACCGTCTTTTCGGATACCTGCGAGCATACCCAACTCACCAAACTTGTCCCGATTAAGTGCCCATACACAAATGTCTGTTGTTCCGTCATCTTTGGCAGCGAACGCGGCTGCGACTAGAGGAGATCGAGTCCAATCCAGCAGAAGTGTGTTCCCGCCATAGTGTTGCAGCTGCGCCTGCAATTCAAAGCTGGAGAATGGATCATTAAGTTCCGACGCTTCAGCTACCTGGTCGATACCAACGCTCCGTGCAACGGTGGCTAAAGAGCGCATCACTTCCGCAATCGCATAGTGAACCGCAGTGACCTCGTCGAGGCCGGGAGTGATCATCTGCAGATGCTGGGCGATTCGATCCAAATCGATTGGCTCCTCGCTTCTTCGAACTGCATTCGGAACGAGCAGGTAGTTGACGTCTGAATGGCCGCGAAAAACGTAATCCGCGGCCGATCTTTGCGACCACCATCGATCGGCAGACGGTCGAAGGTATTCCAGAAACTCGCGAGCATTCTTAAACTCTACAACGTCAACTTCAGCCACATGCACCTCCTCATCACGAACGCTCATTGAAGCTTAAAGCCTTCCTTCGCTGACGCGGACGTCGACAACCTGTTCACCAACTGGGTTGAAGTCGCATTCATACGTCATGTGGGTCCAGGCCCCGAAACCGTTTTGCATTTTGATCTTATCGCCAATGAGCGTGATCGTGCCCGCCTCCGGATCGCGCCAGCGATAGTGACTGAACTTCGGCTCCAGCATCCCGTCAGTCCATTCGAAGTCATGCTTCGCCATTCGCTCGATGAGCTGGGTGCAATCATATGTGCCGGAAATGGCCGCTTCATCGCCCCAGCACTGGATATCCTTCTTGCACTCCTCCTGCTTAGCCAGTTTCGCCGCTGCAGCGTGAGCCTGTTCTCGGTCCTCATCCGCCTTTTTCGCCTCTGCGATTCGCGAGGCTTCTTCGGCGGCGGCTATTCCCTCCTGTCGCTTTCGAGCGTTCTCTGCCTCCAGTGCTGCGGCCTCTGCCTGTCGCTGTTTGAAAAGCTCCTGCTCCCTAACCTTTGCCCATTCGGCTGGGTCTGTGATGCCGGCTTTCTCAGCGTTGGTTTGATCCGTAAGGCTCTGGAAGCCAGCCGTTTGCGCGTTCTGGTTCTCGATCATGCCGAAGGTGACAGCCGCGCCCACGCTGGCGACGAGAGCGGCCATCGCCTTCCATGCCTTTCTCTGACGCTTGCCTGGGCTAAATGGCAGGCTGACCACGCACCACGCTGCATAGATAAAAAAGGCAAGTGTCAAAAAAGGAAGCGCCGTCTGCATTGAATAAAGCCCCTTCAAGTTGTGCTGGAGATCTAAAGCCGACTCTCGCTCGGCCACAAGTCTAAAGCACATTCAAGAATCGACGTTAGTCAGCGCTGAACCGGAAATGATCAACTCCGTCGCTCTCCTCCCTTTCCCGCCACTGACGGAATAGATGAGGTCGACAGCGTCCAGGCGACAGCATTTGACGCATTCGCGGACTTCTCGACGATAGTTCAAAGACATTTTAAAGCAGCCTCGAAGCCTCTTCAGTCGGTCCGACATGCGTTCGAACTGGTCGCGGCGGAAGAGGTCTTTTCCGTAGTCTGTTGGTTTCCATGATAGCTCCCGGCAATCGATCCGGCGAATTGACCGTTTAGCGGGCACGAGAAATCGCGCTCGCGATATCGAGCGAATGCATTTATGATTCCCTGAATTAGGGTTTGTTCCGCACTATTTACAATATACACGTGACAGAAATCGCCATTTGAAGTCGTATTCGCTCAGTGGATGCGACTTTGTTAGCGGTACAATGAAGGATGACTCACACCGCTCTTGGTTGGAGCGTGAAAGATCTCTCAATTGCGGCAAGCGTCTCCACGAACACGATTGTGAGGCTCGAGCGGAGGAGAGCTACTAAAGCCGCGCACTGTTGGTGACATTCGGCAAGCACTTGAGAAGGCAGGGATAACTTTCATCGAGGGTGAATACGCTGGCAGCGACGGTCCGGGCGCACGCCTGAACAGCGACTTCGTCAATTAGTGAAGCCGCCCGTTGGGGACGAATATGAGGATTCCCAGCTTCATCCTGTCGGGTGCGCCATTTTTCCTTCTCAACATAAAGATTATTTTCCATTCATGGTCTCATCAGGGTTGCATTTTTCTGTCCTCTAAGAGATCGTCGGCTTCGTCTGCGCCTTGCTGCAGTGCAAGAAGTTGTTGATCTCAGTTGATGTTGGAACAATCCCTTTATGGCCCTTGCTTCCTGGACCGATGAACAGGTTCTCGATCAGTTGAATTCGGGCTCTCGCTGGACAAGTTCGACTATCACCTACGCTTTTCCGACGACAATATGGTCGATGTACAGCGACGGGGAGGCTGGCTTTTCTGGACTGAACGCGACGCAGCAGGCCAGGGCGGTCCTCGCGATCAACCTCTGGGACGACCTCATAGAGCCGAGCTTCGTGCGTGTCGATGCAGGAAACAGCGAATATCACTCGGACGTCGAGTTTGCCAACTTCAAGTCCACACTCGACTACGCCTATGCATATTATCCCGGCATTGGCAGCGTCTGGTTTAACAGCGCCTATAATGCCAGCTACGGCACTGACGATCTGGTGACGCCGAGAATCGGCAATCACGGTTTCGCGACCTTCGTCCATGAGATCGGCCATGCGATCGGCCTCGAACATATGGGCGATTACAACGGTACTGCAGACCAGCCGTCATCTTATCAGGACTCGACCGTCTACTCGATCATGTCCTACTTTGGACCGTCCTGGGGGACGGGTAAGGTCAATGGTCAAGGGCTGGTGGCCTGGGCCGACTGGGTCGGCGCCGATGGCAAGCTTTACAGTCCTCAAACACCCATGATGAACGACATCATGGCGATCCAGAGGATTTACGGCGCCGATACGACGACGCGCACCGGTGATACGGTTTACGGGTTCGGCTCCAACGTCATCGGAGCCACCGCGTCGATCTACAATTTTAGCAAAAACCTCAATCCGATCCTGTGCATATGGGATGCCAACGGCAATGACACGCTGAACTTGTCCGGCTGGAGTGCCGCCAGCACCGTCAATCTCGCTCCGGGAACTTTCTCCTCCGGCAACAGCATGACGCTGAACATTTCGATCGCCCGCGGGGCCTGGATCGAAAACGCGATCACCGGCGCAGGGAATGATCGGATCAGCGGAAACGAACTGGCAAACCGGCTCGAGGCCGGTTCCGGCAACGATGTGATCAATGGTCTTGCTGGCAACGACATACTTCTCGGCGGAAATGGCGATGACACGCTCAACGGCGGCGAAGGCGCCGACGAAATGTCGGGCGGTGCTGGCAACGACTCCTATGTGGTCGACGATATCGGCGATGTCGTCGTCGAGACCTCCGCAGTGGGCACCGATACGATCCGCACCACCCTGTCCAGCTACGTCCTTGGCAATTGGATCGAGGTCCTCATCCAGACTGGCGCAGTGACTTGGACCGCGACGGGCAATGTGCTCGCCAACACGATCCAGGGCGGCGGCGGCGAGAACACGCTCTACGGCGAGGCAGGCGACGATCGTCTGATCGGCGGGGCGCAGAGCGACATCCTCGACGGTGGCACGGGCAACGATGCGATGAGCGGCGGTGCAGGCGATGACATCTATTTCGTCGACTCGGCCAAGGATGTGATCACAGAAGCGTTGAACGGCGGCGTCGACACGGTGCGGGTGACGGCATCGAGCTTCACGCTGTCGGCCTATGTCGACAATCTGGACTATGTCGGCAGCGGTGCCTTCAAGGGGATCGGCAGTGCGGATGCCAACCGGATGACGGGCGGTGCGGGCGCCGATGTTCTGGACGGAGCGGCGGGCAACGACTTCCTCTATGGCGGGCTCGGCAATGACAGCCTGGTGGGCGGCATCGGCAACGACCTGCTCGATGGCGAAGGTGGCGCCGACAAGATGGCCGGCGGCGTCGGCAACGACAGCTATTATGTCGACAACATCGGCGACGTCGTGACGGAACTCGTCTCGGCCGGGACGGACACGGTGTTCACGACGCTTGCGGCTTATACGCTGGGTGCGCATGTCGAGAACCTGACCTTCGACGGCACGGGTGGCTTTGTCGGCACGGGCAACACGCTGGCCAATGTTCTCACGGGCGGCGCGGGCGACGACATCCTGAGCGGCCTCGACGGCAATGACCGGCTCTCCGGTGGCGAGGGCAATGACACCCTCATCGGCGGGACGGGCGCGGACACGATCGAGGGCGGTGACGGCGACGATTTTGTCTATTTCGGCGATCTCTGGGCGAACATCAGCTGGATCTACGACATCGCGACGGCGACCTTCCGCTTCATGGGCACGCTGATCGGTTCTGATGCGGTCACCGGTGTCGAGACGTTCCGGGACGCAGCCGGCATCGATCGCACGGCGGCCTTCCTGATCAAGCCCGGCGACTTCGTGCCGGAGGTTTCGATCGTGGCGGATGCGCCAAGTGTTGCTGAAGGCGATGCGGTCGAGCAGACGGTGACCTTCACGGTTGCGCTGACCATGGCGTCTGACGATGTCGAGACGGTGGCCTGGTCGGTGGCAGGCTCCGGCACGCGGCCGGCGAACTTTGCCGACATTCTGGGTGTGACGAGCGGTGTCCTGAGCTTTGCGGCCGGCGAGACGGCAAAGACGATCAGCATCACGCTTCGCGGCGACACAAAATACGAGGCGGACGAGACCTTCTCGGTCGTGCTCGGCGCGCTTTCGGAAGGCCTCTGGCGTGGGCCATCGACGGCGACGATGACGATCCTCAACGACGAGACGGCGCCGACCTACAACATCATTACAGGCTCGACCAAGGCGCAGACCCTGACGGGGACTGACGGCACCGACCGGATCAGCGGCGGCGGTGGCAATGACACGCTGCGCGGTGGCCTCGGCCACGACGTGCTGATCGCCTCCTCGGGCAACGACACGCTGGATGGTGGCGAGGGCGAGGACGACATGACCGGCGGGGCCGGCAACGACACCTATATCGTCGACAATATCGGCGACGCGGCAATCGAGATCTCGACGGGTGGTATCGATACGATCCGCACGACGCTGGAACGTTACACGCTGGGCGCCTGGATCGAGGGTCTGGTCTATACGGGCACGTCGTCCTTTACGGGCATCGGCAACACGCTGGCCAACAGCATCGTCGGCGGGATCGGCAATGACACGATCTATGGCGGTGCGGGCAACGACACGCTGAATGGCGGCGGCGGCGAGAACAGGCTTTATGGCGAAGCGGGTGACGACCGGTTGATCGGTGGCGCTTTGAGCGACATCCTCGACGGCGGCACGGGCAACGATGCGATGAGCGGCGGCGCTGGCGACGACATCTATGTCGTGGACTCGGCGAAGGACGTTGTGACGGAAGCGGTGAACGGCGGTGTGGATACGGTGCGTGTGTCGGCATCGAGCTTCACGCTGTCGGCCTATGTCGACAATCTGGAATATGTGGGCAGCGGTGCCTTCAAGGGGATCGGCAGTGCGGATGCCAACCGGATGACGGGCGGTGCGGGCGCCGACGTTCTGGACGGTGCGGCCGGCAACGACTTCCTCTATGGCGGGCTCGGCAATGACAGCCTGGTGGGCGGCATCGGCAACGACCTGCTCGATGGCGAAGGTGGCGCCGACAAGATGGCCGGCGGCGTCGGCAACGACAGCTATTATGTCGACAACATCGGCGACGTCGTGACGGAACTCGTCTCGGCCGGGACGGACACGGTGTTCACGACGCTTGCGGCTTATACGCTGGGTGCGCATGTCGAGAACCTGACCTTCGACGGCACGGGTGGCTTTGTCGGCACGGGCAACACGCTGGCCAATGTTCTCACGGGCGGCGCGGGCGACGACATCCTGAGCGGCCTCGACGGCAATGACCGGCTCTCCGGTGGCGAGGGCAATGACACCCTCATCGGCGGGACGGGCGCGGACACGATCGAGGGCGGTGACGGCGACGATTTTGTCTATTTCGGCGATCTCTGGGCGAACATCAGCTGGATCTACGACATCGCGACGGCGACCTTCCGCTTCATGGGCACGCTGATCGGTTCTGATGCGGTCACCGGTGTCGAGACGTTCCGGGACGCAGCCGGCATCGATCGCACGGCGGCCTTCCTGATCAAGCCCGGCGACTTCGTGCCGGAGGTTTCGATCGTGGCGGATGCGCCAAGTGTTGCTGAAGGCGATGCGGTCGAGCAGACGGTGACCTTCACGGTTGCGCTGACCATGGCGTCTGACGATGTCGAGACGGTGGCCTGGTCGGTGGCAGGCTCCGGCACGCGGCCGGCGAACTTTGCCGACATTCTGGGTGTGACGAGCGGTGTCCTGAGCTTTGCGGCCGGCGAGACGGCAAAGACGATCAGCATCACGCTTCGCGGCGACACAAAATACGAGGCGGACGAGACCTTCTCGGTCGTGCTCGGCGCGCTTTCGGAAGGCCTCTGGCGTGGGCCATCGACGGCGACGATGACGATCCTCAACGACGAGACGGCGCCGACCTACAACATCATTACAGGCTCGACCAAGGCGCAGACCCTGACGGGGACTGACGGCACCGACCGGATCAGCGGCGGCGGTGGCAATGACACGCTGCGCGGTGGCCTCGGCCACGACGTGCTGATCGCCTCCTCGGGCAACGACACGCTGGATGGTGGCGAGGGCGAGGACGACATGACCGGCGGGGCCGGCAACGACACCTATATCGTCGACAATATCGGCGACGCGGCAATCGAGATCTCGACGGGTGGTATCGATACGATCCGCACGACGCTGGAACGTTACACGCTGGGCGCCTGGATCGAGGGTCTGGTCTATACGGGCACGTCGTCCTTTACGGGCATCGGCAACACGCTGGCCAACAGCATCGTCGGCGGGATCGGCAATGACACGATCTATGGCGGTGCGGGCAACGACACGCTGAATGGCGGCGGCGGCGAGAACAGGCTTTATGGCGAAGCGGGTGACGACCGGTTGATCGGTGGCGCTTTGAGCGACATCCTCGACGGCGGCACGGGCAACGATGCGATGAGCGGCGGCGCTGGCGACGACATCTATGTCGTGGACTCGGCGAAGGACGTTGTGACGGAAGCGGTGAACGGCGGTGTGGATACGGTGCGTGTGTCGGCATCGAGCTTCACGCTGTCGGCCTATGTCGACAATCTGGAATATGTGGGCAGCGGTGCCTTCAAGGGGATCGGCAGTGCGGATGCCAACCGGATGACGGGCGGTGCGGGCGCCGACGTTCTGGACGGTGCGGCCGGCAACGACTTCCTCTATGGCGGGCTCGGCAATGACAGCCTGGTGGGCGGCATCGGCAACGACCTGCTCGATGGCGAAGGTGGCGCCGACAAGATGGCCGGCGGCGTCGGCAACGACAGCTATTATGTCGACGACATCGGCGACGTCGTGACGGAACTCGTCTCGGCCGGGACGGACACGGTGTTCACGACGCTTGCGGCTTATACGCTGGGTGCGCATGTCGAGAACCTGACCTTCGACGGCACGGGTGGCTTTGTCGGCACGGGCAACACGCTGGCCAATGTTCTCACGGGCGGCGCGGGCGACGACATCCTGAGCGGCCTCGACGGCAATGACCGGCTCTCCGGTGGCGAGGGCAATGACACCCTCATCGGCGGAACGGGCGAGGACACCTTCTACTTTGACGTCTTTGGTGACGGCAATGCCGACACGATCGCAGACTTCAACGCGGCGGCAGACACGATCCTGCTCGACGCCGATGTCTTCGGTGACGATGATTATCTTGGGCAACTGCTTGGGTCTGCCTTCGGGCGGGGAACCGAAGCGACCAACGAGGATCAGCGGATCCTCTACGATCAAAGCTCGGGCAACATCTTCTACGATGCAGACGGTAGCGGTCTGATCGATCCGGTCGTCTTCGCTCGATTGACGGCAGGAACCTCACTTGAGCACAGTGATTTCACCCTGGTCTGAAATCGCCACGTCGCTAAAATTTCCACACGGCGGTCGCGCGGGGTTTACCGCGTTCCGTCCGCCCCAAGATGCAGATGATCTTCCAGGACCCGGCCGCCTCGCTCAATCAGAAAAGGCGCGTGCGCGACATGCTGGCGGAAGTGCTTTCCGTCCACCGCATCCTCGAGGGTGCAGCGATCGGTGAACGGCTGTAGCCCCTCTTGGCGTCAACCAAAGAGTGGTTGCGGGAGCGCCGTAGTCTTCGACAATATGCTCGCCCGCGTCGATGGACGGGTCTACTGCAATCTCGGCAATTGGTATCGGGCGCTGGCTCTCCTGCCCGGCTTCTCCATCAACCGCGCCCATACGGAATGAACTGATGGGGTGGATGCCCCCGTATGATGCCTGCCGGAGGGGGCATCCATCCCATCAGTTCAGTTCGACGTGCATCCTACGGAAGACAGTCCCGCCCAGAAGGCCGCTAATTTGATGAAGAAATGGGCCAGATATTCGCCCCAAGACACGTGCTTGCACACACCTCGTCGTGTGCCCCTTCATTCATCATTTGCGCGATGCCAGGAATTCGAAGAGGCGCGCCACGGCCTCCGCCCCCGGATCATTGTTCCCTTCGAGTTGTCGCGCATTGACATAGGCTGCGCGTCCGGCCTTGGCTCGGCTCATTCCAGCGGTTCCGTCCGCCCCCTTTCGAGCGGCACTGGCGGCCTGCGAAAAGCCGTCGTTCAGACTGTCGAGTGCCGGCGCGAGGGCATCCACCATTGTGCGGTCGCCGACCTTGGCCCCACCAATTTCCTGCATTCGGCCAAGCCCTGCCTTCAACGCTTCGCGAATCGGCAAACCGCTCGAGGCCCCGTCACCGGCTGCTGCAAAGAAGATCGCGAGCAAGACGCCAGAGGAACCGCCCATGGTCTGGCTGAGTTCGAGACCGATCGCCCGCAGCAACTGCGTGTGATCGGAAAGCGGCAGGCGATCCATCGCGCTGATCAGCGCCCGTGCGGCGCCCGCAAGCGTCGAACCGGTATCTCCGTCGCCTGATTTTGCATCGAGAGCATTCAGCGTCTGCTCCGCGGCAATCATGACTTCACAGCAATCAACCAGAAAGTCGCGCGTCGGTTTGTGGTTTGATGGAAGAGGCATGATCGGCGTCAGCCCGTCGGAAAGACCCATGACCCTAACCGGGTCGACCGTGGCAAGGCCGGGCCATGCGGACGGACCCACAGGCATTGCAAGGCATGCAAGATCCTCGTCGTCAGCCGGATAAAGCGAGATCGAGAAGCCACGCATGTCGAGTGACGTCATCATGGCTGCTGGGCCGACAACGTGACTTACGTGAGAACCGATCTCCGATCGAATGAGTTCATGTGTCAGAACCGACATTTCGAGAATGGATGTGCCGCCAAGATTGTTGATCAGCGCCACATGGTTCCGCTCACCGACTGCGGCCTTGAGCTTCCCGGCGACGGCCGCCATCGCCGATTGCGCGCCAGAATAATGAACCTGCTCGACACCAGCCTCGCCATGGATACCAAGGCCAAGTTCCGCCATGCCCTTCGGGATACGATCCTCCTTCGGCGAGCCCGGTACGGTGCAGGTGTCGAGCGACATGCCGATGCTGCGGGTGCCCGAAATGACGCGGCGGGCGGCTGCGGTGACCGTGTCGAGATCGGCGCCGTTTTCGGCAAGCGCACCGGCAATCTTGTGGACGAAGAGCGTGCCTGCGACACCTCGGGCCTGGGGCAGGTCCGGCAGGGCGATGTCGTCGTCGACGATGACAATGTTGACGTTGAGCCCGAAGGCGCGGGCCCGTTCCGCAGCGAGACCGAAATTGAGGCGGTCGCCGGTATAGTTCTTGACGATCAGCAGGCAACCGGCCGGGCCGGTGACGGCGAGGATGCCGGCGAGCACCGCATCGACGCTTGGCGAGGCAAAGACATCGCCACAGACGGCGGCAGTCAGCATGCCCGCGCCGACGAAGCCGGCATGGGCCGGTTCATGGCCGGAACCACCGCCGGAGACCAGGGCGACCTTCGAGCGGTCCCAATCGGCGCGCACGACGACGCGGATATGCGGGTAACCATCGAGCCTTGCGAGCGGCACGGCGGAGGTCGCGAGCAGGCCCTCGACCGCCTCGATGACCACGTCTTCCCGTTTGTTGATGAACTGTGCCATTGGAAAAACTCCTTCAAGCGAGACGCAGACCGTCGGCGTCGAAATAAAGCGGGTTGCTGGGCTCGATCTTGACGATGTCGCCATCGCGCAAGGCCGTGTGGGGTTCCGTGACCGTGACAAGGCTCAAGCCCCGAAACGACAGGTGCAGGCGGGTCTGGTCGCCCAACCGCTCGACCCGGTGCACGAGGCTCTCCTCGCCTGCCCCCTGGCGGATATGCTCGGGCCTGAGGCCCATGGAAACGGCGCGCGGCGGGGCTCCAGGGAAAGCATCGGCGGGGAGGATATTGATCCGTGGCTGGCCGAGGCGGGCGGCGGCATAGATGCTGACCGGCTGTTCATAGACCTCACGCGGCGAGCCGAACTGGACGAGGCGGCCGTGATGCAGAACGCCGACATGGGTCGCCATGGTCATGGCCTCGACCTGGTCATGGGTGACGTAAAGCAGCGTCGCGCCAAGATTGGCCTGGATATTCTTCAGTTCGATGCGCAGGTCCGCCCGGAGCTTGGCGTCGAGAGAGCTCAAGGGTTCGTCCATCAGATAGATCTGCGGATTGCGTACCAAAGCGCGGCCGATCGAGACGCGCTGCATCTCGCCGCCGGAGAGTGCTGTTGCCTTGTTGTCGAGCTTGTGGCCGATCTGCAGGATATCGGCGATGGCTTTGACCTTGCTGTCGATCTCGTCCTTCGGCGTCTTGAGCAGCGGCGATTTGAGCGGGAATTCCAGGTTTTCGCGCACCGTCAGATGCGGGTAGAGCGAATATTGCTGGAAGACCATGGCGACGTTGCGTTCGGCCGGAGTGAGGCCCTGCGTGGGGCGCCCGTCGATCAGGATCTCGCCGCTGTCGGGGCGCTCAAGCCCGGAAATCAGCCGCAGCGTCGTCGTTTTGCCGGCGCCGGTCGGGCCCAGCAGCACGACGAAGGAACCGTCCGGCACGGTCATCGAGACATTGTCGAGGGCGACATGATTGCCGAAGCGCTTGGTGACATTGTGAAGGGTGATCTCAGCCATGACGCAGCACTCCCTCATTGCCGGCCGACAGCAAAGCATGGCCGCGTTCGCCGGCAAAGACCGTCAGCGTTCGGCTGTCGAATTCGAGACCGACGGTCTCGCCGGCCTTCACCGGGACAGCGGATGAGATGCGGGCCTTGATGTCGCCATTGGCGGTCTTCAGCGTGACGATCTGGGTCGTGCCGAGGTATTCGGTGGCGATGACCCGGCCGCGATAGGGCGAGGCGTCGGAAAACCTGATGTGTTCGGGGCGCACCCCGAGCGTCAGCCGGCCTTCGGCGCCCTGGCGCAACACGGGAATGGCGAAGCGATGGCCATCAAGGGTGACGTGATCGCTGCCGATGCCGACCATGCCGTCGAAGTCGAGAAAATTCATCGAGGGCGAGCCGATGAAATTGGCGACGAAGCGGGTGGCCGGCCAGTCGTAGATCTGCTGCGGCAAGCCGAACTGCTCGACGACACCATGATTCATGACGACGATCTTGTCGCCCATCTGCATGGCCTCCAGCTGGTCGTGGGTGACGTAGACGGTGGTGGCGCCCATGCGGTCGTGAAGCGCCCGCAATTCTTCCGCCATGTGCTCGCGGAACTCGGCATCCAGTGCGCCGAGCGGCTCGTCCATGAAGAAGGCCTTGGGCCGGCGGACAATGGCGCGGCCGAGCGCCACCCGCTGGCGGTCGCCACCGGAGAGGCCACCGACCGGCTTGTCGAGGATGTCCTCGATCTTGAGGATGCGGGCGACCTCCTCGACGCGGGTCCTGACCTCGGTCTTCGGCACGCCCTGGCTCAAGAGCGGATAGGAGATGTTGCGGCGGACATTCATGTGCGGATAGAGCGCGAACATCTGGAAGACGAAGGCGATGTCGCGCTGGCTTGCCGGCTTCATGCCGACCTCCTCGCCATCGATATAGATCTCGCCGCTGGTCGGCAGTTCCAGCCCCGCCATCATGCGCAAGGTGGTGGTCTTGCCGCAGCCGGAAGGGCCGAGCAGCATGAAGAACTCGCCATCCTCGATTGTGAAGCTGGAGGACTGGACAGCGGTGAAGCTGCCGAATTCCTTGCGCACGTTTTCAATACGGATCTGCGCCATGATTACTCCGGGAAATGGCTGACGATGATGAACATCACGGTTCCGATCAGCGTCACGAGAAAAGACCAGGAATAGAGGACAAGCGCGAAAGGCTGCATCATCATGACCACGCCGAGCGCGATCAGCGCCGACGCGAGCAATTCCCATTCGTTGCGCCGGAAGTGGCGCAGGCCCTGCAAGAACCGGCTCATTTGCGCACCGCTCCAAAGGTGATCCCGCGCAGGAGGTGTTTGCGCAACAGGATCGTGAAGACGACGACCGGGATGAGGAAGAGCGTGGCGCCGGCGGCAACCGCCGGCCAGTCCTGGCCGCTCACCCCGATGATGGTGGGGATGAAGGGCGGCGCGGTCTGGGCGGTGCCGGAGGTCAGGAGCACGGCGAAGGCATATTCGTTCCAGGCGAAAATCAGGCAGAAGATCGCGGTCGAAGCGATGCCGGTGACGGCCTGGGGCAAAACCACCTTGTAGAAGGCCTGGAAGCGGGTGTAGCCGTCGATCAACGCCGCCTCCTCGTATTCGATCGGGATCTCGTCGATGAAGCCTTTGAGCAGCCAGACCGAGAGCGAGAGATTGACCGCCGTATAGAGGAGGATCATGCCGAGATGCGTGTCGCTCAAGCCTAGCTGGCGGTACATCAGGAAGATCGGGATGGCGACGGCGATCGGCGGCATCATCCGGGTAGACAGAATAAAGAACAGGAGATCATCCTTGAACGGCACCTTGAAGCGCGAGAAGGCGTAGGCTGCTGCCGTACCCAGCACGATGCAGAGGAAGGTGGATCCGAAGCCAATGACCACCGAATTGGTGAAGCGCTCGCCGAAGCGCGAGGGGCCGGCGATGATCAGGCCGTCCTTGCGCACCAGCGCCTCATACCAGGTCTTCGGCTCGCCGAGTGCCTGAAGATCAGCATCGGAGACGCGGGTGCGGGTGGTGAAGAGGTTCACATAGCCTTCCAGCGTCGGCTGGAAGAGAACTTTCGGCGGATAGGCTATCGAATCCGACGGACTCTTGAAGCCGGTCGTGATGATCCAGATCAGCGGCATGATGGTGACGACGGCGTAGAAGATCACGAGGATGCCGGCGAACCACTTCTGCCGCACGGAGGGTTCGGTGACGGAATAGCTCATCGTTCTTTCACCTTGTTCAGCGCCTTCACATAGATCGAGGCGAGGCCGAAGACCGTGACGAAAAGGATGACCGCATAAGCCGAGGCATAACCTGTGCGCCACTTCTCGAAGGCCTCGCGCTTGAGGTTGATCGAGGTGAGTTCGGTAACCGAGCCCGGGCCACCTCCGGTCAGCTGCACGACGAGGTCGAACATCTTGAAGTTCTCGATGCCGCGAAACAGGATGGCCAGCATCAGGAAGGGCAGGACGAGCGGAATGGTGATGGTCCAGAACTGACGCCATTTGCTGGCGCGGTCACATTCGGCGGCTTCATAGATACTGTCGGGGATCGAGCGCAGACCGGCGAGGCAGATCAGCATGACGAAGGGCGTCCACATCCAGGTGTCGACGATGATGATCGCCCAGGGGGCGAGCGAGACATCGCCGATCATCGAAAAGGCTGATGGGTCGATGCCGGTGAAGAAGCTGACGACATAATTGAACAGACCGATCTGCGGCTGGTAGAGGAATGTCCAGAAATTGCCGACCACGGCGGGGCTGAGCATCATCGGCAGCACGATGATCGTCGTCCAGAGATCATTGCCGCGGAACTTCTTGTTGATCAGATAGGCGAGCGAAAAGCCGATCAGCACCTGAAGCGCGATGGTCCAGAGCAGAAAATGCGCGGTCGCCTGCATGGTCAGCCAGATGTCGCCATCGGTCAGGATGCGGGCATAGTTGCGCAAACCGACGAATTCCGGCACCTCGTTGGGGCGATTGACGCGGAAATTGGTGAAACTCAGCCGGACCGTCCAGATCAGCGGAAAGATGTTGATCGCGAGCAGCAGCACGATCGAGGGCGTGACGAAGAGCCAGGCGATGGCACGGTCCGAGAGACCGGAGAGGCGTTTCGCCACAGGCGGGGGCGTCGCGCGGGCGATGCGGTCGATGGCAGTGTCGGACATGGGTTTCCCCCAGAGATATCAGTTGCATCCGGCAGGGCCGGCCGATCAGACGACCTGCCCTGCGATTGCATCTTGTCCGCCATAAGCGGATCGAGGCTCTTTGGATCAGATCTTGCCTTCGTCCTCGAAGACTTCGGTCCAGTCCTTGACTAGCCCGTCCATCGCTTCCTTGGCGGTACCCTGGCCGGCCACAACATAATCGTGGAAGCGCTTCTGGGAGGCCTGCAGCAGCGAGGCATAGGACGGCTCGGCCCAGAAGTCCTTCACGATCGCCATGGAATCGAGGAAGGTCTGCGCATAGGGCTGGCTGGTGGCAAAGCCCGGATCCTCGACGACGGAGCGCAGGGCGGAATAGCCGCCGAGCGACCACCACTTGTTCTGGATTTCCGGCTGAGCGAACCATTTGATGTATTCGAGCGCCGCATCCTGCTTGGAGGAGGCTGCGACCACCGAGATGCCCTGCCCGCCGAGCTGGGCGAACTGCTTGCCGTCGGGGCCCGCCGGATTGGGAAAGTAGCCCGACTTGTCGCCGCCGACATTGGCGTCGGCATGGATGCCCGGCCAGATGAAGGCGAAGTTCATCTGCAGCGCCACCTGGCCGGACTTATAGGCGTCGATGTTCTCGGACATGTAGGTGTCTGAAGAGCCGGGCGGCGTGCAGCAGTCGTAGAGCGCCTTGTAGTATTCGAGGCCGGCGATCGACTGCGCAGAGTTGACGAAGCCTTCGAGATCATAGGGCTTGTCGGGGTTTTCATACTGGAAGCCGAAGGAATAGAGCACGTCCATGGCGCCCATGGTGATGCCTTCCGAGCCGCGCTCGGTATAGATCGCGGCGCCATAGACCTTCTTGCCATCGATATCGCGTCCCTGGAAGAACTCGGCGATATCCTTGAGTTCGGCAAAGGTCTTCGGGACGGCCAGATCACGGCCGTATTTCGTCTTGAATTCGGCCTGCAGTTCGGGACGCGAGAACCAGTCCTTGCGATAGGTCCAGCCGACGACATCGCCGAAGGCCGGCAGCGCCCAGTAGTTCGGTGAATTCTTCGGCCATTCGGCATAACCGACGACGGTCGCCGGGATGAAGTCCTCCATCTTGATCCCTTCCTTGGCGAAGAAATCATTGAGCTTCACATATTGGCCGTTCTCGGCCGCACCACCGATCCACTGGCTGTCGCCGATCATCAGATCGCAGAGCTTGCCGCCGGAATTGAGCTCGTTGAGCATGCGGTCGGCGAAATTCGGCCAGGGCACGAATTCGAATTTCATCTTGTGGCCGGACTTGGCCTCAAAATCCTTTGATAGTTCGACCAAGGCATTGGCCGGGTCCCAGGCGGCCCAGCATAGGGTCAGGTCCTCGGCCTTGGCAGCCCCTGCGCCGGACAGGCTGGCCCAGATCAGGGCGCCGGCTGCGACTGTCGACTTCAGGAATGCGGATGTCATGACGTTCTCCTCCCAAAACGATGTCCCGACCTCCATCGGCACACCTGCAACGCCCCTCCAGGGCAAAAAATGCAATGCGAAATCCCATGGGATCCGAGGCCTTCCCTCCCCGATCCGATGGCGTCGACGGCATACGCAAACCATGTGCGGCCGCTCTCCTCGACACTGCATATCGTATAATTGAGGTGCGCACCTCAACGCAAGTTAATTTTGAGGTGCGCACCTCAATTTCTTGCTTTTGGTTTGAATTTGTTGGAAAAGTCTTTCGTAGACGTCACGCACAGCCATTTGAAAGGCCTCATGAGACCCACCGCCAAAGACCTCGCGGAAGCCGCAGGCGTCAGCCTTGCCACGGTCGATCGCGTGCTGAACGATCGCCCGAATGTGAGCGAAAAGGCGGCACGCCTCGTGAACGAGGCGATCGGCCGGATCGGCTTCGTGCGCAATCCGGCAGCGGTGAACCTGGCGCGTAACAGGACCTATCGCTTCCGCTTCGTGCTGCCGCTTGCCGGCGACCAGTATCTGCAGGAACTGATGGCCCAGGTCGCGGAAGCGCGCGAGGCGCTGCACGGTGACCTCACCGATATCGATGTGGCGCAACTGCCGGTCAGCGATCCGCATGCCCTGGCGAAATATCTCTCCGCCCTCGATCCCGAGCAGGTCGACGGCGTCGCAATCATGGCTCCGGAATCGCCGCAGGTGCGCGATGCCATGGCCCGCCTGATCGAGCGCGGCATCAAGGTGGTGCAGTTCCTCTCCGGCCAGGAGAAGCTGCCGACGGCGGATTTCGTCGGCGTCGACAATTTTGCCGCCGGGGCCACGGCTGGCAAGATCGTCGGGCGTTTCCTGGGAAACAGGACGGGCAAGATCATGGTCGTCGCGGATACCATGATGGCACAGGACAGTATCGAGCGCCGGCTTGGGTTCGACAGCATAGTCAACCAGCAGTTTCCAAATCTCGTCTCCTTGCCGTCACTGGAAACCTATGGTGACGAAAGACGGGCGCGACTGGTCATCCGCCGACTTCTCGAGAATCATCCGGATGTCCGGGCGGTCTATGTCCTGAGTTCAGAGGCGCGTGTACCCTTGATCGCGATCGAGGAGGTCCAGGATCCGCGCGCATTGACGATCGTGGTCCACGAACGAACCCCCTTCAATGAGGGGGCGCTGAAGGATGACCGGATTGACGCGATCATCGCCCAGGATCCGAGCCACGCCGTGAGAAGTGCCATCCGCATCATGCGTGCCAGGCTTGAGCAGCGGGAGTTGATCGCATCGCAGGAAAAGATCCGTATCGAGGTTCTGCTGAAGGAAAACCTTTGAGGCGACGATACATGCCCCCGACGACGAAAGCGCGGCCACCATCAGGATGCTTCGGGGGATAGATTCGCACGTCTTCTTGCTACTTCCAAACCTGCCTCTCGCCTGTAACACTCTCAGGCTATTTTACAACGGATCCAAGGCCCTAGCCGTAGAAAATCAGCATATGCAGCTCCTTCTCTGCCTACCTAAATGGAAATATCGCCCCTGTTACGCCGAGGCGGCATTTGATCTATGTATCGTTGGCTGCGGAGCTCTGATGGCATGGAGACTTGTACTCGATGTAGAACCTCGACAGGTTAGCGCGGTCAATGCCGCCGCGACTGATGGGGGTTTTGGATACTAGGCCACCGTGCGCACGATGCCAATTGCGCACCAGGCGACGTAGCAAGCTGCGTTGTCGGTTATGCCACGTGCAACAACAATGTGCCGATCTCCATGCCAAACACTTTGCGCCGGGCCGTAGATGTTGACGCTCACCTCGAAGATGAACGCGACAGAGACAATGCGCCCACTGCGCCTTGACACCTTGAGTTAGCTATCATCGACCCAGAGATTGGCCCCCATGGGCTGTCGAGAAAGGTCTTCACCTTGCCGTCCATTTCCTCGCCGGGCCGAGACACTTTGCTCTAGGAAATGCCTTAGCTGTCCTAGGTCTTGCCTCTGTCATCGACGGATCGAGATGATACTCGCCAAGTCTAGCCCGTAGCGCCGATGTGCAACACATCGTTTTGTATTGAACGGCAAAAGCCAAGTTGTAAGCGTACTGCCGGTTTGTACGCACGACACCGTTCAGCCCAACTGGCCGGCCCAGGGCCCGTGATGGATATCCTTTCCGTCTGTCCTTTCGAAGCCATGGGCGCCGAAGAAGTCGCGCTGGGCCTGGATGAGGTTGGCGGTGCCGCGGCCGCGGCGGTAGGTATCGAAATACGCAAGCGCCGAGGAGAGTGCCGGAACCGGCAGGCCGGACAGGGCGGCGTGCGACACGACCCGGCGCAGCGCGCCGTCGGTTTCCTTGACCATGGCCGAGAAGGCCGGTGTGATGACGAGATTGGCAACGCCGGGATCCCTGGTGAAGGCCGAGGTGATTTCATCGAGGAATTGCGAGCGGATGATGCAGCCGGCGCGCCAGATGCGGGCGATCGTCGGCATGGGCAGCGACCAGCCGAACTTGGCCGAGGCGGCAGACATCACGGCAAAGCCTTGCGCATAGGCCGCGATCTTGGCGGCAAGCAGCGCGTTTTCCAGATCGGCGATGAAGGCGGCGCGGTCCTTCGGCGCGTCGGTGACGGCCGGCAGGCCAAACAGGGTTTCGGCGGCGAGGCGCTCCGAGCGCAGCGACGAGAGCACGCGGCCGGCGACTGCCGCCTCGATGCCGGTGGCCGCGACCGCAAGGTTCTGCGCCTCGATCGCCGACCACTTGCCGGTGCCCTTCTGGCCGGCGGAATCGACGATCACATCGACCATCGGCTTGCCGGTTTCCGGGTCGGTCGCCTTCAGCACCTTCTCGGTGATCTCGATCAGGTAGGAATTGAGGCGGCCCTTGTTCCAGGTGCCGAAGATCTCGCCGATCTCGGGCGCCGACAGGTTCAGGCCGTCGCGCAGGATGCCGTAGATCTCGGCGATCATCTGCATGTCGGCATATTCGATACCGTTGTGGATCGTCTTGACGAATTGGCCAGCGCCATCCGTGCCGAGCCAGGCGACGCAAGGCTCGTCATTGAAGCGGGCGGCAATCGAGGTCAGCACCGGCTCGACGCGCTTCCAGCTATCCTCCAAGCCGCCGACCATGATCGAGGGACCATGGCGCGCGCCCTCCTCACCGCCCGAGACCCCCATGCCGATGAAGGTGAAGTCGGTGCCGGCCAGACGCTCGAAGCGCGCGACCGTGTCGCGGAAATTGGCATTGCCGGCATCGATCATGATGTCGTTCTTCGCCAGATACGGCATGAGGGCCGCGATCTGCTGGTCGACCGCTTCGCCGGCCTTGATCATGATGATGATCGGCCGCGGCGGGCGGATGGCGGCGACAAATTCCTCGATCGTGTGGCAGCCAATGATCTGCCCGGCCAGATCGCCCGCCTCGCCAAGGAACTCGTCCGTGCGCGCCGGCGTGCGGTTGAACACCGCGATCCGATTGCCCTTCTCGGCAATGTTGAGGACGAGATTGGAGCCCATGACCCCGAGACCGATCAGGCCGATTTCCGCTTGCTGCATGTCACTTCCCTATCGTCTATTGCGTGATCAGAACGCGAGCTGAACCTTCATCGACTGCGTCCGGTCGCCCGCCACCTCGAAGGCGCGGACCGCATCTTCCAGCGGATAGGTGCCGGTCAGAAGCGGTGCGAGATCGACGCGGCGCCGGTTGATCAGATCGACCGCAAGGCCGAACTCCTCGTGGAAGCGGAAGGTGCCCTTGAGTTCGATCTCCTTGGCCACCACCATGTTCTGCGGGAAGGAGATATCGCCGCCGAGGCCAAGCTGGACCAGGGTCGATTGCGGCCGCAGGGCTTCGAGGCCCGAGCGCATGGCGCGCTCATTGCCGGAGGCCTCGAACTGCACATCGAAATAGCCCTTGTTGGCGGTATAGTCCGAAAGCCGCTCCGGGTTCTCGGCGCTGTTGATCACCCGGTCCGCGCCGACCTGCAGCGCCTTCTTCAGCACCGGATCCATCACGTCCGTGGCGACGATCTCGCGTGCGCCATGGGCGCGTGCTGCAATGATCGCGAGCGCCCCGATCGGCCCGCAGCCGGTGACCAGCACGCGCTTGTTGGTCAAGGGCCCTGCCCGCTTCACCGCATGCAGCGTCACCGCAAAGGGTTCCGCCATCGCCGCCTCGTTGATCGAGAGGCCGTCATCGACCGGGTGGCACTGCGAAGCGTCCGCGACCAGGCGCTGGCGGAACGCCCCCTGGATATGCGGCATGGGCATGGCCGAGCCATAGAAGCGCATGTTGAAGCAATGGTTCTGCTTGCCTTCCAGGCAGTAGTCACAGGCATTGCAGGGCCGGCTCGGGGACACAGCCACACGGTCGCCGATTTCCAGATGCGAGACGCCGGCGCCGAGCGCCTTGATCGTGCCGGCCACTTCATGGCCGAGGATCATCGGCTCGCGGATCCGGACCGTGCCGAAGCCGCCGTGATTGTAGTAGTGCAGATCCGAGCCGCAGATGCCGCCGGCCTCGATCGCGACCTCCACCTGGCCGGGGCCGAGCGCCTCGACCGCGCGCTCTTCGATGCGCAGATCCTTTGCCGCATGAATGACGATGGCTTTCATGGCAAGGCTCCTCACAGCACCGGGGTCGGCAGGGCGGCGCCGGCAAAATGGGCGGCGAGATTGTCGCGCACCAGCTTGCCCATTGCCTTGCGGGTTTCGATCGTACCAGAAGCGTGATGCGGCTGGACCAGCACATTCTCAAGCGCCAGGAAGCGCGGATCGAGCTTCGGTTCGCCTTCGAAGACATCAAGCGCGGCTGAGCCGAGCGTGCCCTTCTCCAGCGCCTCCAGCAGGGCTGCCTCGTCAATGTTCGACGCGCGCGAGATGTTGATCAGCATGCCTTCCGGACCGAGCGCCTCGATCACTTGGCGGCCGACGATGTGGCGCGTGTCGGGAGAAGCCGCCAGCGTCACGAAGAGGAAGTCGGCATGGCGGGCAAGCTCTACCGGATCGGCGATATAGGTCATACCCTCCGCATAGGGTTTTGCCGAGACGTCGCTATAGGCGATGTCCATGTCGAACCCCTTCAGGCGCTTGGCCACTTCATAGCCGATGCGACCGAGGCCGAGCACGCCGGCCTTGCGACCCCAGACGCGGCGCTTCAGCGGATAGAGGCCCTTGGCCGCCCAGCTGCCGTCACGCACCCAGGTCTCGGCGCCGATCATGCCGCGCGACTGCACCAGCATCATCGCAACCCCGAGATCGGCCACGTCATTGGTCAGAACATCAGGCGTATTGGTGACGCGGACGCCGCGGGCACGAGCCGCCTCCAGATTGACCGCATCGAAGCCGACGCCGTAGACCGAGATGATCTCCAGCTTGGGCAGCGCTGCGATCAGCTCGGCCGAGGCACCCAGCTCGCCGCGCGTGGCAATCGCCCGGATCTTGTCCGCATGGCTGCGGATGAAGGCGTCGCGGTCGCTTGCCTCATACAGTTTGTGGACCGTGTAATGGGCTTCCAGCTCGACCATATCCCATTCCGGATAGGGCCCGACCAGAAGGAGTTCGGGCTTGCTCATGGTGTCCTCCGATTGTTGTGTTCAGCTCGTCTTTCGCTTGCGCAGCGCAAGCACCGTCATGGCCCGTCCAACGATGGCTTCGAGCGGTTGATTGATGTCGATCGTCACGACGTCGGCTTCCGCCTGGGGCAATTCCAGCGTCGCAAGCTGGCTGTCGAGCAGCGACAGCGGCATGTAGTCGTGGTTGCGCCCGGCCATGCGCGCCGCCAGCAGCGTCCGGTCTCCCTGCAGGAAGACGAAGGTCACCGGCTGGCCGGCCAACTCCCGCAGCCGATCGCGATAGGCGCGCTTCAGCGCCGAGCAGGAAACCACCACCGGCCGGGAACCTTGCGGCCCGACCGACAGCAATTGACCGATCCTGTCGAGCCAGGGCCAGCGGTCCTGATCGTCAAGCGGCGTGCCGAGCCGCATCTTGCGCACATTCTCCGGTGGATGCAGGCTGTCGCCCTCGACGAAGGCGGCATCGAGATAATCGCCAAGCCTTGCCCCGACCGACGACTTGCCGCAGCCGGACACGCCCATGACCACGATCGGGCCGGGCGAATAGGCCGGGCCGGAGACTGCCTCGTCAGAGACTGCCACTTCAGAGACTAATGGTGATGCCGCCGTCGACATAAAGCGTGTGTCCATTCACGAAGGAGGAAGCATTCGACGAGAGGAACACGGCCGCACCGACCAGTTCCTCGACATCACCCCAGCGACCGGCCGGCGTGCGCTTCTCCAGCCAGGCGGAGAATTCCGGATTGTCGACCAGCGCCTGATTGAGCGGCGTCTTGAAATAGCCCGGCGCGATCGCATTGACCTGCAGGCCGTGCTTGGCCCAGTCGGTCGACATGCCGCGCGTCAGGTTCTTCACCGCCCCCTTGGTCGCCGTGTAGGGCGCGATGCCGGGACGGGCGAGTTCGCTCTGCACCGAGGCAATGTTGACGATCTTGCCGCGACCGCGTGCGATCATGTGGCGGGCCACCGCCTGGCCGACATAGAACACGCTCGACACATTCGTCTTCAAAAGCTGCTCCCAGCGATCGGCCGGAAAGTCTTCCAGAGGCGAACGAAACTGCATGCCGGCATTGTTGATCAGGATATCGATCGGACCGATCCCCGCCTCGATCGCGGCAACACCCGCCTTGACCGCCTCGCCATCCGTCACGTCGAAATCGCTGGCAGAGGCCTCACAGCCCGCATCCCGCAGCGACTTTACCGCCGCATCCAGCTTTACCCGATCACGGCCATTCAGCACCACCTCGGCACCATGCGCGGCCAAACCCTCGGCAAGCGCAAAGCCAATGCCCTGCGACGAACCCGTGATCAGGGCACGACGACCCGTCAGGTCAAATAATGGACTGGTCATATCGACATCTCCTCCTGTGTGGTCGAGCCTTCTTCTTGAAGGCTCGACGCCGATTGCTCAACCGTCAGGCTTCGACCGTGAGGCCCTTTGCCTCGAGGACTGCTTCGAGCTTGGAGACTTCGATGACCGATTTTCCGGCCTTGTAGTCGGCGATATATTCGGCTTCCGCATCTTCGCGGGCCTGGGAAAGAGCCGCCACTTCGGCTGCTTCCTCGCGTCGCACGACGACCAGGCCATCGGCATCGCCGACGATCAGATCGCCCGGATGCACAATCTCGCCGCCGATGACGATCGTATCATTCGTCGAGGTCAGCGTTTCCTTGACCGTTCCCTTGATGCACAGGCTGAGCGAAAAGACCGGGAAGCCGAGATCGCGCAGCTGCAGGCTGTCGCGCACGCCGCTATCCGTCACCAAGCCGCCGATGCCCTTCGCAAGGCAGGCATTGGCGAGCACGTCGCCGAAAGATCCCGCTTCTTCATATTCGCCGCCGGAGACGACGATGATGTCGCCAGCTTGCGCATAATTGATCGCGAGCTGCAGCATGATGTTGTCACGCGGGGCGCAACGCACGGTGAAGGCCGGGCCGCAAAGCTTCATGCGGTAGTCGACCGGCTTGATGCGGGATGACAAGGCGCCACGGCGACCCTGCGCTTCGTGAATGGTGGCAGGCGAAAACTTCGCCAAAGCCTCGACGTCTGCCTTTGCCGGACGGACAGGGATCTTCTTGATATGGGCCATGTTTCCTCGCAGGTTATCGTTCGGGCGGGCATGCCTGCCCGCCACGTTGGTTTCGTTGATGTCCGGAACCCGCCTCAGAGGCGGCGGTCAGCGCCGATCAGGGGATCGGATCGAACTTCAGTTCGGAAAGCGGCACGACCTTGTCGGTGCGGGTCATCTTGTATTCGGTGTTCGGGCCAAGCCACTTGTCCCAGATCTGGTTGAGTTCGCCCGAAGTATCGAGCTTGCGCAGGACTTCGTTGATCTTGGCGGTCAGGGCCGGCTGGTCCTTGGCCATGCCAATGCCGATTGGCTGGTAGAGCATGGGCTCGGGGATCATCCGCATTTCCTTGCCCTTGATCTTGGACTCGTTGACGAGCTTGGTGGTCGTCATCGTGTTGGCGACCATACCGCGCGCCTTGCCCTGCTGGACGGCGAGATAGGCGGAAGCTGTGTCCTGGAAGGTCAGCGGCTCGGACTTGTTGAGCTTGATCGACATTTCCGACGTCGAGCCCTTGGTCGAGGCGACGCGCTGGCCGACATAGTCGGACTTCGACTTTCCGGCATCGTCAGCCGGCACGATCAGCATTTCCTTGGCGAGGTAGTAGGGATCGGAGAACTGGATCTGCTCCGCACGGCTCTGGGTGTAAGCGAGGTTGGCGACGGTGATGTCGACGCGGCCGAGCTTGACTTCCGGCACGCGGGCTTCGACGGAAACCGGCTTCACCTCAGCCTTGACGCCGAGTTCGCGGGCGATGGCATTGCACAGATCAACGTCGAAGCCGACCATTTCACGGGTGTTCACGTCCGGTGCGGCAAAGGGCGGCACGTCGGCGAAGGTGGCGCAACGCAGGGTCTTGTTGGCCTCGATATCGGCGAGGGTATCGGCTTTCGCGACGGTTGCGAGGGCTGATGCGGCAAGCAGGCTGCCGAGGATGATGGACTTGCACTTCACGACTGTTCTCCTTGATTTATTGTCAGGCATTCTGTGTTCGAGCCGTGCCGAGAGAGATCACGGGCATGGCTCTCCTGCCTGGCCCGCAGGGGCCAGGAGAATTCTGTTCTAACCGCAGCCTTCAGTGCCGCAGGTCTGAAAGAAAACGCTGCGCGCGCGGGTGCTGGGGATTGGTGAAGAAATCTTCCGGCGTCGCGGTTTCGATGATCTCGCCGGCATCGATGAACCAGACATGGTCGGCGACTTCACGGGCGAAACCCATTTCATGGGTCACGCACATCATCGTCATACCGTCGGCAGCCAGCGATTTCATCACGGCCAGAACCTCGCCCACCATTTCCGGGTCCAGCGCCGAGGTCGGCTCATCGAAGAGCATGACCGGCGGCTCCATGGCAAGCGCACGGGCAATCGCCACGCGCTGCTGCTGGCCACCCGAAAGCTGGGCGGGATAGGCATTCGCCTTTTCCGCCAGACCGACACGGGCGAGCAAGCGCAGCGCCTTGTCATGCGCTTCGGCCGGATTCACACCCTTCACCTTGACAGGAGACATGGCAACATTCTCGACCACCGACAGATGCGGAAAGAGATTGAAGTTCTGAAAGACGAAACCGATGCGGCTGCGCAAGCGGTTCAGCTCGCGGGTCTTCATCGGCGCATGGATATCCTGGCCTTCGAGGAGGATCGAGCCGGCGCTGATCTCTTCAAGCCTGTTGACGGTCCGGATCAGCGTCGACTTTCCCGAACCCGAGGGGCCGCAGATGACGACCACCTCGCCGCGGGAGACATTGGCGTTGATGCCCTTCAGCACCTCGAAATCGCCATAGGCCTTCCTGACATTGGAAATCTGGATCGCGTGATCGGTCGCGGTGGAAACGGACGTGGCGGTCATGGCATCGGCTCCACTACACTGGAAGTAAAGGGTTGGACGTCGTCGCGGCGCTTTACGCTGAGACCTGCACGCCGGCGTGTGATGCGGCGTTCGACGACATTGGTCAGCCAGGTCAGCGACCAGCACAGGACGTAATATGTCAAGGCCAGGATCAGGAAGACCTGGAATGGCTGCGTCAGGAGCTGGTTGTTCACCTGGCTTGCGGCGAAGGTCAGATCCGGGACATTGATGACGTAACCGAGCGTGGTGTCCTTGATCGTCGCGACGAAGGTCGACAGCATGCTCGGGATCATGTTGTACAGCGCCTGCGGCAGGATCACGTAACGCATCGCGCCGAAATACCCGTGACCGAGCGCCCGCGCCGCATCCATCTGGCCCTGGCCGAGCGCAATAATCCCGGCACGGACGATCTCGCTCAGGAAGGCGCCCTGGTAGACGACGAGAGTCACCAGCATGATCCCGAAGCTCGGCACATCCACACCCGTCAGCATCGGCACCAGGAAGTAGCACCACAGGATCAGCATCAGCAGCGGCACGCCGCGCGTGACATAGACCAGGACCGTGATCGGCCAGCGCAGGATCCGGAAACGGGAGAGCCGGGCGAAGGCGAACAGGATGGCGACCGGAAAGGCAAACAGGATAGCCAGCGCCGACAGGATCAGCGTGTTGGCAAGGCCGCCGAGGGGACCATTCGGATATTGCCCGATCAGCAGGAGCAGGCCGTACTGGTCGAGGATGGCGAACATGTCCTGGATCATCGTGCACCCCCGTTTGCCGGGTCGGCACGCCAGCAGAGATATGCTCCGACCCACATGATGACCAGCGAGATCGCCAGATAGATCACGGTGCCGATGAGATAGATTTCGAAGGTGCGGAAGCTGAGATTTTCGACTTCCTTGATCGCATGGGTAAGCTCGGGCGCACCGATTACCAGCGCCAGACTGCTGTTCTTGAACAGCGACACACTGTGGTTGACGAGGGCAGGCAGCGCATTGCGGATGCCTTGCGGCGCCACGACATAACGCATTGCCGAGAGGTAACCGTGACCAAGCGCCTGGGCTGCCTCCATCTGGCCGGGGCCGACAGACCGCAGGCCGGAGCGCATGTCTTCACTGAAATAAGCGGCCTGACAAAGACCGAGCCCCAGCACGGCAAACACCATTTCCGCCGAATTATAGGCGAGCCAGTCTGAAACGGCCGTGGGCAGGATGGTGTAGATGCCAAAATACCAGAGCATCAGCTGCACCAGCGTCGGCACATTGCGGTGATAGGAGACGTAGGCCGCGACCACACGGTGGCCGACTGGGCCCGGCGAAAATCGGATCGCCAGGAGGACGAGAGCCAGCGTCATTGCCAGCAGCCACGAGCCGATGGCGATGATGAAGGTCATCTCAAGCCCATGCAGAAGCATGGAGACGTATTCCGGATTGGCCAGAATTACGCCGAGATCGAAACCATTCACGAGCGCCCCTCCCCGGATGGAGATTGCGGCTTGGCGGTCTGGAGGCCGCCCATGACCTGCAGGGTCGGCGTGATTTCCATATGGCCGATATTCACGGCGACGGGCGCTGCGATCGCAAAGGCGATGGCATCGGCGATGTCAGAGGCCTGCGGCAGTTCGAAACCATCGAGGAAACGCTCGCGCACCGAGGGATCATCGCCATGGACATGATTGAAGATATCGGTCGCCACGCGGCCGGGGCAGATTTCAGTCACGCGGACACGCTTGCCGAAGGTATCGATGCGCAGCTGATTGGACAGCATGGCAATACCGGCCTTGGTGGCATGATAGGTGGAGTTGCCACCGAAATTGTAGTTGCCGGCAATCGAGGAAATGTTGACGACATGACCGCGATCGCGGGCAGCCATGCCGGGAACGATCATGCGGCAAAGATGCAGAACGGCACGCAGGTTGACGTCGATCAGCAGATCGATGTCGCCATCCTCCGCCTCGAGAAACTTTTTCGGCCGGTCCACGCCGGCATTGTTGACGAGAATGTCGAACTCAACGCGGCTGGCCAGTTCAGCCAGCGCCTGGCGATCCGTCACGTCGATGGCATGGGGAATACAGCCGGTCCGCGCCGCCAGTGCTTCGAGAGCCGCCTCATTGCGGGCGACAACATGGACGTCGATATTCTCCCGACGGAGCCGCTCGACGATCGCCGCGCCGATGCCGCCGGATCCTCCCGTCACGAGTGCTGTCTTGTAATCAGAGAAAGACATTATGTTCCCCTTGTTTGTGAAAGGAAGACTAGCGGAGCTTAACGCCTCTGCCTAAGACCGATTGAATCTGGATGGATAAAAAAGCCCTATGGAGCGTCCTGGTGGGCGTTTTTCTACAAGCAAAACAAGCATGTCCGCTTGCAGTATCTTTCTGAAAAACCGCTGCGCGGTCCATCAGTTAGGTGTTGCAATGCCGCGCCCGGCTTGCGACATTCCGCCAGCTGCAGGAGGAATGGAATTCCATGGATACAAGGCGTCTCAAGTCATTCATCGTGATCGTCGACACCGGCAGCATTACCCGCGCGGCCGATGTCCTGCACATTGCCCAGCCGGCACTGAGCCAGCAGCTTGCAGCCCTTGAGGATCATTTCCAGCAGAAGCTCCTGCTGCGCAGCCAGCAGGGCGTGACCATGACCGAGGCCGGTCGGGCGGTTTATCGGCACGCCCAGACAATTCTGCGGCAAATGGATCTGGCGCAGGCGGCCGTGAAGGCTGCCGGCGAAACGCTGGTCGGGCGCGTATCCGTGGGACTGGTTCCGTTCAGCAGCGCCGCGACACTCTCTGCCGACCTCCTGATCGAGACCCGCAAGCGCCATCCGGGCATTCTCCTGCACCTGACCGAAAGCGTTGGCCAGACCTATAGCCAGATGATCATGAATGGCCGGCTGGAAATGGCACTGATCCATGGCACCGGGCCGATCAAGGGCGTTCGTTTCGAACCCTTGCTGACGGAGGATTTCTACCTCGTCGCCCATCGCGATTTCGGCATCGAGGATGTCGATGCGCCTCTGCCGGTGGCAGCGCTCAGCGATGTGCCGCTGCTCATGCCGCCGCCCTATAATTTCGTCCGCCGCGCTGTCGACCTCGCCTTCAGCCGCGCCCGGCTGTCGCTGAATGTGGTGGCGGAGGTGGAGATTGTCAGGACCCTGGCAAGGGTGGTGAATACCGGAACCGGAGCGACCATCATGCCGAAGGCAATTGCCGAGCGGATCTTGAGCGAATCCTCCGAGCCGCTGGTCCTGCGCGCCATCACGCCCAAGATCGAAGAGACCTTGTCGCTCTGCGTTTCGGATCAGAGCGAACTGTCTGCTCCGGCATCGGCTGTGAAGGCGATCCTGCTGGAGCTGACAAGCAATCTGAAGGCGTAAGACGCAACCCGAGGAGCAGGCTGCGTCCCCCGCGTCCATCCGGCACGCTGCCACGCACCGGACGGACATTTTTCAATCAGCGCAGGTCTTCGCAGAACTGCTGGATACGATTGCAGGCTTCTTCAAGCTTATCCATGCTCGTGGCATAGGAAATGCGAATATACGGGCTCATGCCATAGGCCGCCCCCTGGACGGTCGTGACATGCTGCTCGTCCAGGAGCGCCAGGACAAAATCCGTATCCGTCTCAATCTTGCGTCCGCCCTTCGAGGTCTTGCCCAGAAGTCCGGCAATGTTCGGGAATACGTAGAAGGCCCCTTCCGGCTTGTGGCAACGGATGCCGTCGATCTCACTGAGGCGCTTGACCACGAAGTCGCGGCGCTGACGGTAGATTTCAGCCCGCTCCTTCAACAGGTCCTGCGGTCCGTCAAGCACTGCGGCGACCGCGGCCTGGGTGATGGTCGACGTGCCGCCGCTGTTCTGGCCGTTGACATTGCTGATCGCCTTGATGAGATCACGCGGACCGCCGCACCAGCCAAGACGCCAGCCGGTCATGGCATAGGCCTTGGATGCGCCATTGACAGTCAGGGTGCGGTCAAGAAGGCGCGGCTCCACTTCGGCGATGGTGCAGAATTCGAAGCCGTCATAGATCAGGTGCTCATACATGTCGTCGGTCATGATCCAGACATGCGGATGGCGCAGCATGACGTCGGCAATGGCCTTCATCTCCGCCCGCGAGCAGGCGGCACCGGTCGGGTTGTTCGGGAAGTTCAGGAAAAGCCATTTCGTCTTCGGCGTAATGACCTTGTCGAGGTCTTCGGCGCGCAGCTTGAAACCGTTGTTCTCAGGGCAATCGACCGGTACCGGCACGCCACCGGCAAACTTGACGATATCGGCATAGCTGATCCAGGACGGCGCCGGAATGACCACCTCGTCGCCCGGATTGCAGGTTGCCAGAACCGCATCGAAGATGATCTGCTTGCCACCGCCGGCAACGACGATCTGGTCGGCGGCATAGTCGAGATTGTTATCGCGCTTGAACTTGCGGCAGATGGCCTCACGCAGCTGAAGCGTGCCGTCCAGTGGCGGATACTTCGTCTCGCCGGCAAGCGCTGCGGCATGGCCAGCCTCGATCGCATTGGCAGGCGTGGGGAAATCCGGCTCGCCCGAAGACAGGCTGATGACCTTGATGCCCTGAGCAGCAAGGTCACGGGCGCGTTGTGTCATGGCGGCCGAGGCGGAAACGGAAACGTTCTTCAGGCGGTCTGCAATGGCGGGCATGGTCTTTGCTTTCGGTTACGGAATAGTCGGATCGAAACGTGGGATGATCAGCCGAGCAGCTGCGAAACGGGCACGATCTCGCCACCGGCGGCCGTGATTTCGGCACGCACGCGCTTGGCCAGCTCCAGCGAACCGGGCGTGTCGGAGTGGACGAGGATGGAGCGGGCAGCCATTGGAATGACCGTGCCGCAGATCGCTGTCACCGTGCCCTCGATCAGGAACTGCCGCACGCGCTGGCGCACGGCTGTTTCGTCCTTGACCAGATCGCCGGGCTGGCCGCGAGGCACCAGCGCACCGCTGGCCTGATAGGCCCGATCGGCGAGAAACAGGCTGAGCGTACGAAGTCCGGCGGCTTGGGCCGTATGCTCGATGATGCTGCCGGCCGTGCAGAAAACGATCAGCGCAGGATCGATGGTGCGGATCGCCTCCATCATGGCGGTCGAAAGTGCTTCGCTGCGATTGACCATGTTGCCCATTGCAGCGTGAAAGCTGACATGCGAGACGCGAACGCCTTCCACCTTGGCAATCGCGATCAGGGCGCCGAGCTGGTAGAGGAATTGCTGGCGCAGTTCCGCGTCGCTGAACGGCAGCTCGCGCCGGCCGAAGCCTTCGCGATCCGGCAAGCCGGGATGGGCGCCGACATCGACACCGCGCGCCTTGGCAAGCCGCACCATGTTCGTCATGATCGTCGGGTCGCCGGCGTGAAATCCGCAGGCGATATTGGTGGAGGAAACGAGATCCATCATCGCCTCGTCATCGCAGAGGCGATACGGGCCGAAGCCCTCTCCCATGTCCGAATTCAGATCGACCTTCATATCCTGCTCGCTTTCTTTGCCTGCCGCGTGTCAGGCCATGGCGGCCAGCGCCTGCAAAAGAAGGGCACGCGTCTGGCTGATGTCATCGAGATAGGCTTTGGTTGCGATTTCGGCGGCCCTTGCATCGGCATGGGTGGCCGATTGAAATCGCAGGCTTGAGCCGATACGCGCCTGACCGAGCCGCCAGAGATCCGCCTCCAGCACGCCCGCGATCTTCGGATAACCGCCTGCCGTATTGGCATCGCTCATCTGGACGATCGGCTCACCTGCCGGCGGCACCTGAACGACACCGGGCATGATACCGTGCGAGCGCATTTCCACCGCTTCGATCGGCCGGATCGGCTGACCGCTCAGACGAAAACCGGTTCGGTCGCTACGAGCGGAAATCTTCCAGGCCTGTGACCAGAAACGTGCGGCATCGGCCCCGAAGAGATCGTGTTCACCGGCCGGAATGGCGCGGATGGTCAGCACGCCATCCTCGACTGGCGGGAAGACCTGCGCCAACGCCTCGGTCGGTGGCTTCACGCCAAAACCGCCCTTCGGAAAGAACCCATGCGGTTCACTGGTCATCACGGCGATCTCGTCGCCGACCGCAAGCGACCGCCCGTCAAAGCCGCCGAAGGCGCCGCGAAGCGAGGTGCTGCGCGAGCCCAGCACGGGCTCGACGCCGACACCACCGGCAAGACTGAGATAGGCCCGGGCATCCTTCAGCGGCGGATCCAGTTCAAGGACTTGGTCCGGCTGCGCTTCCGTGCACCACCAGCCGAGGAGCTTCTGGCCATCCAGACGCGCCGCGCAATCGGCACCAGTGAGCGCAAAAACCTGCTTCGCCGTAAAACGCACGCGAAAGGGAAAAGTCTGGATCTCGATGCCGGCCTCGCTCTCTGCGTTTCCGACAAGCAGATTTCCAACGGAGAGGGCAAGCGGGTCCATGGCGCCAGACGCGGTGACACCGATATTTCGATAGCCGGGTCGGCCAAGATCCTGGATTGTATTCAGCGGTCCAGTCTGAAGGATGTCGATCACAGCTCGATCCTTTCTGCCCGGAAACGCACAATATCACCGGGAGCCATAACCGCCGGCGACGCGGCCAACGGGTCGAACATCGTCAGTTCGGCATAACCGATGGAATTCCAGCCGTTCGGCCCGGTCAGCACGGCAACACCGGTCTGGGCACCACCGATCGTCACGCAACCCCGTGCCATGTTCAGCGAAGGGACCGTCTTGCGCGGCATATGGATACGAGGATCAAGACCGTGCAAATAGCCGAAGCCAGGTGCGCTACCGAGCGCAAATACCCGATATGAACCTTCGGAATGTATTTGAACAACCTCCCGATCGGTCAATCCGCTGAGATCGCAGAGGGCCGGAAGATCGGTCGCATGTTCACCTCCATAGGTGACTGCAATCTCTATTTCACGACCAGCAAGATCCACCTCGCTGGCTTGCCGCCAGCTTCGCTGCAGATCACCAACCACAGAATTCGGATCTTCCGGAATCGCATTCAGAATGACGAGAAGGTTCGTCATGCCTGGAATGATTTCGGAAACGTCCTCGCGGGCAGCCAAAATCCGGGACAACGCCCAAATGCGTCGCTGCCCCGGAAGATCAAAAGCGCCTGGCGCCTCGACAAGGAAGGCGCGAGCCCCCATGAAGGAGATCCGGGCAAGAGCGCTGCTGTCAGTACTGACTATCCCTGGCGAAGCGAAAGCCGTTGCATGGAGTTGGCTCATGCTGTCCGCTCCAGGGTAAAAAGGGGTGCACCATAACCGGATAGCTGACCATTCCGGCCGTGAATGTCACGCAGGACGCCTCTGGCAGGCGCCGAAACAGGAAGTCGAAGCGGTCCAATTTCGATCAGACCCAGGATGTCGTCGGCATCAACAGCGCTGCCGCTGGCAAGATCAGCCTGCACGAAAAAATGCCCCGCCAGAGGAGATTTTATCGTTACGGCCTCAATTTCACGCTTGTCGATATTCACCGGTTTGCCGAGGACGAGGACAAGGCTCTGTCCGTCTGCAGCCTGGATCTCGAGCTCGCAGGCACCGGAGGCTTCAAGCCAATCGGTCAGTGTTGCAATCAGCGTCGGATCGGCGAGATCGCCAAGCCGGTTACGATGTCTGGGGCCGTCACGCATTGGCGCAGAACCCTTCCTTCAAACGTTTTTCCAGATGATGAATGTCGACCGTGCCAGCAACGAAATCCGGATCGTTGAAGATTTTCACATGCAGAGGAAGATTGGTGGAGATGCCGTCGATCCGCGTTTCGGCCAGAGCCTTTCGCATCAGCAGGATCGCCTCCGTACGTGTCGGCGCATGGACGATGAGCTTGGCAATCAGCGAGTCGTAGTAAGCGGGGACACGGTAGCCGTCATGCACATGGGTATCGACACGGATGCCGGTACCGACAGGAAAGCGCGCAAGCGTGATACGACCCGGAGACGCCGCAAAGGTTTCCGGGTCTTCGGCATTGATGCGGCACTCGAAGGCGTGACCCGAGGCTGGCCGGTCGAAGGACGCAGGATCAATGGTTTCTCCCTGGGCAACCCACAACTGTTCCTGGACGAGATCGACGCCGGCAGTGGCCTCGGTTACCGGATGTTCCACCTGCAGCCGTGTATTCATTTCGATGAAGAAGAACGCACCGTTCTCATAGAGGAATTCGAACGTGCCGACACCGCGATAGCCGATTTGCCGACAGGCTTCCGCGCAGCGGGCGCCAGTGGCAGCAGCCAGCGCGGCGTCTATCCCGGGTGCCGGGGCTTCCTCTACGACCTTCTGATGGCGCCTCTGCAGGGAACAATCGCGATGCCCGACCCAGACCGCATTGCCATATTCGTCGCAGAGGACCTGGAATTCGACATGGCGCGGCTTTTCGAGAAATTTCTCCATGTAAAGTTCCGGCTTGCCGAAAGCGCGGCGGGCTTCCTCACGCGTGATCGACACGGCATCCGCTATCTCGGCGCTATTGCGCACCACCCGCATGCCTCGGCCGCCGCCACCCCCCGCGGCCTTGATGATTACCGGATAGCCGATTTCTTCTGCCACCCTGCACGTCACCTCGACATCATCCGTCAAGGGCTCGCCGGGACCCGGCACACATGGCACGCCGGCCTGCTGCATCGCGCGCTTGGCCGCGATCTTGTCGCCCATGATGCGGATGGCAGAGGCCGGAGGGCCGATAAAGACCAATCCGGCCCTTTCCAGAGCCTCTGCAAAGTCGGCGTTCTCCGACAGAAATCCGTAACCTGGATGGACAGCCCCGGCGCCACTCGCTCTCGCGGCGAGAAGTACGGCTGCCTGGTTCAGATAGCTTTTCGACGCTGTCGCAGGTCCAATACACAAGGGACCGCCATCCTCCAGCGCGGACGCTTCGGCGGCATCGGCTTCGGAGGCGATCGCAACCGCTCCCATGTTCATGGCAAGACAAGCCCGCTTGACCCGCTCGGCAATTTCACCGCGATTGGCGATAAGCACAGTGTCGAATCGACGGAGACCCCTGGCCATTTTTCTTTCAGACATCACGCGATCTCCACCAGCGGATCGCCGGCCGCGACTTCCTGACCGTCCTGGAACAGGACACGCATGATCACACCGTCAGCCGGCGCCGGCACCGTCGTGAAAACCTTCATTGCCTCGAGAATGCAAAGGCCCTGCCCTGCCTCCACCCGATCTCCCACCTGGGCAAGCGCCGGCGCACCGGGGCTTGCGGCATTGTGGACGATGCCGGAAACCGGAGCCCGCACGAGGCCCTTCTGTTCAAAAGCGGTAACAAGGTGATCGCTAGCGCCGGATGCGGCATCTCGTTCCGCTGCGGCAAGTGACCCGCCGGCAGAGGCCGGCGCATTGCGAATAACGACTGTCGTCCCGTCCTGCGTCACACGCATTTCTGCGACCCGCGAACGGCCTACATATTCGAGAAGTGCTTTGATCTTATCCAGATCCATGTCGTCCCTCAGAAACCAGATCGGGCCTTTGCGACACATTTACGCGGCGCGGCTCATAGGTCGGTCGAGGTGAAGACTTACACAACGCGACAGTGAATGGGGGCAAACAAAGTTTCTATGCCATGCCCCCAAGGGGCTGTTCGGCGTTGTGTTCGCGTATTTTTCGGGAGCACCAAGGCGGAAAAGGTTTTACGTCCGAAGACTGCCATAGCACTACCGTTTGCCTAGCCGGCAGCAAATGCGTTCGACACGAACTAGCGAACTGCCATAGGGACCTGCTCTGGGACAAAAGCTCGGACCGCCTGAAGCATCGCTTCGCCTTGTTTCAGAAGGACACGCGCTCCGCCAGTTCAGTCCCGGCCGTGTCGGCAGAAGGATTGCCAGAGACGAGACAGGCGTTCATGACGGAAGCCTGTGACGTGATGAGCGATTTCAGCGATCCTTCCAAAGCCGCTTGCCGATTTTCGATTATGTCGGCCGATCGTTTCTCCAGAGCCTCAAATTGCGCGGTTCCGCTGCTCAATACGTTCATCAACATGTCGACGTACCCCAGCAATTCGCGCTCCAGCGGCGACAGGCTCTCGGGCATCGGTGGTCTGGTCGTTCCGGTCATCGGTCAATCTCCCTGGACGATCTTCAGGCACGGCGTTTTGGCGGTCCCGGCCTGGCAGGTTATCAACTGAAGGCGGTTGACGTCCCATGTCAGGACTTTGCCGCTGCTGGTCTGGTTGATCTGTAAACCCATCTGCCAGAGGCTGGCGCTCTCGGCGCGATCGATCATCAGCGCCACCCAAAACTAGCCTGCGGTGACGCTCAAAAAGGACGATCAACAAGGCCACCGCGCCCATAGTCAGGGAGAACGGCTGCACCATCGACTGGAGCCGGTTCACGTCAACCTCGGTCGTCACCAACGCCTCGTTCAAGTGTTGGCGGTTCGCGTCCCTGAAGCTGCAGAAATCGCTCTCGATTGTAGCTTGCGCGAGCTTCAAAGCTTCGCTCCAATCGGCCAGGAAGCTCGTCGAGGGCGATGGAGTCGAGCCGGCTTCGGAACAGCTGGCCTCGCCAGCCGATCTTTCAAGCGCTCGCTCAAGATATTCTCTCGGGTCCAGTCTTCACGGAACAGGTCTCCTTTCAGACGCGAGCGCTCTTCCGTCTCCGGATCGCGTACTGTGATGTAGTTTTTTCCGGCGCGAGGCAGGTCGAAACCCGCCGCAGTCAAGACTGCGGTGATGCTCGGCCGGTCATGGATCAGCGCGGGCATCGCCGCGCCTGACTTTCTCGATGAGGCTGACGGTCTCGCGTGAGCGCTCCGGGGCCGTCGGATCGTTTCAGCCGTGTTCCTTGTTCAGGGCATCGCGCAAGGCGTTGTAGTGCCTCTGGTAGCCGGGTGGCGCGATATAAAGGCTGCTCCCGCTGACAAGCTCCATGCGCGGCGAACGAAATGAAGCTCGACACGGCCCTTATGGGTGCGGCGGACCCAAAGCATATCGCGCTGGTCAGCTTACGGCCGACAAAGGCAAGATTCTCGAGGGCGTCCATCAACTGCCGTTGCTGTTCATGGCTCGGCTCGTCTTCCGCGATAAAGGCGATGCCGCCAGCGCGGCAGGCCCACTGGTGCGGGCAGGCGTCGATCAGCGCCCGCATGCGCTGTGTGTCGCCGCGCAGCACCTACGGCTCAGGCTCGGAGGCTCGGAGGCTCGCGGGCAAACAGCATGACCTCGCGCGCTCGTTGCGGATCGCTTTGCGGTTCTGGTCGTTGGCGATGACGTGGCGCTCGAACAGATAATCAACCGGTCCCGATCCGCCGCCCTGGCCGCTTATGAAAAACTAGATCAGCACGGCGCACCATCCTTGGCCGCAAACTGCTTAATCGTTTCCGAAAGCACTCGCTTGATTGCGACGAGGCGGACGGCACCGGTGACTGCGTCGATAACGGACAGCTGGCCCTCAGCCAGCGCCGTGTTCAGCCATTACGCAATCTGATTGAGGTTGCCACCGATCCGGGCGACGTCGCCCACCAGCTCCGGGTCCACCTTGGGAACCGGATGGCATCGGCGCGTGTGAGTGAGGCCAAGCACTTAGGGCATACCCGCCAGAGCGCCACGGATCGCGCGCTGTCGCTCAAATCCTTGTCGCAGCTCAGTTGCTGAAGCCATTGCAGCTTCACGCCCCGGAAATGGCCGCGCCCCACTCATGCCGCCTCCCTGGCCGCAATATGACCGGGAAAGAAGGGGCGGAAACGGCCGAAAAAAGTGGGACGTCGGACCTACTAAGCCATTGATTTTTTGAAGTGGCGTTGTCGTCCCACATGGGATTAAGCGGCTAATTTTGCTTGGATTCAGCAGTCCCTTCGGCCCCACCAAATATCCCGATCCACAACGCGACACGCCCGATCAAATGCCGACAGGGCCGGACCACGCGCATTCGAACGCTGGTATTGGCACGGGAAATCCTTTCAGCTGCAATCTTGCTGTTTCCTTGAAGGCAGCGTTGCTGTGTTGGTCGCGGAACACGCTTTCCGATACGAGAATCTGATCGGTCGAGGCGGCGGAGCACAGGCGCGCAGCGAGCTGTACTGTCGCGCCAAAAAGATCGTTGCTGTCTTCGACGGGTTCGCCGCAATCGATGCCGATTCGGATATGGATGGGTTCCGCGTTGCCGCCATTGTAGCGGTAGAAGCCCTGATGAATGGCAGTGGCGCAATCAACGGCCTGAGTGGTGGAAATGAACGACGCCATGATGCCGTCGCCGGTGTGTTTCACTTCGCTCCCGTCGTAGTCTTTGAGGCATCTTCGAACGACAGCATCGTGTGCCCTGACCAGTTCCGTGGCCATCCGGTCGCCGAGGCGGGCGGTCATTTCCGTCGAGCCAACAATATCCGTGAACATGATCGCGCGATGGGCGCAGTCGTTATTGTTAAACTGTGCGATTGGCGGCGCGGGATCGTGGATCCGGCCAAGAAATGCCTCCACCGCCGAAAGAGCAACCTCGACAACCTCGCCGGCTACATGGCCGTGGGCGACGCGGTGGACACATTGGGCCGTTTCCCTGTCTGGTGCATCGATCAGACAAAACGCGGTGCCGCGTTCGTGGTCGAACCAGTAAGTGAGGAACTTGACACCATACGCATCCTGGATCTCCAGATCCTTCCGATGTGCCTCGGCAACATCTGCGGCGCTATACCCTTTCAGATCATGACGATCCATGAAAATGGCCATCGTCCTCTCCTTCCCCGGTCTGCAGGAAGTGTAAGCCCGATCCGGATTTTGGGCAATCGATCGCGCCCCTTGCCGTCTGCGGAAATCGTGCTCGGGTTCGGCAGGGGCCGACGCCGCGCGCAGGAGATGACGCGCTAGCACAAACCGGCTGATGCATGACCCGGAGCTTCGTTGGCTGCATTTGACCATCATCGAATAACCGACGTCACGCGGCGAAAGCTCAGCCCAGCTGACGCAGCCGGTCATCGCAATGACCGCCGCAGATTAACCGCTCCCAAGGCGACATGCGCGCTTGCGATTGAACCATGCAAGTGCCCCGCCGGCAGCGACGGTTCACGTAATGCTATGCTCTGTCACGCAAAATGAGTTCCTTTTCCATCCCGGAGCAGTCATGAGAGAATTCAATGATTGTCTGAGCCCGTTGCCGGCGCTCCTCAAGAAGAACATGCAGCATGAAAACACCGATCGCATTGCAAGAGATTTCCGAGAACAAGCTGTTTCGAAAGGGCGACGTATTTGTGCTCTTCGGCGAGCTCTTTGGACGTGGCTACGCAACCGGACTGCTGGACGAGGCCCGAAAGGCCGGCATGCAGATCGTCGGGATCACGGTGGGTCGCCGCGACGAGCATAACGCGTTGCGCCCGTTGAACGCCGACGAGCTTTCCGCCGCCGAAACGCAGCTGGGCGGCAAGATCATCAACATTCCGCTCATGGCAGGGTTCGATCTCGACGCGCCCGAAGGTCAGCCCACACCGACCGACCTGCTCGCCGGAATGACGCTTACAAGCTGGGAAGGCGACAAGCTGGACTGGGCCTATATCGAACAATGCCGCGAGATCGCAATCAAGCGGTTCACCGATGCGCTCTCGCAGGTCATGGCGATTCTGGACGGCATGATCCCGGCTGGCCGAAATGTGTTCTTCGCCCATACGATGGCAGGCGGTATCCCGAAGGCGAAGGTCTTCCTCGTTCTTGCCAATCGCATCTACAAGGGAACGGGCAGCCGGCACATGTCGTCGCAGACCCTTCTCGACAGCGACCTGGGCAAGTTGATTCTGCAGAATTTCGACGAGGTGTCCGCCAATACCTTCGGCCACCTGATCGACTTCAGTGCGGCGATCCGCGAGCGCGTGGAAGCAGCCGGCGGCCAGGTGCGGTATACGGCATACGGTTACCACGGCACGGGCATCCTCATCGATGGACAATACCGCTGGCAGACCTACACCAACTACACGCAGGGTTACGCCAAGATGCGGCTGGAAGGCATTGCGCAGAAGGCATGGGCCGCGGGCATCAAGGCAACCGTCTACAACTGCCCCGAGATCCGCACCAATTCCTCCGACGTCTTCACCGGCATCGAACTGCCGCTTATCCCGCTTCTCCTTGCGTTGCGCAAGGAAGGCGGCGGCGCATGGGCTGAACAACAGTGGCAGGCCTGTCAGGCGCTGATGGCCGACGGATATTCCGTGGACGACGTCATCGGCAAAATATCGGATCTGCAGTCAAGCGACGTGATGATCCCCTTCTATGACTTTTCCGCATGGCCCATGCCCAACAGCCAGGCCCAGGCTGATCTCACGATCGGCACCTCGCATGAAATCTCGCAGATGCACCGCGATGCAAAGGCGCTGATCAGTGACCATCTGAGCGCTCTGGTCGTAGAGGCGACGGGACAGTTGATATTCGGGGCATCGTCCGCTCCGGCAGGCCCCGTACAGTGGCTCAACCATGACGTCGTCGCACGACGCCTCAATGTGTCTCACGAGACGCCACGGGCATCGTCGGCGGGCCAAGCGGCATGATTCAAGCTCGACTCCGTCACAATTTGCGACGGCATAGATCGGGTGAATCAAATCGTTGATATTTCCGATGAAGGTGCGGCGCCAAAAGCAACCGCGCACCAAAAATAGGGGCCATCGTTAAAACACAGATGGCCCCCTGCCTTCGGGATGCACGCGCCTGGCCGGCCTGGGACAGTCCCGACACAGTGCAGGAAGAGCCATCCCGGGAGTGCAGCCAAAGGTGTTCGCTCCAAAAAGGCCAACATCTCTCGCTGAAACGGACAGGCTGGCAGGCCTCATCTTGAAGGCTGATCCCGTACAACAAGAGCAAGCCGGGATCAACGCTGGAATCGGTCACATCTCCAGCAACCTCGCCCCCTTATTCGGTACAGCCGGTATCCTTGAGCGCCTGGATATGAAACCGCCGCAGCGCCGCCTCGATATCGGCTTTGCTGAACGCGTGCCCTGCAAGGGATAGGTCGCGCGAGAGCCGCGAAACCACGTCACTGTCTCCGGCGACGACATGATCGACCTCATGCAGGTCTCGGGCATAGCGTCCAAGATCATCGCCGACAAAGCCGATCAAGGAGCCGGCCCAGTAGCCTGCGAGCAGGTTGCGGCGCGCCCGGATACCATCAAGCCCTTCGCCGTCGTGATGCTCGCCATGCGAGCGGCCTGCTGTCTTCTTGGGGTCATCGGTCGCGATAGTCATGGTCTCCTCCTTCTGATGGGACATCGTCAGCTCGAAGCCTCATTGCCGGTCAGGAACGTTGCAAGCGGCCCGCAAGCCGGGTTTCCGGCATCGAGCAGCTCGGCGGGGCTCTGCCAACCGACGGCAACGGCAACGACCGTGCTTCCCGCCCACCAGACATCGTTTCCGGCACGACTGATGAGCATCGGCGTCGTGCTGGCCAGGCAATCGCGCGACTGGCTGACCACCTCAACGGAGGCGCCAGCCTCGTTGAGGCGTGCCAGAATGTCGGCCTGCATCGGCTCGACGACAAAAGTGGCAAACAGAGAGGCAATGATTTCGGAAATCATCGAGCCACCTCCCTGAAGCGCTGCTCAAAACCCGCCAAACGGGCGATCGTGGCAACCCGCGGACCATGTTGTCCCGGACGCGGATCGCAGCCCATCGACAGGGAGAAGCGGCCTGGGCCATTTTGAGCGGAATAAGGGTGTTGCAAGGTCATGTCCTCTGGCCGGCGAGCGTGTCGGTGAAACGGTCCGACATCGCAAGAGCGCCGGGCGGCTCTCACCAGAGGGGCCCGGACCAGCGGGTTGAGCGGGAGATGGGGAGCGGCACAACCGGCGTCAAGGCCTGCCGGCAATTTATTCGCCGGAACCGATCCTCCCAGCAGCAAGTGACGGGCCATGCCGAACGGGCTTTTCAGCTCCGATACGACATGGCCCGGATAACGGTTGAGTCCCGGTGCGGGTTTTGGTCCCGCACCGATGGCTCAGTAGCGAATGACCGGGCAGCCCCGTACATTGGCAAAGACCATGCGGTCGAAGTCGCCACGGCGTACGCCGCCGACGACAACACGGCGCGGCGTGACGTCGATGATCCGCGCCCGGCGCAGGCCGCTCCATTGCGCCTTCTCAACCGCGCGATGCGGGCGGCAGTCGCCACGATCGCGACGCTCGGCACGCTCGTAGCGGCGACCCCGCTCCCCACGCCGATCGCGCTCGTCGATCACCGGACCACGGTCCCAGTGGCGCGGACCGTCGCGGTAGTCGACGCCATAGCCCGGGCCGCCGATATAGACGCCCCAGCTATCGGCCGATGCGGTGGATGTCGTGGCAGCAAGGCCGGTCATGGTCGTGACGGAGACCAGGGCAGCGATACCCAGTTTACGCAGCATGTCGATCATTTCTCTCTCCTCTTCGAGTTCCGGGCGTCTGGCCCTTTGTCCATCCCGCCATTGCGAGCGATTGAGGAGAGAATAAGTGCGTCCGGCTGAACGCAGTCCGAAGCCGTCATTCAGCCGGCATTCATGCAAATCACAGGGCAGACTTCACAGATGCAGCACGATCTGGCGGCGATGGGGCCGATCGCGGTGCTCGAAGAGATAGAGGCCCTGCCAGGTGCCCAGCAGCAGTCGCCCTCCCGCGAATGGAACACCAAGGGATACCGGCAGAATGGCAGCCTTGATATGGGCCGGCATGTCATCCGGTCCCTCGTCGCGGTGGGTGATGTAGTCCATCGCGGGATCGTTCGTTGGCGGCACGAGGCGCTGGAAAAACGCCTTGAGATCAAACTGCACAGAGGGATCGGCATTTTCCTGGATGAGCAGCGAACAGGATGTGTGCCGCACGAATACGGTCAGCAGGCCATCCTCGGCGCCTTCCTCGCTGACAAAGCGCGCCGCTTTCTCGGTGAACTCGTAGAGCCCCTGCCCGCGCGTCGACAGCTCGATTCGACCGATAGCCACTGCACTCTCCTCCCATCGTGTCCACGCCGTTTTTGGTATGGGACAAACTCTGCCTGCCGCTTGGCGCGGCCATCCCCTGCCGCTAGTCTCTGGCAAACCCAGGAGGATGAACGATGAGCCTGCTCGATACGCTGGAAAGACAGGAAAACCAGCTGGTCTTCAAGACCTTTGATGAAATCACCGCACTCGAAGTCGGTCAGGCGCTTGTCAGCCAGGCTCTGGCGGACAAGGCCCCGGTGGTGATCGACATCCGCACGCCCGACCGCACACTCTTTCATGCCGCCCTGCCCGGGTCCTCGCCGGACAATGATCACTGGGCGCGTCGAAAGAGCAATGTCGCGCTGCGTTTCCACAAGGCCTCGATGCGAATCGGTGAATTGAACCGCAGCAAGGATCGCGGCGTCACGCCCGATCTCGGCCTCGACCCGCTCGACTATGCTGATCATGGCGGCAGTTTCCCGGTCCGTCTCGGCAGTCTGGTTGTCGCGGCAATTACTGTGTCGGGCCTGAAATCGCAGGAAGATCATGACATGATCGTCAAGGTCCTCGAGGACTATCTGGCATGACAGCATTCACGGTCTGATCGCGGCAAACAGGCTCATCCGGTTGAAGACATCGCTTTCCCGCGCAAATACCATCACCGCGGGAAGCGAATACGGTCCGCCGTCATTGCCGTTTTCCGCATCGACGCCGCGGTGATCGCTGCCCCTCAGCGTGCATTCGACGGCAACACGTGTTTCTGCATCATCGGTCATCACCAGCATATCGGCCAGCGACACGTCATGCCGAAGCACATAGGCAGACAACGTATCTCGAAACGAGGCATGGCCGATCACCCTGATCCCATCGGGCAGATCAAGCACGGCATCTTCCTCGAAGGCGCTGATCAGGCGATCGAAATCACGCCGGTTCAATGCATCGATCACGGCAAGGGTCTGATCTTTCAGGGACATAGGCAAAGCTCCTTTTCCTCTCCGATTAGATAGGCCCGTCCCTGCTGCCGGCAAGGCCAGTTGTTTTCCACCGGCCATCAGAGCGGCTGCAAGACCGCTCCGGCAGCGCCGACAACCGCAGCGGTCAAAGGTGCCAACTGCGCCTTGATCGATCGGCTGACATGCCAATAGAGCGGCACGTCAAGGGGTTGCGCGTCGATCAACGGCAAGAGCCGGCCGGCAGAAATGTGCCCCGCTACCAGAGCCAGCGGGTTCATGCCCCAGCCAAGCCCGGCAATGGCCCCATCGACAAAGGCCTGGCTGGACGGCAGCCAGTGAGAAGGCCCGATCTCGGCACAGCCGATTGCCGCTTCGGCCCAGCGCGGCTGCAACTGATCCTTGACGTTGAAAGTCAAGACAGGTGCCCGTGCCAGTGTCGCAGCCGTAACGCCCTCCTCGCCGAACCAGTCTCGATGGAAGTCGGGACTTGCCGTCGCGATGTAGCGCAAGGCACCTAGCGGCCTGCAATCGCATCCCTGCACCGGTTGCGACGAACCGCTGATCGCCGCCCGCACCTCGCCACGACGCAACCAAGCGGCACTGTGATCCTGATCGTCGAGTACCAGATCGAACAGCGTTTCCTGCACCGCCGCCATCGCCGGCACGAACCACGTGGCGAGACTGTCGGCATTGACCGCAATCCGCAGGCTCGGCCAGACAGCGCCGGCATTTCGCCCCGTCTGACCAAGACCCAGGTCACGCCGCAGTCCCTGCTCCAGCAAAGCAAGTTCTTCCGCATGGCGAAACAGCCTCTGGCCGGCCTCAGTCGGCTGGCAAGGCTGCGAGCGGATGATCAGCGGACTTCCCACCTGCTCTTCCAGCGCTCGGATCCGCTGCGAAATCGCCGAGGATGTCACACCAAGCATGCGGGCCGCCCGCTCGAAGCTGCCGCTGCGCAGGACGGCGGCCAATGCGGTTAACTGGGCTGAATCCATCATTAGGTAGTCTAATCCAAGCAAAGTTTTTTTAATTTTTCTAATCATTCTGCAGGCGGTAGTCAAAGCTTCTCGAAGAAGGAGTTGCCATGTCCACTGCCCTGATCGCCGGTTTTCTGCTCGGTCTCAGCCTCATCGTCGCGATCGGCGCCCAAAATGCCTTTGTCCTGCGCCAGGGACTTTTACGCCGCCACGTTCTGCCGATCGTGCTGACCTGCGCCATATCCGATGCAATCCTGATCGCGCTCGGCGTTGCCGGTTTTGCCACCATCCTGTCGACTCTCACTTGGCTTGATCCCGTCATGCGCTACGGCGGCGCATTGTTCCTGGCCATCTATGCGCTGCGCAGCCTGCACCAGAGCATCACCGGCGCAAGCGCCCTGCGGGCGACCGACAGCCAGGAGACACGGCTGTGGCCGGCGCTCGCCACCTGCCTCGCCCTCACCTGGCTCAATCCACATGTCTATCTCGATACGGTCGTCCTCCTTGGCTCGATCTCCACCCGCTATCCCGGCCATCAAACCGCCTTCGCCCTTGGAGCGATCGTCGCATCCTTTGCGTTTTTCACCTCGCTCGGCTTCGGTGCCAGACTGCTTCAGCCGCTGTTTGCCAGGCCGCTCGCATGGCGCGTTCTGGATGGCGCGATTGCCGTCATCATGGCATCCATCGCTCTCAATCTTGTGCGCTGAACGGACAAAGCCTGCTTTGGGGATGCAGCCACCGTGCCGCTCGGCTAGAACGGTTCATGCTCGACCACGCAGGAGGATAGGTGCTCATGTTTCTCAGCAATCGCGATATCGTCGACCTGATCGACTTCCGTCAGGAATTGCACCGTCATCCGGAAGTGTCCGGCGAGGAGGAGCAAACGGCAAGGCGCATCATTGACGCCCTCAAGCCCCTGTCGCCCGCCAGCATCATCTCCGGCTTGGGTGGCCATGGCGTGGCGGCCGTATTCGAAGGTAAAGCCGCCGGCCCGACCCTGCTCTTCCGCTCAGAACTGGACGCCCTGCCGATCGAAGAAAAATCCACCGCCGCCTATCGCTCGACGATCCCCGGCAAGGGCCATCTATGCGGCCATGACGGACATTCGACCATCATGACTGCCCTGGCGCTGGGTCTTTCCCGCCAGCCACCGAAGCGCGGCCGGGTCGTCTTGCTGTTCCAGCCGGCCGAGGAGGATGGCAGTGGTGCCGCAGCGGTCTTGGCCGATCCGCGCTTTGCGGACATCGCCCCGGACTTCGCCTTTTCCCTGCACAACTTGCCCGGCATGCCGCTCGGCCACGTCGCCCTGAAGGCCGGTCCGGTCAACTGCGCCTCGCGCGGCATGAAGATCCGCTTATCCGGCAAGACCGCCCACGCATCCCAGCCTGAGACCGGCATATCGCCGATGGCAGCCATCGCCGCCCTGATGCCGGCGCTGACGGCCCTGTCGCACGGCGCCCCGCCGGATGCGGCATTCACGCTGGCCACCGTCACCCATGCATGGCTCGGCGAGGAAGCCTTCGGCATTGCCCCAGGCGATGGCGAAATATGGGTGACGCTGCGCACGCTGGTTGACGATCGAATGGCAGAACTCTGCGCCCGCGCTGAAGCGCTGGCCGAAGAGGCGGCGTCCCGTCATGACCTTACGCTGTCGACCAGCTATCACGACATTTTTCTGCATTGCGACAATGCGCCTGAGGCCGTCGCCCATCTGGCCCGCGCGCTGGACGCAGAGGGTATTTCCCATGACGAAGGCGATCTGCCGATGCGCGGGTCGGAGGATTTCGGCCGCCTGCGCGCCGTCGCCCCCTCCGCGATGTTCTTCCTCGGGTCCGGCGAAAATTATCCGGCCTTGCATAATCCCGACTATGATTTCCCTGACGCCTTGATTGCCACCGGCGCACGCATCTTCATGCGGGTGATCCGCGACCTGCTGGACTGATTGAAAGCCTATTGATCAAAAATCCGGGAAACGGCGCTTGCGCCATTCGGATCTGGGAATTGCCGCGCCGACCGAGAAGCCGAACGAGACGACTTTGGTCGCCCCGTCATCGACCTCGCAACGGAAGCTCAGGTCATACCACTGGCCGGACGCCCTGAATGCGGTCTTTGCCGGCGCCAGGAGATTGCCCTTCTTCAAGCCGAAGGACGGCAGCAGCTCCGGTCTGAACGGCGGTGAAGCATTGCGCAACTGCTCGCGTAATTCGGTCGTACACAACTGGTCCGCCCGCCGTTCCCGTGGCAATCCGTTCATCGCCGTCATCGCCGCGGGATCGCTCGAAATCACGGTCGAAAACAGCTTCTTGGCCTCATCGAGTTTTGGCGCCGCAGCCCCGACATTCGCTTCGTCCGTCGGTGTCTCAGGTTCCTTTACCTCGGCCTCGTTCAACGCCGCGATCGCCTCGCCGCTCAAGGCCTCTCCTTCGGCGGAAGGATCCGGCACCTGACCTTCTAGATCGGCTTCCGGCAACGCTATCTCCGGCAATGGCTTTGCGGCGGCCTCTTCCTTCGGCGGCTCCAAAGGCTTTTCAGCTTCGGCCACGGGCGGCTCCTCCGGATCTTCCGCAGCCGTCTCGGCCGGATCAATAGCGTCGCTGCCGTCATCGGCCTTGCGCGGCCCCGCATCCTTGTCACCGAACTGAACCACGGGACGCATCGGCAGGATCGGCGGGGCCGTGACCTCTGGCGCTGCCGTTTCCGGCGGAGTCTCTGATGGCGGGGGTTCCGTAGCTGCAGGCGGCGGTGGTGGTGGTGGCGCTTCCGCCTCTGCCGGTTCGGGCGGCTTTTCCTCCGGCGCCGGCTCTTCCTTTGCCGGTTCTTCCGGCGCAGGTGGCTCTGGCGGCGGCACCAGCGTCACATCGACCACCGGCTCCTCCGGCGGCTGTTCCGGCACGTCCGGCTCCGGCCAGGTGAAACTGAACAGCAAGGCACCCGCCACGGCAGCATGGATCAGCAGGGAGACACCCAAGCCACCACCAAAACGCCGCCACCGCATCGATCTTGCTTCTACCATCGAGCGATACTTAGCAACGAATGGGGCGGAAACAATGGTGAACCTTTGTGATCCAGCCAAATCCGGTGATGAGCACCCAAGAAAAAACCCGGCGTCACCGCCGGGTTCTGAAAATCACGATCTTGCCGCGTTTAGCTGTCCAGGAACGACCGCAGCTTGCGGCTGCGGCTCGGGTGCTTGAGCTTCCTGAGCGCCTTCGCTTCGATCTGACGGATACGTTCGCGGGTAACCGAGAACTGCTGGCCGACTTCTTCGAGCGTGTGGTCGGTGTTCATGCCGATGCCGAAGCGCATGCGAAGCACGCGCTCTTCGCGCGGCGTCAGCGAGGCGAGAACGCGTGTCGTCGTTTCGCGCAGGTTCGCCTGGATGGCGGCGTCGATCGGCAGAAGCGCGTTCTTGTCCTCGATGAAATCGCCGAGATGCGAATCCTCTTCGTCACCCACCGGGGTTTCGAGTGAGATCGGCTCCTTGGCAATTTTCAGGACCTTGCGGACCTTTTCGAGCGGCATGGCCAGCTTTTCGGCCAGTTCTTCCGGCGTCGGCTCGCGACCGATCTCGTGCAGCATCTGGCGCGAAGTACGAACGATCTTGTTGATCGTCTCGATCATGTGCACCGGAATACGGATCGTGCGGGCCTGGTCGGCGATCGAGCGGGTGATCGCCTGCCGGATCCACCATGTCGCATAGGTCGAGAACTTGTAACCGCGGCGGTATTCGAACTTGTCGACCGCCTTCATCAGGCCGATATTGCCTTCCTGAATGAGGTCGAGGAACTGCAGGCCGCGGTTCGTGTACTTCTTGGCGATCGAGATGACGAGACGCAGGTTTGCCTCGACCATTTCCTTCTTGGCGATACGCGCTTCGCGCTCGCCCTTCTGCACCATGTGCACGATACGGCGGAATTCCGTCACCGAAATGCCGGTCTCGGTCGCAAGGTTCTGGATCTCGCCGCGGATGTCGCGGATAGTCTGGTTTTCCTCGCGGGCAAAATCCTTCCAGCCACGCGCCGAAAGATTGGCAATCGACTTCATCCAGTTCGGGTCGAGTTCGGCACCCGAATACTGCTCGAGGAACGAATCGCGCTTCACGCCGTAGGATTCAGCCAGACGCAACAGACGGCCTTCGTTCTGAACGAGGCGCTTGTTGATGTCGTAAAGCTGCTCGACGAGGCTGTCGATGCGGTTCTGGTTCAGCGACAGCGACTTGACGGCCGTGATCAGCTGGTCCTTGAGTTCCTTGTAGCGGCGCTCTTGGCCCGACGACAGCGTACCGGCACAGGCAAGACGTGCCTCGACCTGCTGATCCTGCAGCTTGCGCAGCTTCTTGTAGGTGTCGGCGATCAGGTCGAGGGTTTCCATGACCTGCGGACGCAGTTCCGCCTCCATGGCGGCGAGCGACAGATTGCTCTCGTCCTCGTCTTCTTCCTCTTCTTCCTGTGGCATGCCTTCGCCGCCGATCGACGTGATGTCGTCGTCGCCGGAGGCGGCCGGGCGGCGCTTGGCGCGCTCCTTTTCCTTCTCTTCGGCAGCCTTGCGGTCAGCCTCGATCTTTTCCGGGCTCTGGAATTGCGGGGCCGCCTTGGCTTCCGGACCGGAATAGGTGGTTTCGAGATCGATGATCTCGCGCAGCAGCGTGGTGCCTTCGTTGAGTTCGTCGCGCCAGATGATCAGCGCCTGGAACGTCAACGGGCTCTCACAGAGACCGGAGATCATCGTCTCGCGGCCAGCCTCGATGCGCTTGGCGATCGCGATTTCGCCTTCGCGCGACAGAAGCTCGACGGACCCCATTTCGCGCAGATACATGCGCACCGGGTCGTCGGTACGGTCGGTCGGCTCTTTTTTCTTGGCGGTTGCGACAGCGGTTCCAGCGGACGGCGCCAGTTCGTTGCTTTCGCTTTCGTTGTCGTCAGCGTCGTCGGTATCTTCGCTCGCCGTCTGCTCCTCGGCATCTTCGTCTTCCACGACGTTGATGCCCATATCCGACAGCATGGCCATCGTGTCTTCGATCTGCTCGGACGTCACTTCTTCCGACGGCAGGACCGAATTCAACTCGTCCATGGTCACATAGCCACGCTTCTTGGCGGCCTTGATCATCTTTTTGACTGCGTCATCCGAAAGATCGAGAAGCGGACCGTCTGTCGCGCCGTCGCGTTCGCTTTCGGCTTCTTCGTTTTCTTTGACTTTCGATGCCATTTATCTCGTCGCTTTCCCTGACGTCTGATCATGCTGCCCACCGCCGGGCAAAAGGAGAGCGGACCACTCGCCCGGGCGGATAGCTGTCACTGACCTAACGGAGTGTTGCTTAATTCCTGATTAACTAAAGGCATTGCGGCCGCAGCACCAAACTCTTGAATATCCGCATGACCGGTCATCATACCAGAGATCCGTCTGAACCCACTTCACCCTTGTGTCGCTGAATTGGTGATTCCCACAATTTTTCTTGGCGTCAAGCTTTTCCACAACGAATGCCCAGAAAAACACCAAAATAGACGCCATGCGGTGGCTTATACACCTGTTGACGGGAATGTAGGTTGTCGGGCCGAAGAAACAAGGGGCCGAGGCAATTGAGCATTGCCTTATGCAGATCGGACGCGTTCACGCCTTGGCTCCTACCAGAAACCACACACGCATCTGGCCCTTGCCCTTCACCTCGATGGGGCCGCGTAACTCGAACTCGAAACGATCCTCGAGCCGTTGCTTCAGGCAGTCCGGAACCTGGATGCGACTGGCGACACCCAGTGATTCCATGCGCGCCGCCGTGTTCACCGCATCGCCCCAGACATCATAGAGCAGCTTGTTCGGACCGATCACGCCGGCCACCACCGGCCCGGTATCCATGCCGATTCGCACTTCGACCGGCTCGCCGATCTCCTCGGAGATCGCTCGGCAGCATGCAAGCAGATCCAGAGCCATCAACGCCACCGCCGCCTCATGATCTGCACGGCGTTCCGGTAGTCCGCCTGCCACCATGTAGGCATCCCCGATCGTCTTGATCTTCTCCAGCCCGTGCCGCATGGCGATGGCATCGAAGCGGCCAAAGATCTGGCTGAGGAAAGCCACCACCTGCTGTGGTCCCCAGCGTGCAGCGCGCGGGGTAAAGTTCACGATATCGGCAAACAGGATCGTCGCCGAATCGACATGGTCGGCGACGATTTGTGTTCGATGATCTTTCAGCCGATCGGCGACGGCACGCGGCAGGATATTCTGCAGCAGGCGTTCGGAGAAGCGATATTCGGTTTCCAGCGCCGTCTCCGCCTGCGCCGCCTCCTTGAAGGCGAAGAAGGAGGTGGTGAAGATGAGCAGAAACGTGAACGGCACCGTCATGTAGTACAGAACCTGCAGGAATACAGGCTCGACATGGAGGAATGAGATCGGCTGAACGAGAACGATCTCCACCACGAGGAAGGCGCAAAGCGCAATAAGCGCCACCAGTCCCGACAGGGCAAGGCGCTCGGCACCGAAAACCAGGATGGACGCAGCAGCCCCGGGCAGGAAGAAGAACTGCAGTCCCGAATCGCGTCCGAAGAACAGGCAACTGGCGAGCCCGAAGATCAGCCACATGGTGCACAGATAGACGGCGCCGGCAGTTGCACCGAAACGGTGGAAGAACGGCGTCACGGCATAGAACACCACCTGCGGCGCAAACGCGATGATTGCCGGCAAAAGACCCCAGCCGTCATAGAGCATGTAGAACAGGATATATGGTATCGTGATCAGGCTATACATGGCCGAGATCACATTGGTGACCGCCAATCGTCGGCGGACGCGCGGCGAATAGCCGGTGGTACCGATACGTGCAATCCACCAAAGCACAACGGGCAGCCGCCAGGGTGACCGGCGACCACGCGTTCCGGGCGCTATCAGTTCGAGCTCATCTGACGACACGATGCGCTCCGTGCACAAAGGTTTGCTGATGTTCCATCCCGCATTTGCAAAACGCGCGCAACCTCGAATCCGCCACACGAATTACGAGCTGTGACCTGTTGCCGGGCCTTTGACACGGCCGGACATGACCCCGAAGCCATCGATGATCGCCTCCTGGTTTTCCATCCGGGCGACTTCAAGCTGGACCTCGTGCAAGGCATTGATCAGCTGATCGATACGGCCGCCGTCATCCGCCTCGGTCGCATCGGCGACCTCGCGCTCAAGCTCGATGCGCTGCCGTTTCAGCGCCCGCGCCCGCTTGTAGAGCGAGAGGGCCTGTCGATAGCCTTCGCGCGCATCTTCAGGGGCGGCGATCTCTGTCGCCGTCCAGAGCCGGGCATTGCGGATCTGCTGGTCGAGATTGCGCAGCGTCTGGCCATGGCCATGCGTGTCGAGCCGCGCCATCAACAACTCGCGGCTCAGCGAAGGACCACCTTCGGCAACGGCCGTCAAAAGCGACGACCACAGCTTCTGCAGTGCCGGATTTTCGTAGTCGATCGCTGCGATCTCGTCATACTCGTCTTCGAGCAGTTGCGGGTGGTTGACCACGGTCAGGGCCAGCACACTCTCGCGCAATGCCGGTTGCTCCTGATGCCCGCGCACAAGGCCAGAGCGCGCCAACCGGTCGGAAATGGCGCCGCCGCCACCGGCAGATGGTCCGGGCGTCCGCCCGCCAAACCTTCCGCCGCCTTGACCACCCTGCCCGCCCTGGCCATTGCGGCCCCCGCCGCGATTGCCCTGTTCATAGCCGCCTCCGCCACCGCGACGATCGTTGCGGCCCGGCTGGCTTGACTGGAAGAAGGCGTAAAGCCGATCGCGAACATCCTGCTGGTAATGCCGACGCACATTCTCGTCTGCGATCACCATAACGATCTGCTTCAGCCGCGCCTCGAGTTCGGCCCGCTTTTCCGGCGTATCGAAACCGCCGCCACCGACCTCGCGCAACCAGACCATTTCGGCAAGCGGCCTTGCCTCCGCCATCACCCGGTCGAAAGGTCCGCGCCCGTCGCGCTTGACCAGGTCATCAGGGTCCTTGCCGTCGGGCAGCATGGCAAAGCGCAGCGATTGGCCGGGCTTGATATGCGGAAGCGCCAGATCGACGGCACGAAACGCCGCCCGCTGTCCGGCCCCGTCGCCGTCGAAACACAGCACCGGCACCGGCGTCGTCTTCCACATCAGCTGCAGCTGGTTGTCGGTCAATGCCGTGCCCAGCGGCGCCACGGCATTTTCAATGCCTGCCTGATAGAGGGCGATGACGTCCATGTAGCCTTCGACGGCAATCAGCGTCTCCGCCCCGCCAGCGCCTTGCATCGACCGGCGTGCGCGCGAAAAATTGTAAAGGACATTGCCCTTGTGGAAGAGCTCGGTTTCATTCGAGTTCAGATATTTGGCCATCGCGTCCGGCGACATCGCGCGGCCACCAAATGCGATCACCTTGTCGCGGGACGACAGGATAGGGAACATGATGCGATCGCGGAAGCGGTCATAGGAAACCGGGATCTCCGGTCCATGCACGACAAGGCCGCAGGCCTCGATCTGCTCCTTCGGCACGCCCTTGCCCGACAGATATTCCTTCAGAGCATTGCGGCTCTCCGGCGCGTAACCGAGGCGGAACGTCTCGATTGTCTTCCCCGACAGTCCGCGCTCACGCAGATAGGCCCGCGCCCGGGCGCCGCTCGCCGTCTGCAACTGGTCCTGGAAGAACTGCGTCGCCAGTTCCATGACGTCCTGCAGGGTCGTCCGTTCCCTTTCGCGGCGTTCCGCCTGCAGATCCGGTTGCGGCATGGCAATGCCCGCCATGTCGGCGATCTGCTGAACCGCTTCAGGGAAGCTCAGCCCCTCCATCTCGGTCATGAAACGAAAATGGTCGCCCGAAACACCGCAGCCGAAGCAGTGATATCGGCCCTTGCGATCCTCGCAATGAAAGCTCGGGCTCTTTTCGCCATGGAACGGGCAGCAGGCCCAGTAGTCGCCCTTCGGCGCATTGGTTTTCTTGCGATCCCAGGTCACACGACGGCCGATCACGGCCGAAATCGGCACGCGGTCACGGATCTCGTCGAGAAAGTCGTTGGAAAAGCGCATAATTGTCCCTGTTGGCTGAGTTTCATATAGGCGCGCTCTCGACCCAACGCCACGCCTTTCGCGCATGATGCCCGCAATTCACAGTCATTGACAAAAATGACAAATGTATATACAGAAAATTAATATCACGATTGTCGATGGAAGGCACATGCGAAGTCTGGATGACGTGCCCTTCGAGGATTGGGAGTTTGAGTGGGATGAAGCCAAGAGGCAGGCGAACATCCGCAAACATGGGATCGACTTTGTGCGCGCTATCATCGCGCTCGAGGGACCGAGACTGGAAACGCAATCGGATCAAAATGGAGAGGCCCGGACGCTTGCCATCTGCCCCGACACACAACGATTGATCGCTGTCGTCTACACGATGCGCGACGCAAGGTGTCGGATCATTTCGGCGCGGGCTGCACGTGACAATGAGCGAAGAGAATATCGTCAGATATACCCTTAAGGAAATTCGGGAAATGAAGGCCAGCGGCGAGGACAAAACCGACTGGGCTCGGGTCAACGCGTTGACCGACGAAGACATCGAACGCGCCATGCGCGACGATCCCGACTGGCAGGAGTTCATGGACATCGACTGGTCGAAGGCCGTGATGGTCATCCCCCAGAAGAAGAAGGCGATCTCCATTCGCCTGGACGAAGACATCATCGACTTCTTCCAGCAAACCGGCAAAGGCTACCAGACCCGTATCAACGCAGTGTTGCGGCACTTTGTCAGCGAACAGAGGCGCTCCAAGGGCTGACTATCCCGGCCAGAAATGCGAAACGCCGCCCGAAGGCGGCGCTCGTCAATGCCTTGGCCGAAGACACGACTACTTGAGCAAGTCCTTGACCAGGCCCGAGGCCTTGGCAAAGTCCATCTGGCCAGGATAACGCTCTTTCAGAGTGTTCATGCATTTGCCCATGTCGCGCAGACCTTGCGCGCCGGTCTCACTGATCACCGAGGCACACAGTGCACGCACCTTCTCTTCCGAGATCTGTTCCGGCATGAAGGACCGGATGATCTCGATTTCCTCCAGCTCCTGGGCTGCCAGTTCCGGCCGCGCATTCTCGGCATAGATCCTGGCCGACTCGTCGCGCTGCTTGATCATCTTCATCAGGATCTGCATGATCTCGTCGTCACTGACAGGATCCTTGCCGAGACCGCGGTTGGCAATGTCCCGATCCTTGATCGCCGTCTGGATCAGACGCACGGTCGAGGTGCGGCGAACATCCTTCGCCTTCAGGGACTCTTTCATCGTATTGGCGAGTATATCGCGTATCATTTCTTTCTCCGCGAAAAAGCCAATGCGGACGGTGTCGAATTGTGGCTTTTCCTTGTTTTCTGAGCCGTTTCATAGCCAGACATCTTCGGCAGTGCAAACAAATTGCACAAACCCTTGAAATGGCTTGGGAGAAATCCGCAAGCCTTCAAACTCAAGAATTGACCTGACGGATCGATCCGTCTATTGCTCGGCACCTGCACGAAATTGTCATCAGGGCCGAACACGCGCGACTACGCGCGCCCTCGATCTGCAACATAGATGGCCCTTGGAAGCCGCCCTGACAAGTGGGCTGCCGCGAGGGCGAACAAGGAACGACCATGACCGCGACAGCCCCCTGGACCACACGCAAGCCGACCGCCCTTCTCGTTCTTGCTGACGGGACGGTCATCGAAGGTCACGGCATCGGGGCGACCGGCAAGGTCCAGGCCGAGGTCTGCTTCAACACGGCGCTGACCGGGTACCAGGAAATCCTGACCGACCCATCCTATCTCGGCCAGATCGTCACCTTCACCTTCCCGCATATCGGCAATGTCGGCACCAACGAGGAAGATATCGAAGACCTGACGCCGGCTGCCCGCCACGGCGCCGTGGGCACGATCTTCAAGGCCGACATCACCGAGCCATCGAATTACCGCGCCGCCTCCCATCTCAATGGCTGGCTGAAGGCCCGTGGCATTATCGGCCTCTCCGGCGTCGACACCCGCGCGCTGACCGCCTGGATCCGCGAAAATGGCGCACCCAATGCCGTCATCGCCCACGACCCGAATGGCGTTTTCGACATCGATGCGCTGAAAGCCGAAGCCAAGGCCTGGAGCGGCCTCGAAGGCCTCGACCTCGCCAAGGTCGCCACCTCCGGCCAGTCTTCGGTCTGGAGCGAAAAGGACTGGAACTGGGAGGAAGGTCACACCACGCTCGGCGCAGCCGAAGCGAAGTATCATATCGTCTGTGTCGACTTCGGCGTGAAGCGCAACATCCTGCGCCTGTTTGCCGGACTGGATTGCAAGGTCACGGTCGTGCCGGCGTCAACATCGGCGGAAGACATCCTCGCGCTGAACCCCGATGGCATCTTCCTGTCCAACGGCCCGGGAGATCCGGCCGCAACCGGTGAATATGCGGTGCCGGTCATCCAGACCCTGGTCAAGAGCGAAAAGCCGCTGTTCGGCATCTGCCTCGGCCACCAGATGCTCGGCCTGGCGCTTGGCGGCACCACCGAAAAGATGCACCAGGGCCACCACGGCGCCAACCATCCGGTCAAGGACTTCACCACCGGCAAGGTTGAGATCGTCTCGATGAACCACGGCTTCGCGGTCGACTCGAAGTCGCTGCCGGAGAGCGTTGAAGAGACTCACGTTTCCCTGTTCGACGGCACCAATTGCGGCCTGCGCCTCAAGGGCAAGCCGGTGTTTTCGGTCCAGCATCATCCGGAAGCATCTCCGGGCCCGCAGGACAGCCACTACCTCTTCCGCCGCTTCATCAACATGGTGCGCGAGAACAAGGGCGAGCCGGCATTGGCCGAGCGCTGATCGCGCTCTACACGACCTTCCACAAGCAGGATATCAAGCGGCCCGGATCAGATCCGGGCCGTTTTCATGTCATGACGGACCCGGTGCAGAAACCGCGCGCACAACAGCACGGACGAACTCGTCAGACCGACCAGAAAGCCGATCCAGATGCCGATGCCACCGAGACCAAGCGGGAATGCCAGGACCCAGGCCAGCAGGAAGCCGATCGGCCAGTAGGAAATCAGTGCCAGGATCATCGGCACACGCGCATCTTTGAGCCCTCGCAGCAGACCGCTGGCAACCGCCTGCACGCCGTCGACAAGCTGGAAGATCCCCGCGATCGCGATCAGCGGTCCAGCGTAGCTCAGAACTGCGGCAGCATCGGCGGTATTCTTGTTGATGAACGCGCTGCCAAGCAGATGCGGGATCGCCATGAACAGGATGCCGCCGGCAAGCGAGATGACGCTGGCAAGCGCCATGACCGCGACAGCGGCCCGCATGAGTTCCGGATAGTTCCCGCGTCCATGCGCCAGTCCGACGCGCACGGTTGCAGCCTGCGACAGACCAAGCGGGATCATGAATGCGATAGACGCAAGCTGCAGGGCAATGCCGTGGGCCGCCAGCTCGATCGTGCCGATGCGACCCATCAGCAGCGATGCCGCGGTGAAAAGGCTGACTTCGGCAAGAACGGTGACACTGATCGGTACGCCGAGCATCACGACCTCGCGGAAGGCATGCCAGTCGGGCCGCCAGAAGCGGACGAACAGCTCATAGGCGCGCGTTTCGGGCCGGGTCTGGATATAGAGCACCATGAACACGAAGCTCGACACATGCACGATCACCGCAACGATTGCAGCACCCGTCATGCCGAGGGCCGGCAGCCCGAAATGGCCAAGCACGAGCGCATAGGCAAGGATTGCGTTCATCACCAGCATCACCAGAGTGACATACAGAATGATCCCTGCCCTGCCTGTCGCACTCACCAGGGCGCGCAGGACCGCAAACAACAGCGCCGGCAAAAGGCCAAGCTGGATGATCTGCACATAGTTGGCTGCCAGCGTCGCCACTTCGGGCTTCTGGCCGAGCGCCAGCAGGATGGCTTCCGCATTGTAAAACAGCGGCGCCGTCAGCAGCGTGTAGAGGATCGACACCCACATGCCCATGCGGATGGAACGGCGCACGGACACGACGTCGCCGCGGCCATAGGCCTGCGCAACCATCGGCACGACGGCGATCGAAAAACCGGAGCCGAAAACGAAGATTGTAAAGAAGAACTGCCCGGCAAGCACCATCGCCGCCAGCGCCTGGGCGCCGAGCTGTCCGACGATCACCACATCGGTCGTGTGAATGGCCAACTGTGCCAGCTGCGACCCGATCAGCGGAATCCCCAGCGCGAATGTCGCACGGAAATGCGACTTCCAGCTGCCGCCGGCATCCTGTGCGGCAAGGGATCGGACGAATTGTTGCATGACATATATCCAAGACGAAAAAAGCCGCTTCCAGTTTTGGCTGGCAAGCGGCGCTTCGCCTTGACTAGTTGATGAAATTTTAGACCGCAAGCCTAAATACCGATCAAGAAGTATTATTGGTCGGATCATCAATCTGATTGATGCCTGGCCAGCACCAACGGTTGCGCAAAGGCATGCCATCGCGCGCTTCAAGTGCCCGCACCCTCAATCACCAGCCATATCGAGGAAATCACGAACGCGTGATATTTAACTTGACTCATTTTGTCTTGTTTGACTAGTTTCGCGCCAACGGTGCCGGGGCGGGAGACCGGCCTCGTCGGGGACATGGTCAGACAAGGATTGAAAACATGGTGGGTAGACAGGTCGGGTTGCGGATGTTCGCAAGGCAATTGATTGCGAGCAGTGCCATTGCGACGGTTTCGCTGGCAACTGGGGGCATGGCGCGGGCACAGGACAGCGTCGCGGATGATGCGACCCAACTGCAAACGATCGTTGTCGATGGAAAATCTGATCGTCCGGTCGGTCCGGACACAACGATCGTCGGCAAGAACTCCGCAACCGGCACAAAGACCGATACCCCTGTGATCGACGTTCCGGCCTCGGTCTCGGTGATCACGCAGAAGGAACTGGAGCGCCGCCATGTCGACAGCCTGCAGCAGGCAGTCGCCTACACGTCGAGCGTCTTCACCGACGAATTCGGCAGCGATGACCGCTACGACTACATCCGTATCCGCGGCTTCGATCAGACGACGCTCGGCACCTATCGCGACGGGCTGGCCGCACGCATCCCCGCATGGTTCACTGCCAGCCGTCTCGAGCCCTACGGGCTTCAACGCGTCGAGGTGCTGAAAGGATCGACATCGACACTCTTCGGCCTCAATGGCCCGGGCGGCTTGGTCAACGCGATCACCAAGCGCCCACAGGACGAAAAGCACGGCGAGGTCTACACCTCCCTTGGCGACGGCACGAAGGAAGTCGGCGCAGACTTCGGCGGACCGCTCGACGCCGATGGCGTCTGGAGTTATCGCCTGACAACGCTTCTGAAAGACGGCGACCTCGGATGGGATTATTCCAAGGACGACCGCATCTATGTCGCGCCAGCCCTGACCATCAAGCCGCAGGAGGGCACGTCGCTGACCATCCTGACAGACTACTACAAACGGGATGGAACAGGTGCGCGCGGTTTTCCGACCGGTGCCGATATCGACATCGATACATTCCTCGGCGAGCCTGAATTCAACCGCTTCAACACCGAGCAGTTCGATTTCGGCTACCAGTTCGAGCACGAATTCAACGACAGCCTCACCTTCCGCTCGAATGCGCGCTATACGCATCTGAGCCTCGACTATGCAGAGGTCTACGGCGCGTCGACCGACCCGACAGCCGACCGCACGGCGTTCTCGGTCGACGGCATGTCGAACCGATACGCCTTCGACAACCAGCTACAATATGACACCAGCTGGAACGGGATCGATAGCAAGACATTGCTCGGCATCGACTACACCGACGACAACACCGACGAAGAGATCTTCTACGGCACAGCCGACGGCATCGACATCAACAACCCGGTCTATTGCGGTCTCTCATGCATTGACCCCGGATCCGACCCTTGGGTGGACTGGAAGGTCAGGCAGAAAGCGCTCGGCATCTACGCTCAGGAACAGTTGACCTTCGACGACCGCTGGATCGTCACGCTCGGTGGACGCTGGGATCACGTGAACACGGTCGCGGACTATTTCAACACGGGACTACAGGACGACGATACGGCTTCCGCCTTCACCAAGCGGGCGGGCCTGAGCTACAAGTTCACACCGGATTTTGCCGCCTATGCCAACTATTCGGAGAGCTTCCAGCCACTCGTGACGCCGACCGGCAACGGTTATGCGGTTGAAGGCACACTCAAGCCTCAAAAGGGCGAGCAATATGAAGTGGGCGTCAAGTACAAGCCGGAAGGCTTCGATGCGCTGTTCACGGCGGCCCTCTTCGACCTCACCCAGACCAACGTGCCGAGCAATGTGAGCCCCACGGTCCAGAGGCAGATCGGCAAGGTTGGCGTCCGTGGCCTCGAGCTTGAGGGCAAGGCTGCCATTGCGGACAACCTCAACCTTACTCTGGCCTATTCCTACTGGGACGCGGAGATCCTCGAGGCTGGCTCGACGAGCGGCAATATCGGCAACAGGCCGCAACGCGTCCCTCGCCACCTTGCCTCGGCCTGGCTTGACTATACGTTCCTCGGAGAGGGCGATCGCGGCGACCTGACCGTCGGCGGCGGCGTACGTTATGTCGGACCGTCCTACGGCGACGACGCCAACACCGTTTCGGTCGGCGGTTATGCCCTGTTCGATGCCATGGCCTCTTACAAGGTCACCAAGGACGTGACCCTGTCGGTGAACGCGACAAACCTGTTCGACAAGAAATACGTCTCATCGTCCTACTACGGCACGGAATATTACGGGGACCGCCGCAAGATTGTCGGCACGCTCAAATATACTTGGTGAGAGCTCCGACCAACGGCCGTCTTCGATTTCAAAGCTGCAAGGATCGGACCAACCGATCCTTGCAGCACAACCGCTTTCCAGCCAGCGGCGGGAACAAAGTCAGGCCTGCTCGGCCCCTCGACCCTCGGCGCGAACAAAATCGACGAAGGCGCGAAGCGGCGCCGGCATGTATTTGCGGCTGTGGTAGTAGAGGAAAGGTCCGGAAAACGCTTCTTCCCATTCCGGCAGGATCTGCACAAGCTCACCCGATGCAAGGGCTTCCCGCAGGAAATCCTCGAACGTGAAAATCATGCCCAGCCCGGCTTTGGCCGCGGCTATCTCCATGTCGATGGAATCGGCGATCATCCGTGCCACCGGAGTGACGGACACGATCTCTTCGCCCCGCTCGAAGGCCCAGGCCTGCATACGTCCACTGGAAAAGCGGTGCAGGATGGCGGGGTGATCGACAAGCTCGCGAGGGTGCTGCGGCGCGCCGTGAAGCGCGATATAGGCCGGCGATGCGGCCCCCACATACCGCTGTCGGCGTGGTCCGATGGGAATCGCGATCATGTCCTGCTGCAGTGATTCCTCGTACCGGATGCCGGCATCAAATCCCTGCGCCAGCACATCGACCAGCGCGTCATTGCTTGTCACTTCAAGGATGATCTCCGGGTAAAGCTTCAGAAACCGGCTGATGATGTCCGGCAGCACGCAGCGCGCCACGATGCCTGTACGTTCAAGCGCAACCGCCCCGCCGGCCGCTCCCGCACGCTGTTCAACCCGTCGAGTGCAGCCTCGATTTCGCCTAATGTCGGAGCCAGCCGATCAAGCAACCGCTGTCCGGCATCGGTCAGCGTCACGCTACGCGTCGTGCGATTGAGAAGCCGGACGCCCAGCCGGGCCTCAAGGCGCCGCATCGCTTCGCTCAGCGACGACGCCGACACGCCGCGCTGCTTGCCCGCCGATCGAAAGCTTCGCAGCCTCGCAATGGCCGCGAAGGCATCAAGTTCGGCCAGGGGCAGCTCACTCATTGTTCTGATATCCAAACAACCTGTACATTAACAAACGGATTATCGCACAAAGAGCATCGAGATAGAAGCATCCCAACACCAGCCGCGCCGCTGCGGCTGGCGAAGACGGGAGAATGACAATGCAGATGATGAAACTTGGCAAGACAGGCCCCGAAGCTTCGCGCTTTGGCTTGGGATGTATGGGCATGTCCGGCATGTACGGTCCATCGGATCGCACCGAGAGCCTGGCGACGATTGACGCGGCGCTTGAAGCCGGGGTGACGCTGCTCGACACCGGCGATTTCTACGGCATGGGCCACAACGAGATGCTGCTCGGCGAGGCGTTGAAAGGCGGCAAGCGCGACAGGGCGTTGCTCAGCGTGAAATTCGGCGCCCAGCGTGATCCGGGTGGCAACTGGATCGGCTTCGACGGCCGGCCATCAGCAGTGAAAAACGCCCTCTCCTACACGCTCCAGCGTCTTGGCACCGACTATATCGACATCTATCGGCCGGCGCGCCTCGATCCGAATGTGCCGATCGAAGAGACGATCGGTGCCGTGGCCGACATGATCAAGGCCGGTTATGTGCGCCACATCGGCCTGTCCGAAGTCGGCGCGGAGACCATCCGGCGCGCGGCAGCGATCCATCCGATCGCCGACCTGCAGATCGAATATTCACTTGTCTCGCGCACCCTGGAAGACAGGATTCTGCCGGTCTGCCGCGAACTGGGAATTGCCATCACCGCCTATGGCGTCCTGTCGCGCGGCCTGATTTCCGGCCATTGGCAACCATCGCAGGGCAATGTCGCCGGAGACTTTCGCTCCCACGGACCCCGTTTCCAGGGTGACAACGAAGCCCGCAATCTGGCGCTGGCCGAAGCCCTGGGCAAGGTCGCCGCAGTAAAGGGCATGACAACGGCCCAGGCCGCCATTGCCTGGGTCATGGCACAGGGCGACGACATCATGCCGCTGATCGGCGCACGCCGCCGCGACCGGCTTGCGGAAGCGCTCGGCACTGCGGCCTTCACGCTCACGACCGCGGACCTTGCCGAAATCGAAGCGGCTGTTCCGAAAGGCTCTGCCGCCGGAAGCCGCTATGCCGAAGCGCAAATGGCGCATCTCGACAGCGAGAAGTAACCATCGTGGAAAAACCTTGCGGCCGGAACCGGTAAAGACCGGAGCCGGCCGCGATCGGCACACCATTCCTTGGGGAATATCCGATGCCCTCTTCCGTTTCCCCGGAGGCTGCGTTTAATGTGCGGCGTGTTTCCTCCATCAAGAACGGCATCTCATGTTTGAATTGATCTGGCGCGGTGTCATCATCGGTGCGGGCGCAACGGCATTGATGGACATCTGGGCGATTGTCCTGTCGCGCGTATTTGGCCAACCAAAAGCCAATTGGGCGCCGGTCGGCCGCTGGTTCTGGCATCTGAAAAACGGCACGGTCTTCCATGACAGCATTGCCAATGCCGAACCCTACAAGCACGAACTGGCACTGGGCTGGATCAGCCACTACGCCGTCGGCATTCTCTACGGCATATTGCTGGCGGTGCTGGTGGGGCCGGACTGGTTTGCAGATCCGACCTTCCTGCCCGCCTGGATCCTTGGTATCGTGACGGTCGGCGCCGGCTGGTTTCTATTGCAGCCCGGCCTGGGTATAGGCTGGGCGGCCTCCAAGACACCGAACCCGGCGAAAGTTCGCAGCCTCAATCTGGTGGCGCACACAGTTTTTGCCATCGGCCTGTGGGGAACGGCCATTTTGGCCTTCTGATCCTGCACATCGCAGGGTCATCAACGTAAATCGGCGCTCAGGTCCCGAAGGAAACCTGAACGCCGATCGTCGCTGACAAAAACCTCAGATATTGCCTGAGAATGTATCGCAGGACCCGACGCTGCCGCTATCGTAGCCTCGCTTGAACCACTTCATCCGCTGAGCCGATGTGCCGTGATTAAAGGCATCGGGCACGACATAGCCCTGGCTGCGCTTCTGTAGCGTGTCGTCGCCGATCTGCTGGGCGGCGTTCAGGGCCTCCTCCAAGTCACCGGTCGACAGGATTCCTTCCTTGTCGGCGCTCTTCGCCCAGATCCCGGCATAACAATCCGCCTGCAACTCGACAAGCACCGACATCTGGTTGGCTTCGCGTTCGCCCATCGCCTGACGCTGACGGTTGAACTCCGGCAGAACGCCGGTGAGATTTTGCACATGATGGCCGACCTCATGCGCGATAACATAGGCTTGGGCAAAATCGCCCGCCGCATCGAACTGCTGCTCGAGCTGACGGAAAAATGCGGTGTCGAGATAGACCTTTCTATCGCCTGGGCAATAGAACGGCCCGGTTGCCGACGACGCCTGGCCGCATGGCGAACTCGTTCCACCGTCGAACAATACCATTGTCGGCTTCTGATAGGTCTCGCCAGACGCCTTGAAGATACCGTCCCAGGTCGTCTCGGTCTCCGCGAGCACCGTGCGCACAAAGGCGGTCATTTCATCGTTGGCAGGCCCCGACGGCGCCTCACCGACCTGTTGTTCATAGCCCGAGCCGGAGCCGGACATGTTGCCCTCGCCCAGAACCTGCAGCATGTCGATGCCCATGGCCTTGAGGATGAAGTAGACAACAACCAGGAAGATGATCATGCCGAAGCTCAGGCCGCCACCGCGCCTGCCGCCCATGGGGATCTGGATCCCGGAGCGGCCGAAGGGGTTACGCCCCAATCCGCCGCCGCCGGAGGAATTGCCGCGGCGATCCTCGATATTGTCCGATTGGCGTCGGCCCTTCCATTCCATGCTGTCCCCTCCGAGGCTTCAATTCGCCTATTCAACGTCACATTAGGATAAAGCGTTCCATCACGCCATTGCGGTTTAGCTTTTCGCGTAGCGATATTCACCGCCGCGCGTCAGGGCGCGCTGATAAGCCGGTCGAGCCCGGATCGCCTCCATCCACCGTCTCAGCACGGCGGTATCCTGATCCTGCGCGATCGCCGACATGGCCCCTTCCACCGGAAAGCTCATGGCGATATCGGCAGCCGAAAACGCGGCGCCGGCAAACCAGCCATCACGCGCCAGCTCCGATTTCCACAGGGACAGATGGTCGGCAAACTGCGGTTCGATCAGCTTGCGGCTTACGCCATCCGAGATCATCTTCGCCACCGGCCTGATCAGGAATGGCACCTGCCGCGGGATACGGGAAAATATCAGCTTCATCACGAGCAACGGCATTGCCGATCCTTCGGCGTAATGCATCCAGTAGCGATACCGCAGCCGCTCATCGGTTCCTGCCGCTGGTCGGAAAGTATCGCCGCCGTAAGTCTCGATCAGATATTCCATGATAGCACCGCTCTCGGCGATTACCCTGCCCTCATCTTCAATCACCGGCGATTTGCCCAGCGGATGAATGGCCTTGAGGCTTGCCGGCGCGCGGTAATCCGACGTGCGCTTGTAGGTCTTGACCTCATACGCGATGCCCAGTTCCTCCAGCAGCCAGAGAATGCGATGCGCGCGGGAATTGTCGAGATAGTGAACGGTGATCATCAATGGTTTCCGGTTTCGCAGATCTGCTGACTATCTAGCGCCGGTTGCGGCAAGGTCGAGCAAAATTCGGCGCGGTGCCAAACGGCGCGATGCCGGCTGGCTCGCCGCGCATGGCCATGCCACTATCGCCCAGAACAGACTGCATCACTTTGGGAGGAGTGACCTATGAAAGCCATGCGACTGGAGGCCGTCGGCCAATTGTTCGTCCGCGAGATCGACAGGCCGAACCCCGGACCGGACGACCTTTTGGTAAGGGTTGAGGCCTGCGGCATCTGCGGCACGGATCGGCATCTCTTCCATGGCGAATTTCCCTCGACCCCGCCCGTCACCCTTGGACACGAGTTCAGCGGCATCGTCGAAGCCATGGGCACCGCCGTCACCGGCTACGCCATCGGCGACCGCATCACCGGCGATCCCAACATCGCTTGCGGCCGCTGCCCGCAATGCACTGCCGGTCGCGTCAATCTCTGCCGCAATCTGAAGGCCATCGGCATCCACCGTGATGGCGGCTTCGCCGACTACGTTCTGGTTCCACAAAGGCAGGCGTTCCTCCTGCCGCCCGGCCTCGACCCGCTGCACGGCGCCTTCTGCGAACCGCTCGCCTGCTGCCTGCACGGCATCGATATCGCCGGTATCAAGGCCGGCGCTTCCGTCGTCGTACTCGGCGGCGGCGTGATCGGCCTGTTGACAGTGCAACTGGCAAAACTGGCCGGTGCGACCACGGTGATCCTTTCCACCCGTCAGGCGTCGCGTCGCGCGCTCGCCGAGGATCTCGGCGCCACCGCGAGCGTAGACCCGACGGCGGGCGATATCATTGATCAGATTGCCGGATCGCAGGGCCTGGTCCCCGGCGGTGTCGACGTTGTGATCGAATGCGCCGGCGTGGCACAGACCGTGCAACAATCATTCAGATTGGCCAAGGCAGGTGGCACGGTCGTTATTCTCGGCGTGATGCCGCAGGGGGCAAAGGTCGAGATCGAGCCCTTCGACATCCTGTTTCGCGAGTTGCGCGTCCTCGGGTCCTTCATCAACCCCTTCGTCCATCGCCGCGCCGCCGATCTGGTCGCAACAGGCTCGATCGAGATCGACAGACTGATCTCGCGGAAGGTCTCCCTCGAAGAAGCCGCCTTGGTCGTCACGCATCCACCGGCGCCCGGTGAGGTCAAGGTCATGGTCGTGCCGGGTCTTGGCGCGGGATCATAACGAGCGGCAACAGCTAGCATGCCCCAACTGACCGGCGGCACGCATGAGGGCTTCAACCTGCCCCTCGGCGATGATGCTGCGCTACGCAGCGTCGCAGCCAGATGTTAGCGGCCGTCAATCGGATCTGCGAGTGAATGCGGAGCAAACACAAGCAGTTCCTCGAAATGGTTCATGTCCTCGAAACTGCAGAAAGCCGGCGGATTGAATTCGAGGACCGGGACCTGATCGGCGATCTCAAGAACGATGTCCTCAAGGAAAGGTTGCCAGCGCAGGATTGCCTGATCGTCGAACCGCTCCATCAGATAGGCAAAGGTGATATGAAACGCGTAGGTCTCGTGATCCGGATGGCGATAGCCAAGCAGGTCGGCGAGACGATTGCGCCACGCTTTCAACGCGAGCCTGTCTTCACCCGTCACTCCCTCCAGCGTCAATCCGATCGGCGTTGCCTTGGTCACCTCGACCTCGAAGGGGTTGCATGGCTCGAATCCGACCAGACGATCGAGGAAGATCGCGGTCATGTCCTCGATCGGCGTATGTAATGGCACATCGGCCGGCCAGAACGGCAGGCAGCGGCGATGTTCGATGATGCCCTGGAAAAGCGTCATGTGCAGGCTCGATGGCGGCGTAAACGCCAATTGCCTTGCTTCCGGCATGCCGAGATAGCGGTCGCGGGCGGCAAGAATCGCGGCTTCGGTTTCGGAACCGACGGGAAGATGGCACACCACCGTATTGCCGGGCTCGGGCAGAAAGCGGCCAGCCGTATTGTAGCGTGTACCAAGATGAGGGATCGGGCCGGGTGTATGAAATTGTGAAAAGGAATGGAGGTACGGCAGAAGATTTTCGATCGGCATTTCGGCGTCCTGTCAGGAAAGAAGCCTCTCCTAGCTTCGGCCCGCGAAACCTGTGTGACAGAGCATCGACAATAGGCCAATCGGCAGACAAAAACCGCCCTCCCCAACTTTCCTGCAAAGCCTTCATTTATGGGGTTCCGCTCGACAAAAACTTTCCCTATAAGCCGCTTCTAGCCTGAAAAGACCATCTATCTGCGCCCGGCCGGTGACCTGATCACCTTGGCCGGTTTTTCGCGCAGGTCACAGAACGGATAGAGCCATGCCCAAGCGCCAAGATATCAAGTCCATCCTCATCATCGGCGCGGGGCCGATTGTCATTGGCCAGGCATGCGAATTCGACTATTCCGGCACTCAAGCCGTGAAGGCGCTGAAGGAAGAGGGTTACCGGGTCATTCTGGTCAATTCCAACCCGGCCACCATCATGACCGATCCGGGCCTCGCCGACGCGACTTACGTCGAGCCGATCACGCCTGAGGTCGTCGCCAAGATCATCGCCAAGGAACGCCCCGACGCACTTCTGCCGACCATGGGCGGCCAGACGGCGCTCAACACAGCACTGTCCCTGAAGAGGATGGGCGTGCTCGACCGCTACAATGTCGAGATGATCGGCGCCAAGCCCGCAGCGATCGACATGGCCGAAGACCGCGCCCTGTTCCGCGAAGCCATGACCCGCATTGGCTTGGAAACGCCGAAGTCGATGCTGGCCAATGCCACAGAGATCAAGGATGCCGACCGCAAGACCCACGAGGCTGCCCGCGCCGAACTGAAGACGAAGCTGTCCGGCGCAGAACTCGACAAGGCGCTCGACGAGCTGGAAAACCAGTGGAACCTCGGCGAGACCGACCGCAAGCAGCGCTACATGAGCCACGCCATGGCGATCGCCGCCCAGGCGCTCGACGTCGTCGGCCTGCCGGCCATCATCCGCCCCTCCTTCACCATGGGCGGCACCGGCGGCGGCATTGCCTACAACCGCTCGGAATTCTACGAGATCATCAATTCCGGTCTCGACGCCTCCCCGACGACCGAAGTCCTGATCGAGGAATCGGTTCTCGGCTGGAAGGAATATGAAATGGAAGTCGTCCGCGACAAGGCGGACAACTGCATCATCATCTGCTCGATCGAAAACATCGATCCGATGGGCGTACACACCGGTGACTCGATCACCGTTGCACCGGCCTTGACCTTGACGGACAAGGAATACCAGATCATGCGCAACGCCTCGATTGCGGTTCTGCGCGAGATCGGCGTCGAGACCGGCGGCTCGAACGTGCAGTTCGCCGTAAATCCGGCCGATGGCCGCCTGGTCGTTATCGAAATGAACCCGCGCGTCTCGCGCTCCTCGGCACTGGCATCCAAGGCCACCGGTTTCCCGATCGCCAAGGTCGCCGCCAAGCTCGCCGTCGGTTACACGCTGGACGAACTCGACAACGACATCACCGGCGGCGCGACCCCGGCATCGTTCGAACCGTCGATCGATTACGTCGTCACCAAGATCCCGCGTTTCGCCTTCGAAAAGTTTCCCGGCGCCTCGCCGGTCCTGACCACCGCCATGAAGTCGGTCGGTGAAGTCATGGCCATCGGCCGCACCTTTGCCGAATCGCTGCAAAAGGCCCTGCGCGGCCTCGAAACCGGCCTGACCGGTCTCGACGAGATCGAGATCCCCGGCGTCGAAGGCAACGGCACCAGCGGCGACGACAAGAACGCCATCCGCGCCGCCATCGGCACGCCGACCCCGGACCGCCTGCGCATGGTCGCCCAGGCCCTGCGTTTCGGCATGACCGAAAAGGAGGTGCATGACGGCTCCAAGATCGACCCCTGGTTCATCGCCCAGTTCAAGGCGATCATCGACATGGAAGCCCGCATCCGTGAACACGGCCTGCCGGCAGACGCCGAAAACCTGCGTACGCTGAAGTCGATGGGCTTCTCCGACGCCCGTCTCGCCTCGCTGTCTGGCAAGCGCCCGAAGGAAGTGGCGGAACTGCGCAACAGCCTGAACGTCCGCCCGGTCTTCAAGCGCATCGACACCTGCGCTGCCGAATTCGCCTCGCCGACCGCCTATATGTATTCCAGCTACGAGACACCTTTCGTCGGTGAACTGCGCTCGGAAGCCCAGGTTTCCGACCGCAAGAAGGTCGTCATCCTTGGCGGCGGTCCGAACCGCATCGGCCAGGGCATCGAGTTCGACTACTGCTGCTGCCACGCGGCCTTCGCTCTGAAGGATGCAGGTTTTGAAGCGATCATGATCAACTGCAACCCGGAGACCGTGTCGACCGACTACGACACCTCCGACCGCCTCTATTTCGAGCCGCTGACGGCCGAAGACGTGATCGAGATCCTCCGTGCCGAGCAGGAAAAGGGCGAAGTCGTCGGCGTCATCGTCCAGTTCGGCGGCCAGACCCCGCTGAAGCTTGCAGAAGCGCTGGAAAAGAACGGCATCCCGATCCTCGGCACAGCACCCGACATGATCGATCTGGCCGAAGACCGCGACCGCTTCCAGAAGCTCCTGATGAAGCTCGATCTCACCCAGCCGAACAACGGCATTGCCTATTCGGTCGAGCAGGCCCGCCTGGTCGCAACCGAAATCGGCTTCCCGCTGGTCGTTCGCCCATCCTACGTGCTCGGCGGCCGCGCCATGCAGATCATCCACAATGAGAGCATGCTGCAGTCCTACTTGCTCGACACCGTTCCGGGCCTGGTGCCGGAAGACATCAAGCAGCGCTATCCGAACGACAAGACCGGCCAGATCAACACCCTGCTTGGCAAGAACCCGCTTCTGTTCGACAGCTACCTGACCAATGCCATCGAAGTCGATGTCGACGCGCTTTGCGACGGCGAAAACGTCTTCGTCTCCGGCATCATGGAGCATATCGAGGAAGCTGGCATCCATTCGGGTGACAGTGCCTGCTCGCTGCCCTCCCGATCGCTCTCCAAGGCAACACTCGACGAACTGGAACGCCAGACGGCGGCCATGGCCAAGGCGCTCAATGTCGGCGGCCTGATGAACGTCCAGTACGCCATCAAGGACGACGTGATCTACGTGCTCGAAGTCAACCCGCGCGCCTCGCGCACGGTGCCCTTCGTCGCCAAGACCATCGGCGCGCCGATCGCCAAGATCGCCGCCCGTATCATGACCGGCGAAAAGCTCGACGCCGCCATCGCCGCCTATGGTGAAAAGCCGGAGCCGCGCAACCTCAAGCACATCGCCGTCAAGGAAGCCGTCTTCCCCTTCGCCCGTTTCCCCGGCGTCGACACGCTGCTTGGGCCCGAAATGCGCTCGACCGGCGAAGTCATCGGCCTCGACACCGACTTTGCGCTGGCGTTTGCCAAGAGCCAGCTCGGCGCCAGTGTCGAACTGCCGCGCGACGGCACCGTCTTCGTCTCCGTCCGTGATGAGGACAAGGTCCGCGTTCTCCCCGCCATCATGATCCTCACCCAGATCGGCTTCAAGGTCATGGCGACCGGCGGCACCCAGCGTTTCCTCGCTGAAAACGACATCCCGGCGATCAAGATCAACAAGGTGCTCGAGGGCCGTCCGCATATCGAGGACGCCATCCGCAACCGCCAGGTCCAGCTCGTCATCAACACGACCGACGGAAACAAGGCGATCTCCGATTCGAAGTCGCTGCGCCGCGCCGCCCTGATGCAGAAGGTGCCCTACTACACGACGATGGCCGGCGCGCTCGCCGCTGCCGAAGCCATCAGGGCCCTGAAGCAAGGCCAGCTCGAAGTCCGTCCGCTGCAGAGCTACTTCTGAGCGGACACCCATGTCGAAGCCGCTCCATTTCACCGCCCATTCGCAGACGGTGATCGTGGAGCGGCAAATCGATAGGACGTGGGTCGAGCGGACCGTCCATGAGCCCGATTGGCGCGAACTGGATCCGTCCGGTCCGCCGACGGAAAGACGCTATCGTCGCATCCCCGAATGCGGCGGCAGGATTTTGCGGGTAATCTGCTTGGAAACAGACACTGAAATCCGTATCATAACGGCGTTCCTGGACCGGAAGGCGAGGATTCCGCAATGAAGCCGAAGCTCGAATACGATGCAGCAGCCGATGCTGCCTATATCCGCTTCTCCAGCGAGCCTGTGCTCGAGACCGAAGAGGTTTCGGAAGGCATCATGCTCGACTATGATCGCGACGGCCGCATCGTCGGGCTCGAAGTCCTGAATGCCCGCGCCAACCTGCCGGCGGCGGCGCTTGAAGACGCCGCCTGAGCAACACTGCCCGCCTCCCTGCTCACGCCTTTGAGATCTCCGTGGCTGCCACGCGACGAGTCGTTGACTTCCCTCGTTGATCATTGTATTTATCCAATCGGTTAATTAACCAATCGGATAATCAATGTCGCTGGACCCGCTCTCAGAAACACTCTTCGCCCTGGCGGACCCCACGCGCCGGGCGATCCTGGCTCGCCTGTCAAAGGGAGAAGCGACGGTCAACGAGCTGGCGGCTCCCTTCGACATGAGCCTGCCGGCCGTCTCCAAGCATCTGAAGGTGCTGGAACGTGCCCGGCTGATCTCGCGCGGCCGCACCGCCCAATGGCGCCCCTGCCGGCTTGAGCCGGAACCTTTGAGGGCTGTCGACGGTTGGCTCGGAGATTATCGCAAACTTTGGGAACATCGCCTCGACCGCCTGGAGGACTACCTTGTAAGGCTCCAGTCCGAAGCAAGAGACAAGGGGGCAAGTGACATGGAGGAACGAGATGACTGACAAGATGGAAATCCTCAACGACCGCCTGTTCGCGGTCGATCCGCAAACCTTGTTCGACGCCTTCGCCGATCCGCAGAAACTCAAGCAATGGTGGGGACCTCACGGCTTCACCAACAGGATCGACGAATTCGACTTCCGCGAAGGTGGCAGCTGGCGCATCACCATGACGGCCTCCAACGGCACGGACTTCGACAACCATTCGACCTTTGAGGAGATCGTCCCGACCCGCAGTATCGCCTTCCTGCATCACGAGCCGATGCACGTTTATACGATGGAAATGACCTTTTCGCCGGAAAGCGACGGCACGCGGCTCCATTGGCGCATGCTGTTCGAGCCGACGGAGGAAAATCGCGAGCTCGAAAAATTCATCACCGCCGCCAACGAACAGAATTTCGACCGCCTGGAACAGGTGCTCGACCAGCACGCCGGAGCGCTATGACATGCCCCTCCAACTGGACCCCGCGCGCATCATAGAGGTCGACCGCCTCGTCGGCGCGCCGATCGATTTCGTCTTCACGATGTTCACCGAACCCGGCCATATCGACCAGTGGTGGGGCCCGGACGGGTTTCGCAACGAGACCCACGAGATGGACTTCGCCGTCGGCGGTCTCTGGCGCTATACGATGCATGGCCCGGATGGCAAGGACTGGCCGAACTGGATCCGCTACCAGGACATCACGCCCCCGACCCGCATCGCCTATCAGCATGGCGGCGATATGGGCGAACCGGCCCATTTCGACGGCGTCATCACCCTGCAGCCGGAAGGCGACCGCACCCGCGTCACCATCACGCTGATCTTCCCGAGCCCCGAAGCACGCGACGCGACGATCAAGTTCGGTGCCGTGGAAGGCGGAAGGCAAACCCTGGCCCGCCTGGATGCCTATGCAGGCGACCAACAGAAACGGGTCTGAACGACGCCTGCGCCATGCCGTTTTGCCGAACGTTCGGATTTGACGCTTGCCAATTCTGAGAAATCGCGGAAATCTCCGCCAGCCTTTGGGGGAGACGACATGGAAGTGCCAAACCGGATCGCTGAACGTGCGACGCGCCGCGAATGGATCGGCCTTCTGATCCTATCCATCGCCTGCCTGATCTATTCCATGGACCTCTCGGTCCTGTTTCTCGCCATGCCGGCCATCGTCGCCGATCTCGATCCATCGGCAACCCAACTCCTCTGGATCAACGACATCTACGGCTTCATGGTCGCCGGCTTTCTCGTCACGATGGGCACGCTCGGCGACCGGATCGGTCGCCGCAAGGTGCTGCTCATCGGTGCCTTCTTCTTTGCCGTCGCCTCGGCCTTTGCCGCCTTCGCCACGACGGCCGACATGCTGATCGTCGCCCGCGCCCTTCTCGGCATTGCCGGTGCAACCATCGCGCCCTCGACGCTATCGCTCGTCGTCAACCTGTTTCGCGACGAGAGCGAGCGCAACCGCGCCATCAGCATCTGGGGCACCGCCTTTGCGCTTGGCGGCCTTGTCGGCCCGCTGATCGGCGGCGTGCTTCTGGAATATTTCCACTGGGGTTCTGTATTCCTGATCAATGTACCGATCATGGCGCTGCTGCTCGCCACCGCGCCCTTCCTGTTGCCAGAATATCGCGACGAGCAGGCGTCCGGCATCGACCTTTTTAGCGTTGGCCTGTCGCTTTTGACTGTGCTGCCGATCATCTACGGTTTCAAGAAAATGGCGGCCGATGGTTTTCACCTGCACCAGCTGGCGCCGATTGCAGTCGGCATACTGGTCGGCTTTCTTTTCGTCCGCAGGCAGAAAACCCTCGCCCACCCGCTGATTGACCTGGCCTTGTTCAAGATCCCGGCTTTTACGGCCTCTCTCCTGGTCAACCTGTCCGGGGTCTTCTTCATCTTGGGTATCTTTCTCTTCCAGAACCTCTTTCTGCAGCTGGTCATTGGGCTGACGCCGCTGGAGGCCGCTCTTTGGTCGATCCCTTCATCGCTGGTCTTCACGATCATGTCCTTCCAGGCCTGGCGCGTCACCAACCGCCTGGGATCGATCCGCACCGTCTTGCTCGGCCTCATGGTCAACGCCTTCGGCTGTGCCTGCATGGCGATCGCGGCGTATCAATCAAGCCTTGTCGGCGTGCTTTTCTCTAGCATGATCATCGGCCTCGGGTTCGTGCCGGTCATCCTGACCACCACGGGTCTGATCGTCGGCACGGCACCGCCCGAACGCGCCGGTTCTGCCTCCGCCATTTCTGAAACAAGTGCCGAGTTTGGCGGCGCCTTGGGCATTGCGGTACTGGGTAGCCTCGGAACATTCGTCTACCGCGTGGCCATGTCCAACGCTGATCTGTCCGCCCTTGACGGCCAGACCGCCCTTGCGGTCTCGTCATCGCTCGCCAGCACGGTCGAGATAGCAAAGGCGCTCGGTGGCCCTGCCCCCGAATGGCTTGTCGACGCCCGGGCCAGCTACGCCCTCGGCTTTGCCATCTGTTGCGCAGTGGCAGCCGTGACGCTCCTGCTGCTCGCCGTGATCGCCAAGCGTGTCTATGACACGGCTCACCTCGACGAGAAGGCCCTTCAGGCACACTGATCGAAAACGCGACGGCTCAGCATGCATGCAGCACCTTTCGTATCGCCAGCATGTCGGCGTGGAAACGCGCGATCTCTTGCTGCCGGCGCGGCTCCTCCGGGATCCGCAGCAGATAGGAGGGATGCACCGTGACGAACAGGATCTGGTCGTTGGCCAGCGCAAGCGGATGACCACGAACGTCCTCAAGCGCCTGGCGTTCACCCGTCAGGGCGAAATAGGCGCTACCGCCCATCGCGACGACAATCTTCGGCTTGACGATTTCAAGCTCACCGGCCAGCCACCAGCGGCAGTGCTCGATTTCTCCGACATTTGGTCGCTGATGGATACGGCGCTTGCCGCGCATCTCGTATTTGAAATGCTTGACCGCATTGGTCACATAAGTCTGTTCACGCGTGATCCCGGCTGACGCAAGGGCATGGTCGAACACCTTGCCGGCCGGCCCGACAAACACGCGGCCAGCCAGATCCTCTTGATCGCCGGGCTGCTCACCGACGAACATCAAGGCAGCACCGATCGGCCCCTCGCCGAACACGGTCTGCGTGGCATGGCAATGCAGCGGGCAGCGATCGCACGTCGCAGCGTCCCGCTTCAGGCCGGCAAGCGCATCTTGAGGCTGGCCATCCTCATCCTCCGCCCTCTCCTGCCATGCCGCTTGCAGTCTTTCATGAAAGGCCGGTGGCTGGCTGGCATTGCGCGCTGCCATCTCCGCCACCCTTTGCTCCGCATTGGCAATCAGGCCGGGAATGAGATCTGCCTCCGGCATGTTCTTCCAGTATTTCTTCGGCATCTCAGCCTGCATCGCTTTGACCTTCAACCGTGCCGGATTGAAGATATTGGCGAAATAGGTCCGCCACAGGTCATCCGTCGCGTCCTCGGCCTGTGGCCTTTCCGCAGGCTCCGCCGATATGGAGAGGCTTTGGCCGTCCCAGATCGCAGATCCCTTGGGCGTCGCGATAACCCAATCCATGTCAGTGAACCGCCTCTGAAAGAATGGTGCTGTTCGCGCTACGATGAAGTGCTCCGGCTCGAACCATGCGACAAAACACCGGCGTCCCTCCACCCGCCGGTCGGGAGCCTCTCGAAACCGAACGAAAGCCGTCATCTTGTGTGCATCGCGGCGAACGTTCTTGATCAACGCTCTCAGTTGTAGGACGTCGCGATCAGCCGCATCGCCCAGCAGGGAACGATCGGCCTGCAGCCGCCACAGAATCCGGTAAAGCAAGGCGAACCGGTCGGGTGCACAATGACAAAGCGCAGCATCCGCTGCTTCGACAAACGCTCGCGGTACACTGAAGGCTTGCGTCTGGTCGCCATTCTGGCGGTAGTTGACAGCCGCGCCGTCACCGCCGAACAGATCGTCTGCCCCTCCGGAAATGATCCACCGCACATCGTCAGGATGCACCCGAGCACTTAGAAGAGACCGCGCGGCATCACGCCATTCGTCCAGCCTGCCGCGTCCCTCCAAGGTGATAACCGGCATTATAGCAACGACAGCTGTTCTGGCTCCGGAGCGAAGACCGCACGCAGGTCGGAACGCTCCAGGCTTCTATGTGGCGACCAGCCTTCGGCGACAATGAATGGCCGGACTTTCTTGAGCACGACGCCAAGGCGCGCCAGATCCTCGAGCCTTACCGTGCGATGCCGGCGGGCCGCCAGCAGCGCTTTCACGGTTTTGGTGCCGAAACCCGGCACGCGCAACAGGCTCTCCCGATCGGCCGTATTGACGTCGACCGGGAAGTCCTGGCGATTGGCGAGCGCCCAGGCGAGTTTCGGATCAAGTTCCAGGTCGAGCATGCCATCGGCCCGCGCCGACGTGATCTCATCAACAGAGAAGCCATAAAACCGATAAAGCCAGTCAGCCTGATACAGGCGATGTTCACGCACGAGTGGCGGCTTGATCAGCGGAAGGTTACGCGAACTGTCCGGAATGGGGCTGAAAGCCGAATAGTAGACCCGCTTGAGCGAATAGCTGCTGTAGAGCCTGGCGCTTGAACCGAGGATTGTTGCGTCATTTGCCCCGTCGGCGCCCACGATCATCTGCGTGCTCTGGCCGGCAGGCACGAACCGTTTGCGCCGGCCCGTATGTGTCGCCTCGCCCGCGGCCTCGATCTTCAAACGCAGATCGCCCATCGAGCGACGGATCCCGGCCGGGCGCTTTTCCGGCGCGTAGTGTTGCATGCCTTGATCCGTCGGCAGTTCGACATTGATCGACAGGCGGTCGGCATAGAGCCCGGCCTCCTCGACCAGTCGCGCCGAAGCCTCCGGGATCGTCTTGAGATGAATGTAACCGCGAAAGCCATGCTTGATGCGCAGGTCGCGGGCAATCTGCACCATTTCGCTCATCGTGTCGTCCGAAGACCGGATGATGCCGGACGACAGAAACAGTCCTTCGATATAGTTGCGACGATAGAATTCGATGGTCAGCCAGACGACTTCGTCCGGCGTGAAACGCGCCCTTTCGACATTGCTCGATGACCTGTTGATGCAGTAGGCGCAGTCATAGATGCAGAAGTTGGTCAGCAGGATCTTCAGCAGCGAAATGCAGCGTCCGTCGGGCGCATAGGCGTGGCAGATACCCGAACCTTCGGATGATCCCAGCCCACCGCTTAACGAAGAATCGCGGCGCGTCGTGCCGCTGGAAGCGCATGAAGCATCATATTTCGCCGCATCCGACAAAATCGCGAGACGCTCTTTAAGAGATTTCTTCATAAGAATGTTCACTATATGTTCTTGCCGGACTCGTCAACAAGCAACAAGGATCGAACCATTCGCGGGTGGCGCAACATCGCAGATCCCACACATCGACAGGCGCCAATTTTCACCGCCTGAAATTGAGGCCCTAACGCCCGCTCAACCCAATCAGTGACAGTTTCGATGATGCCGAAATCAGCGCTTCGGATTCTGGACGGATTAAATATATGCTTTCTTATCATGAACTTAATTTGAGATCATGAGCAGGAAACACACCCCACGGACCCCACCTGTCGAAATGTCTGGAAATTGCGTCAGGCAATCTGCTATAGTTGGCTCAAATTTGATTTGTGACACGGTTCCGTAGCTTTGCTTCGGAACCTGTTTTCTTTTGTGCCCGCGTTCGCGGTTAAAAAGACCAAAGGAAGAGGTAATGGTAGATAAAGTACCGATGACGCAAAGCGGCTTCGTCAAGCTGAACGAAGAGCTTCGCTGGCGCCAGCAGGAAGAGCGTCCCCGCATCATCGAGGCAATCGCGGAAGCGCGCGCCCATGGCGACCTCTCCGAAAACGCGGAATACCACGCGGCCAAGGAAGCCCAGAGCCACAATGAAGGTCGGGTCGGCGAACTGGAAGACCTGATTGCCCGCGCCGAGGTCATCGACCTGTCGAAGATGTCTGGTTCGAAGATTAAGTTCGGCGCCACCGTCAAGTTGGTCGACGAAGACACGGAAGAAGAAAAGACCTACCAGATCGTCGGCGACCAGGAAGCCGACGTTAAGGCTGGCCGCATTTCCATCTCTTCGCCGATTGCCCGTGCGCTGATCGGCAAGGAAGTTGGCGACAATATCGAGGTGGTGGCGCCTGGCGGCTCCAAGGCTTACGAAATTCTCGCCGTTCAGTGGGGCTGAGCACCCAGGAGAGGCATGTGGCATCCGAACCGACAACCTACGTGGATCCATCCGAGATCCGCGTGATTGCGCCAAACTTCAAGCAGCGTCTTTCGGGCGTCACCTCGACGATCATCCAGCTGGTACCGGTTCAAAACAGGCTCGATCACCGCGTTGCGGTGATCGGCCCTGGTTTGCCGCAGCACCTTCCGCATATCCGCTTCTCCGATCTTTGGAAGCTCTGGCGGAGGCCTAAAGGCGGTAAAGTCCGCGTCTGGCATGCCCGCCGCAACATCGAGATGTTGCCCGGCCTCGTGCTCAGGGATCTCTTCCGGATGCCGCTGAAGCTCGTCTTCACCTCCGCCTCGCAGCGGAAGCATTCCCGCTGGACCAAGTTTCTGATCTCGCGCATGGATGCCGTGGTGGCGACAAGCGCCAAGACGTCGAGCTACCTCACGGTCCCCAACACCGTCGTCATGCATGGCATTGACGAGCAACGCTTTCGGCCCGCGGCCGACAAGCTAGCCGCCAAGCAGAGCCTTGGCCTTGCGCCTCAGCACAAGCATGTCGGCTGCTTCGGACGGGTACGCCATCAGAAGGGCACCGACCTTTTCGTCGACGCCATGATCGAACTTTTGCCGACCCGGCCGGACTGGATCGCGGTGATCGCTGGCCGAGCGACTGCCAAGCATTTGGATTTCGAGCGCGGCCTCAAGGACAAGGTCCGCGCGGCGGGTCTTCAGGACCGTATTCTGTTTGTCGGCGAACATACCAACATCAACGACTGGTACCGCGCCCTCGATCTGTTCATCGCGCCGCAACGCTGGGAAGGCTTCGGCCTGACCCCTCTTGAGGCCATGGCCTCCGGAGTTCCGGTGATTGCGACCGATGTCGGCGCATTCCGGGAACTGATCGCGACTGGCGAAAACGAGACCGGCGTGGTTCTGACAGACATCAGCCCGACGAGCATGGCCAATGCGGCAAGCCTCCTGATGGATGATGAAGAACGAAGGCGCGCAGCAGGTCGCCGTGCAATCGAACGAACCCATGCCACCTTCTCCATCGAGGGTGAAGCGCGGGGCTTGCAGCGCATTTACGACAGGCTTTCACGCGCGGACGGCTGAACTGGCCACGACCGATGCACCGCAAGCAACGTCATCAATCAAGAGCGACAAGACACGCCCATGAACTTGCCAACTTCCGCCGCCTCTCCGGTGAATGTGATCTGCATGAAATGGGGCACACTTTACGGCCCTGAATATGTAAACAATCTCCGCCGCGGCGTGCAGCGGAACCTGAAGCGACCGCATCGCTTCGTCTGCTTCACAGATGACTCTTCCGGACTGGACGCAGACGTGGAGACAGCCCCCCTTCCCGCCTTGAAGATGCGCGACGGAGAAACCGACACGCGCTGGAGAAAGCTGTCGGTATTCGCCGGAGACCTTGCCGGCCTGTCGGGGCCAACGCTTTTCCTCGATCTTGACCTCGTCGTCGTCGGCGGTCTCGATGCATTGTTTGACATGCCGGGCGAGTTCCTCGTCATTCGCGACGATGATCTGTTCCGCACCAAGCCCTTCCGTTGGCTCAATCGCAAGCGCGACGCATTCCTCGCGATGGTCGGCAACAGCTCCGTCTTCCGCTACGAATTCGGTGCCCATACCGACGTGCTGGATGACTATCTGGCCGACCCGGCGCAGGCCGCCATTGACTATGAGCACGAGCAGCAATTCCTCAGCGATCACATGTTCCGTGCCGGCAAGCTGCGCTACTGGCCGCGCGCCTGGTGCGTCAGCTTCAAGAATGATTGCGTTCCCGCCAATATTGCGAGCTACTGGCGCGCACCGTCGCTTCCGGCCGACGCTCGGATCGTGGTTTTTGCCGGCAATCCGAAAATGGGCGAGGCGCTGAATGGCGGCGGACAGAAATGGTATCGCCGCATTGGTGACGTCAGCTGGTTGCGCAAGGCCTGGTACGGCTCGTAACCAAAGGAAGGACAGGCGTCGCGTGGCTTGTCGCCGGCCAAACGTCTTCGGCTGTCAGATTTCCACCAGACCGAGCTTCTTCACCTGCCGGATCGTCAGCATCGTGCGAACCGTATCCACATGTTCGTTTGCGGTCAGAACCTCGATGACGAAATCCTGAAACTTCGTCAGGTTGGGAGCAACGCAATGGAGCAGGAAGTCACTGTCGCCATTGACCATCCAGGCCTGGCGCACGATCGGCCAGCCGTCTGTTGCGGCGGAGAAGGCCTTGAGATTGGCTTCGGACTGGTGTTTCAGACCGACCATGCAGAACGCCACAAGATCGTATCCAAGCTTGGTTGCGCTCACCAGCGCATGATAACCCTCGATCACCCCGGCTTCTTCCAGCTTGCGCACCCGGCGCAAGCAAGGCGGCGCGGAGATGCCGACCCGCTCAGACAATTCGACATTGGTCATGCGGCCATCGCGCTGCAATTCCCGAAGGATTCGAAGATCGATGGCGTCGAGTTCCACTTTCAGCACGGTCGGGGCCTTTCCCAAATCAGGCTCAGTTATCTAGCGGAAACGTCAGAATACGCAATAATCTGTCCAGAATGCGCACAAATATTACACTCCCCCTGAAAGCCCTGTTGCTAATGCAAAGCTCCCCTTGAATAAACATGGGGACCGTTCATAAATGAAGCGACAAGCGGGAGCGTGCACCATGTCTCGGACACCGCTCTCTATTGGTCGTTTTGAAAGGATCCATCATGTCTGCCCGCCACACAAAGGTGCTGATCATCGGCTCCGGCCCCGCCGGTTACACCGCCGCGATCTATGCCGCCCGTGCAATGCTGAAGCCGGTCTTGATCGCCGGCATGGAACAGGGCGGTCAGCTGATGATCACCACGGACGTGGAGAACTACCCGGGTTTTGCCGATCCGATCCAGGGCCCGTGGCTGATGGAACAAATGCTCAAGCAGGCGACCCATGTTGGCGCCGAGATCGTCAGCGATCTGGTGACCGAAGTCGATACCAGCCAGCGGCCCTTCGTCGCAAGGACCGACAGCGGCCAGGTTTGGACCGCAGACACGCTGATCATTGCCACCGGCGCCAAGGCCAAGTGGCTCGGCATCGAAAGCGAGCAGCATTTCCAGGGCTTCGGCGTATCCGCCTGTGCAACCTGCGACGGCTTCTTCTACCGCAACAAGGATGTCATCGTTGTCGGCGGCGGAAATTCGGCCGTCGAGGAAGCTCTTTATCTGTCGCATATCTGCAAAACGGTCACGGTCGTCCATCGCCGCGATTCGTTCCGCTCGGAGAAAATCCTGCAGGAACGCCTGTTCGCCAAGGACAATATCCGCGTTCTGTGGAACACCGCCGTCGATGAAATCACCGGCACTCCCGCCAAGCCGCCGATGCCGCCATCGGTCTCCGGCGTCAAGCTGCGCGATACGCTGACCGACGCAATCACGGAAATGCCGATCGATGGCGTCTTTGTTGCGATCGGCCACGCACCTGCCGTCGAACTGTTCAAGGACAAGCTGAGGCTGAAGTCGAACGGCTATCTGTGGACGGCACCGGATTCGACCGCGACCGATGTCCCCGGTGTGTTTGCTGCGGGCGATGTTACCGACGACATCTATCGTCAGGCGATCACCGCTGCCGGCATGGGCTGCATGGCGGCACTGGAAGCCGAGCGCTTCCTGTCCGCCGTCCCTGTTCTCGCCCAGCAAGCGGCGGAATAAGCGATGAGAGGGGGCGGCATGCCGCTGGACTGGGACAAGCTGCGCATTTTTCACTCGGCTGCTGAAGCCGGGTCATTCACCCATGCAGCCGACAAACTTCATCTGTCCCAGTCCGCGATCAGCCGTCAGGTCTCGGCGCTGGAGCAGGATATCGGCGTCAAGCTTTTCCATCGCCACGCCCGTGGCCTTATCCTGACCGAACAGGGCGAACTGCTGTATCGCACGGCGCACGACGTCCTGCTCAAGCTGCAGACCGTCAAGATGCAACTGACGGAGACCACGGAAAAGCCGAGCGGCAAGCTGCGCGTCACCACCACCGTCGGTCTCGGTCAGGGATGGCTGACCGACAAGGTCCAGGAATTCCTGCAGCTCTACCCGGAAATGTCGATCCAGCTGATCCTCGACAACGAGGAACTGGACGTCAACATGCGCCACGCCGACTGCGCCATTCGTCTGCGCCAGCCGCAGCAGTCCGACCTGATCCAGCGCAAGCTGTTTACCGTGCACATGCACGTCTATGCAGCACCGTCCTACATCAATCGCTACGGCGAACCGCAGTCGATCGAGGACCTGGACAGCCATAAGATCATTTCCTTCGGCGAGCCCGCCCCCAACTACTTGCTCGATGTCAACTGGCTCGAGACGGCCGGTCGCTCGTCGGACAACGCCCGCATGCCGCATCTTCAGATCAACAGCCAGACCTCGATCAAGCGCGCCTGCCTTCTCGGCATCGGCATCGCCATGCTGCCGGACTATATTGTCGGCCGCGATCCGGGCCTGGTCCAGTTGGCCATCCCTGCCGATATTCCGTCCTTCGACACCTATTTCTGCTACCCGGACGAAATCAAGAACGCCGCAAAACTCAAGGCTTTCCGTGACTTCATTGTCGCCAAGGCGCGCAACTGGAACTTCTGATCAGCCGAGCAATGCAGTCTTTCTTAAGCTGAAAAGTTAAGGCTTGCGCTTGATGCATGACTGACATGCATAAAAAAGCATTGTTCACTGCACAAAAAACCACCATATCGCACACAGCTGATGCACATGGTGGCTTTTTCCTCCCAGTTCCACCGCAGCAGCTGTTCCCCTCTGGAGGTTTTTGACCTTCACACTTTAAAGGGCCCTGGATTTTTCCAGTGGCCCTCTTTTTTTGCCAAAATTTTAATTGATCTTCACGAAGCCATTGCCGCTTGCATTCAGCCTCCCGCATTTGGCAATCTGCAAACTTGACGATAGTCAATTACCGCCTATTTGATCTGCATAACATACGCTTCTGCATAACATACACTGAGGAGAATTCTCTTTGGAAGACGTCATGAAAGCGCTGGCCCATCCGGCGCGACTGGAAATGCTGATCTGGCTGAAAGATCCGCTTGAATATTTCGGCGTCGCACGCGAGGAAGCGGCAGAAGGCATCAGCGCGGGACAATTCGAACGTTCGGGCCTGTCGCAATCAGCGGTCTCGGCCCACCTTGCAACACTCCAGCGAGCCGGCCTGATCGCCTCGAAACGAGTGGGACAGCGCGTCCTGTACCGGCGCAACGAACAAAGCATTTCCGAATTTATCCAGGACTTGAACAGCAAGCTTTGAGACCCCAAATGGGAAATTCCAATGCACTTTCCTCCCCATCATTGGAAAACTCCCGAGAGGTTTCATGTCCAAGCTTTTTCAATCGACCACCGTGGGCGATATCGCCGTAACGAACCGCGTCGCCATGGCGCCACTGACCCGCAATCGTTCGCCAGGCGCAGTTCCGAACGACCTCAATGTTGAATACTATCGCCAGCGCGCAGGCGCCGGCCTGATCATCACCGAAGGCACGGCCATCAGCCACCAGGGTCAGGGCTATGCCGATGTCCCGGGACTTTATCTGCCGGAAGCCATCGAAGGTTGGAAACGCGTCACCAGCGCCGTGCACGAGGCCGGCGGCAAGATTGTCACCCAGATCTGGCATGTCGGCCGCATTTCCCACACCTCGCTCCAGCCGGACGGCGGAAAGCCGGTCGCCCCGTCTGCCATCCAGGCGAAGTCCAAGACCTACATCCTCAACGCCGACGGCACCGGCGCCTTTGCCGAAACCTCGGAGCCCCGCGCACTGGAGCTGAACGAGATCGATGGCCTGCTGGAAGATTATCGCAAGGCCGCTCGCGCCGCGATCGATGCCGGTTTCGACGGCGTCGAAATCCACGCAGCCAACGGCTACCTGCTTGAGCAGTTCATGCGCTCCAGCAGCAACCACCGCACGGACGCCTATGGTGGTTCAATTGAAAACCGCATCCGCCTCACACTGGAAGTGGTCGAAACCGTGGCCAAGGAAATCGGTGGCGGGCGCACCGGCATCCGCATTTCACCCACGACACCGGCCAATGACGTTTCAGATCCAGATCCGACAGCTGTCTACACGGCACTGGTCGAGAAGCTGGCGGCCCATGATCTGGCCTTCATCCACGTCATCGAAGGCGCGACCGGCGGCCCGCGCGACGTTGTGCCGTTTGACTGGGCAGCCCTCAAGGCGGCCTATCGCGCCAAGGGTGGCAAGGCTGTCTGGATGGTCAACAACGGCTATGATCGTGACGCAGCCATCGAAGCGGTTGAAAGTGGCTATGCCGACGTAGTCGCCTTCGGCAAGCCTTTCATCTCGAACCCCGATCTGGTTCGCCGACTGAGGGAAGAAGCGCCGCTCAACGAGCTGGATGCCTCCACGCTGTACGGCGGCGGCGCACAGGGCTACACGACCTACCCGGCGCTGGCCTGATGCTCGCGTGACCCCCGTCACGCGGCAAATCCCCTGACAAGAATGAACCGCTCTCCGAAACTTCGAAATTCGGTGGGCGGTTCACACCACCGCCGACAAGGCGGTTGACGATGCCGACGCCGAAACCTTCGGCCATGGAGTACTGCTCCACTATCGGTTAGCGCAGATGCTCAGTCTCTTGATTCAAAACATCAACAAACGGCCCAAGCGTGAAGAAGGCCCGCTAGCCGGTTGATCGGATTCACGAAACGACCGGCGTCATTGGCGTCACAGCTGTGAAGGCGCCTCGGTGACATAGGCATCAACGACTTCGATTTCCGGCCGATCACCACCGTCGCTGTATTCCTCGCGCCAGCGACCGCTTTCGTCCTGAAAACTGATCGTTACAGGTTCGTCGCCGACCTGCTGCTCGGCCACCACGATCCGGACCGCCTCCAGCGCCTGATCATGTGTCGCAAACGATTCGGAATAGACGGTACCCAGCCGATAGGCCCAGCCCCCATCATGGGGCACGATCTCGTAGACAATCTTCACCATGGCCTTCTCCTCTCACGGTTTGACGATTATTCCATCAAAGACGATGCTTCGCAAATGTCATGCGGTCACAGCCGCTTGAGCGGGAACCTCTGACTGCTTTCGCCGTTCCGCAATACAACCATGAGGAATGCAAGTATGTCGCTGATCCGCCAGGAACGATCCCTGTTCATTCCAATCGGCATGGCAATCATCGCATACCTTGTCGAACACACGATCCTGGAGGCCGGCCAGGCCGCCTCCCTGATAGGTGCAGCGCTCCTGGTCGGCGCCATCGTCATCGCATCGATGCGCGTGGCCCATCACGCCGAAATCCTCGCCCACAAGGTCGGCGATCCCTACGGTACGATGATCCTGACCCTCTCGGCCGTTGCTGTGGAAGTCATCATCCTGGCGATCATGATGAACAACGAGGCCTCACCAACCCTCGTGCGCGACACCATCTATTCCGCCGTCATGCTCGATATAAACGGCATTCTCGGCCTTGCCGCCCTGATCGGCGGCCTCAAGCACGGCGAACAGCCCTACAATGACGATTCCGGCAAGACCTATGGCGTGATGATCCTGACTGCGATGGGAATCTCGATGATCGTGCCCGAGTTCATCCCGCGCGACAAATGGCAGTACTATTCGCTTTATACGATCTTCGCGATGATCGCGCTTTATGCGCTCTTCCTGCGCATGCAGGTCGGCACCCACAGCTACTTCTTCTCCTATAGCTATCCGACCCGGGAACCTTCTGCCGAAGAGAGCGGGGCGGGGGCAGACGACAACCCGTCCCCCAGACCGTCCCATAGACCATCGCACGCTCCATCCCACCCCCATGCTCAGTCAACCGCCGTCTCCATTGCCGTCATCCTTTTCGGCGTCGTGCTGATCGGCGGACTGGCCGAAGTCATGGCTGTATTGGCAGACGCCGGACTGGAGGGCACTGGCGCGCCTGTCGCGCTCACCGCCATTCTCGTGGCAGCGATTTCCGCTGCGCCTGAAATCCTCACCGCTCTTCGCGCCGCCCTCAGGAACCGCATGCAGGCGACCGTCAACATCGCCATGGGTGCCTCGCTTTCGACGGTCATCCTCACGGTCCCGGTGATGGAGGGGATCGCCCTCTATACCGGTCAACCCTTCGTGATGGCGATGACGCCTGTCCAGACCACCATGGTCGCGATTACCCTGATTGCGGCGGCGATCAACCTCAACGACGGCGAGACCAATGCCATTGAAGGCATGACGCATTTCATCCTTTTCACGACATTCATCATGCTCTCCTTCATCGGTCTTTGACCCCGCCCCGTCTTTTGCACCGCACTCGAAAACCGAGATCGGTTGGGAACCTTTGTGGAAAACTGCCGTTCCTCCAGCGATGGTCAGCCCGCTTTGGGCCACCCGCCGCATTGTCAACACGATGCGGATGCACATCGCTCCCACAGGTTACCGGGGGGCCAACTCGGGAGTCGAACGTGAAAAGATTGGACGTGATCGACGGCATGCGGGGCTATTTCCTCGTCTTTATGCTGGTCAACCATCTGGTGTTCACAGGCGGCCTTTGGCTCGTCGAAATCAACCACCGCAACCTTGCCTTTGTCGAGGATGCGCAGGGCTTCGTTTTCCTGTCCGGTCTGCTCACCGGCATGGTCTATGCCCGCAAGATGATGAAGGACGGCTATGCCGTTGGACGTGACCGAATCTGGTCGCGTGCGCTCGAGCTTTATCGCTACGCAATGGGCATCATGCTCGTGGTACTGGCTCTGCAGTTGATCCTGCCGGGCGCCGGCGCCATCTGGCAGAACTGGTTGGGACCGACCCGGTTGTTCGATCCGAGCAGCCTGGCTCCGGTCGTAAGCTTCCTCTTCCAGCCGACCTTCATGGATATCCTTCCGCAATACATCGTCTACATGGTCTTTGCCCCGATCGTCATTTGGCTGTGCCTACGCGGCCAATGGCTCGGCGTCGCCATCGGCTCACTGTTGATCTGGATGGCAGCACAGCTCGGTCTGCAGCGTGCACTCACCTACCCGCTCAACGAATGGCTGGCCGGCGCACCTGACAAGGAAGGACTGCGTGTCAGCTTCAACCTGCTCGGCTGGCAGATCGTCTTCTTCGCCGGCATCATTGCTGGCAGCCTGACCTCGATGAAGCAGATCGAGTGGCAGAAAGTCTTCAACCCGCGCAGCACCACGCTGGCCTGGACGGCGCTGGCCGTCTGCCTCTTCTTCCTGCCGCTGCGCATCATGACCGCCCATGGCCTGATGCCGGGCGTGGTGCTTGAAAAATTCGGACTGATGGAGGTTCGCGCCGATTTCGGCCCGGTCTATCTCATCAACTTCGCCGCCGTCGCCTATGGTCTCGCCTGGCTGCTGATCGCCGGGCCACGCAGTGAAAACGCAACGATCCGAAAGATCGGCAATGGGCTGACCAGCCTTTTCTCGCTCAATGTCCTGCAGTTGCTCGGCCGCCACTCGCTGCAGATCTATGTCTGGCACGTCCTGATCGTCTATCTTGTCTATTATATCGACGGCCGTACGCCGGAACTATCGCAGCTCACCAAGACGATGATCACCGCCATCGCGCTGGCACTCCTTACCCTGCCCGCCCTGTGGCGCGACCGCGAGCGCCTGTTCGGCGATAGCGCCTTCCTCGGCCCCTGGGTGAAGAACACAGCTTAAACGCAACATATGACTCAATAAAAAAAGGCGGGACCTCGCAGCCCCGCCTTTTTGTTTGTCATCAGATCCGCTGCTTACTTGCAGGAAGCGCAGAAGCGCTGGATGCGGTTGCAGGCTTCTTCAAGCAGATCTTCCGAAGTCGCGTACGAAATGCGGAAATTCGGACCGAGACCGAAGGCCGATCCATGCACCACGGCCACGCCTTCAGTTTCCAGAAGCTCGGTGACGAAGTCTTCGTCCGTCTCGATGACCTTGCCCGATGGCGCCGTCTTGCCGATCAGGCCGGCGCAGGACGGATAGACATAGAAGGCGCCTTCCGGCTTCGGGCATACGATGCCGGTCGCCTGGTTGAGCATCGAGACCACCAGGTCGCGGCGCGCTTCGAAGATCTTCTTGTTCGCCGGAATGAAGTCCTGCGGACCGTTCAGCGCCTCGACGGCGGCCCACTGGGCAATCGAGCATGCGCCCGAAGTCTGCTGGCCCTGGATCATGTCCATCGCCTTGATCAGCGCGAGCGGACCGGCTGCATAGCCGATGCGCCAGCCGGTCATGGCATAGGACTTCGACACGCCGTTCATCGTCAGCGTGCGGTCATAGAGCGACGGCTCGACCTCGACCGGCGTGACGAACTTGAAGTCGCCAAAGGTCAGGTGCTCGTACATGTCGTCGGTCAGAACCCAGACATGCGGATGCTTGACCAGTACATCGGTCAGCGCCTTCAGCTCGTCATGGCTGTAGGCCGCGCCGGACGGATTGGACGGCGAGTTGAACAGGAACCACTTGGTCTTCGGCGTGATCGCCTTTTCCAGATCGGCGGCGGTCAGCTTGAAATTGTTTTCCTGCGTCGTCGCAACGAAGACCGGCGTGCCGCCGCAGAGCGAAACCATTTCCGGATAGGAAACCCAGTACGGCGTCGGGATGACGACTTCGTCGCCCGGGTTGACCGTCGCCATGAAGGCGTTGAACAGGATCTGCTTGCCGCCGGTGCCGACGATGGTCTGCTCAGGCGTATAGTCGAGACCGTTTTCGCGCTTGAACTTGGCCGAGATCGCCTTGCGCAGTTCCGGGATCCCCGAAACCGGCGTGTACTTCGTCTCACCGCGCTGGATCGCGTCGATGGCAGCCTTCTTGATATTGTCCGGCGTATCGAAATCCGGCTCGCCGGCGCCAAGGCCGATCACGTCCCGGCCTTTCGCTTTCAACTCGCGCGCTTTCTGCGAGACGGCGATGGTGGCGGACGGCTTAACACGGGAAAGGGCGTCGGCGAGAAATGCCATTGTGTGAGATCCTGAAGCTGATTGATCAATTGGAACCCTCGACGGAGCCAAGGCTTCAGGTTCAAGCTCTATGGCGAAAATGGTCCTACCTTTCAAGCGGAAAGCGCGCGCGCAGGGCGATTATCGCGTCACCGAGCCAATCGGCCCTGCATGCCGCCTGCCCCACCATGTGAAAGCCGTGACATGAACCCGGCACCGCCATAATTCCGTCCCGCTGCGGTCGCGATATGCCGGTTGTCTGGGCATGCCCGGCAACAGCGTGGAAGACCCGCCATGAACACCCGCACAAAAAAGCCCCGTGAGCTTGACTGCGCAACCTCGCATCGACGATCTCGACGGCCCGCCATCAAGACAGGGGGCATCGCAATATTGGTCGTCACAGGCCTCGCCATGGCTTTGACCTTCGGGGCAAGTGCTGAATCCCCGGTCGCGCCGCCAGCGGTGGCGGCGCAATCAAGTCCAGGCCTCATCGCGACACAGCAGAGTGATGCTACCACCAACCCGACCCCAGGTGCGCGGCCGATCCTCCCATTGGTCAGCCCGGCGGCCAAGATCGACGGCGACAAGACCGGAAGCATCGGCGGCGCCGACAGTGCCCTTATCGGCGAGGAACGGCGTGTCCTGATCGGCCTGCTGTTTCTCTGTTTCGCGGTCATGGCCATAGGCGGCTACGGGCTATGGCGCCGCAGCTTCAAGGATCTGATCCAGTCCAGGATTGGCCCCGACCGACACTGATACGGCCATCATCGACAGGCTGTGCGTTCACAAAGAGGTCAACGCGCGATGCATTTGCACCTCGCACCGGCCCAAGCCCTTGTCTGCCTCCGACAGTCCACCAAATAGCTTCAGAGACCCGATTGCATGAAAACCAGGCATTGCACCTGAATGACAAGGCCGTTTGGAGGAACCATGACCGCGACCTATCGCCTGAAAGTGAACCTTTCCCTCGCCGCACTCATCGCAGCGGCCACGCTTCCCGTAGCACAACCCGTTCTGGCGCAGGAGAAAATTCAGGCCGGGGACGTCGCGATCAACGTCCAACCCGTCGCTGGCAACCTTGAAAACCCATGGGCGATCGAAGTCCTGCCCGATGGAGCATACATCGTTACGGAAAAGCCGGGCCGCATGCGCATCATCCGCAACAACCAGACCGGCGAACCACTCACCGGGCTTCCGGAAATCCGCGTCGCCGGCCAGGGCGGATTGCTCGATATCGCCCTAGCGCCCGACTTCGCTCAGAGCCGTACCCTCTATTTCACCGCCTCGGTAGCCGGTGAAGGCGGACACGGAACAGCAGTCTTCTCCGCACAGCTTTCGGAGGATGAAAGCGGCCTCGAAAACGTCCAACGCATCTTCGTGATGAACAAACTGACCGGCGCCGGCCAGCACTTCGGTTCGCGCATTGCGATTGCCGCTGACGGCAGCCTGTTTTTCGGCATCGGCGACCGAGGCGAGATGGATCGCGCCCAGGATCCGAACGATCACGCAGGCTCCATTCTTCACATCAAACCCGACGGCACGCCCGGCGACGGCAACCCGTTTGTCGCCAACGGCAAGGGGGCAGCGGAAATTTGGTCGATCGGCCACCGCAACCCGCAAGGCATCACCATCGACCCGGACGACAATCGGCTCTACACGGTTGAACATGGCGCACGCGGCGGCGATGAGATCAACAGCCCGAATGCCGGCAGCAACTACGGCTGGCCGATGATTTCCTATGGCAAGCACTATTCGGGCGCTGAAATCGGCGTCGGCCAGGCGGCAGATGGCTATGAGCAGCCCCTACACTACTGGGATCCGTCGATTGCCCCCGGCGCGATTGCCGTCTATCGCGGCGCGATGTTCCCCGAATGGGATGGCGACTTCCTGGTCGCCGCCCTTAAATATCAGCTGCTCGCCCGCATCGATCGCGCAGACGACGGTTCCATCGGCACGGAAGAAAGACTTCTGGCCGGGGACTATGGCCGTATCCGCGATGTCAAAGTAGCGTCAGACGGCTCCATTCTGCTGGTCACGGACGAAGAAGACGGACAATTGATCCGTCTATCGCGCGCCGATGCATCCTAAAGGCGAAAAAGACGAACACAGAAAATTTCAACTGAAAAACACCGTGTTCCGACCTCGATTTCCGCAAATCTCCATCGCACGCGATGCAAATTTTCGCCGAAACGCCAATTGCCGCCAAAAACGTCCTCGCGAAACCGGCATAACCCTTGATAACCAAGGGGTATCGCCGTTAACGTTCTGAAAACTTTTGCTTGCCAATTCCTGATAAACGAAGCACTCTTTTCGAGTTCGGGCAAATTTGCGAGCATGGGAAGACCTAATAAACAGATGCGCGCCGGGGACGCTATAACAACTCCGGGCAGACGATCTTGAGGCGTTGGGTTCAACGTTTCGGATTGCATGCGGTAACAGGGCCCCTTTCCTCACATATCGACAAATGCCTGTCGCTCACCCGTTTACGGGAAAACATTGCAATGCTGCCCCGCCGAATATGGGCAGAGAGAAAAGGACCTGACGCATGGCCGAAACTGGCACTGTAAAATTCTTCAATACCGACAAGGGCTTTGGCTTCATCAAGCCGGACAATGGTGGCGCGGACATCTTCGTTCATATCTCCGCAGTGCAGGCATCTGGACTTTCGGGCCTGTCCGAAAACCAGAAGGTAAGCTTCGACACGGAACCGGATCGCCGTGGCAAAGGCCCGAAGGCCGTAAACCTGCAAGTCTCCGGCTGATTTCATCCGGTCCTTGCTTCGCATTCGCGGCCCGGCAGGTTTGCCGGGTTTTTTCGTTCAGCTTGCGTTCAGCCGCACCAGGCTACTGTCTCCTCATCGCTCGTTAACCAAGAGCAAAGCCGCTTTGGCATGAGGAACTGACCTTATGATGAAAATCGCAAAATACGCCCTTCTCGCGACGGTCGTCACGTTGACCCCGATCATGGCTTCGAGCCAGGCTGAAGCACGGGATCGCTACCGTCACCACAGGGACAATGATGCTGTTGCCCTCGGCGTTCTCGGCCTTGCCACCGGCGTGATCGTCGGCTCGGCCATCGCCAGCCAGCCGCAGCGCCGCGTCTATGTCGAGCCGGCACCGGTGTACGACGACCCGGAATACTACGTCGATGATTATCCGCCGCCGCCCCCGCCGCGCCGTAGCGTTTATCAGGAGCGTCGTGTCAGCTATGGCGTCGAGCCATGGACGCCGGAATGGTACGACTACTGCGCCAACCGCTACCGCAGCTTCAATTCGCGCACCGGTACCTATGTCGGCTATGACGGCATGTCACACTTCTGCACCGCAGGCTAAGCGAAACAACCGACTGCCTGAACTGCAAAGCGCCGCTTCCGCGGCGCTTTTTTTTCGATCTGCCCTTGAATCAGAGCCGTCTATCAGAGCCGTCAATCAGACCCGTCGGATCAGAGCCCGCGCAGGAAGGGATTATTCCTGCGTTCGTCGCCAATGCGCCCGCCCGGACCATGGCCGCAGATGAAACCGACATCATCGCCCAGCGGAAAGACCTTGTCCCGGATCGAATTCAGCAGGGTCTGATGATCCCCTCCCGGGAGATCGGTGCGGCCGATCGAACCACTGAACAGCACGTCGCCAAGATGGGCAAAGTTCTGGTTGCGATCAAAATAGATCACGTGCCCGGGCGCATGACCCGGGCAGTGATAGACCTCGAACTCGTGATCGCCGAAGGAAACCCGGTCGCCATCCTCCAGCCACTGATCGGGCAGCACATTGCGCAGTCCGGGGATATTATAGGCCTTTGCCTGCGTCTCGATCCGCTCGAGCAAAGGCAGGTCGTCCTTGTGCGGACCGATGATCTTCAGGCCGAGCCGCTCTTTGAGCTCGGCCGCGCCACCGGCATGATCAAGATGGCCATGCGTGAGCCAGATCGCCGTCAGGCTGATCTTGTTCTCCTGGATTGTCTGGATGATCACATCGACATCGCCGCCGGGATCGACAATGACGCCTTCGCGGGTTTCGTCGTCGAACAGAATGGTGCAATTCTGCTGGAATGGGGTAACCGGGATAATGCCTGCCTGAACGTGGCCCATCGGGACTGCTTCCTTTGACGCTGTGAACAGGAAGCGCATATCACGACTGTTCGGCGACGGAAATCAGCGGTTAAGCCCATAGGCACTGGAAACCGGCGAGCCAGGCAGCATCGTTGCCTGCGCGACCAGCAAGCTGGCCACCATCAGCTTGGCTGCGACAACGACAATTACCACGGGCTTCAAAGACCGCGCCGATGAGCTTTCCTCGACTTCATTGTGGAGCATGAGAGCCCGTCCCTTCCTCATTCCTGACATCCCTAGCCGAACGTCCTTACCTGGACCTGTCCGACCTTTCTCGAGGGGCATAACGGCTGAATCGGCAAGAGGTTTCAGACTATTTCGCAAGCTGTGCGATCCGTGTAAAATCATTGGAGTTTTGCCGCAGTTCCGCTTAGTTTGCCGCCAATCGAATACAGTGTCGGTTCCGGTGCCGTGAATGCGCATAGAGCGATCGGCCCAGAAAGAGTGGCCAGGAACGAGTGGGAGAGCAGAAGCGGACAATTCTGCCGCAGCGATCCCGGACAGCAAGCCGGCCCCTGACTGGGCAGAGCCCCGCGCATCTGCCGGAAACGGCCGGGAGGAAAGGAATGACAGCGTGGTACGACAGTCTGCGACAAAGGCTGCCAAGAAGGATCTTCCCGAATTGCCCGTGGTCGATGACAAGGCAATCGATTTCGAAACGATAGAGAGGCTGTTCTTCGCCTACCGCGATTTCGTCTCCGATCCCGATGCGATCCTGTCGAAATTCGGCTACGGCCGGGCCCATCACCGGGTCGTCTATTTCGTCAGCCGGCGTCCGGGCATGACGGTGGCCGATCTGCTGGCAATCCTGCAGATCACCAAGCAGAGCCTTGCCCGCGTGCTCAAGGAGCTGATCGACAGCGGCTATATCCGCCAGATGGCCGGTCCGGCAGATCGCCGCCAAAGGCGCCTCTATCCGACGCTTGCGGGCCGTGAACTGGCGCTTGCCCTGTCGGAGCCGCAATCGCAACGCATTGCCAATGCCATGCAGGGCCTGTCCATCGCCGAGCGCGAGGCGGTGCGCCGTTTCCTGGACGGCATGCAGAAACAGACAGTTGCAGTGAACCCGGATATCGACGGAGCCGACTGACGTGGCCAAGAAGATCCTGCTTTCAGACGATGCGCCGCATCTGCTCGTCGTTGACGACGACACCCGCATCCGCGACCTGCTCCACCGCTTCCTGACAGAAAAAGGATTCCGCGTGACCGTGGCAGCAGATGCCGCGGAGGCGCGCCGCAAGCTGGAAGGCCTCAATTTCGATCTTCTCGTGCTCGACGTGATGATGCCGGGCGAATCCGGCCTGTCGCTGACGCAGAGCCTGTCGGACGCGAAAAAGTGCCCGGTGATCCTGCTGACCGCCCGCTCGGAAGCGGATTCGCGTATCGCCGGCCTCGAAGCCGGTGCTGACGACTACCTGGCCAAGCCCTTCGATCCGCGCGAACTGGTGCTGCGCATCAACAATATTCTCAAGCGCAACCTCAATCCGGACGCGCCGAAGATCGAGCAGGTCATGTTCGGCCCCTATACCTTCTCCGTCTTGCGCAAGGAATTGCGCAAGGGTGCCGAAACCATTCGCCTGACCGACCGCGAGCAGGAGATCATGTTCCTCTTCGCAACACGGGCGGGCGAGACGATTGCGCGGCATGAACTGGTCGGCAATGACGCGGAAGTCGGCGAGCGCACCATCGATGTCCAGATCAATCGCCTGCGCCGCAAGATCGAGGATGATCCGGCCAATCCTTTGTGGCTGCAAACCGTCCGCGGCATCGGCTATCGCCTGAGCATGGATTAGTTGGACGGCCGACAGCAAGAGGCACGAGCCGGCAAGGAAGCCAAGACAATGACGCTTTTCGAGCAGATCCGCCGGGATCAGGATCGCAGTCCGGCAACGGGCTTGCGTTATCTGGCCCGTTGGCTGCGCCACCGACTGCCGACGGGTCTTTATGCCCGATCGCTGCTGATCATCATTCTGCCGATGCTGATCCTCCAGACGGTTGTTGCCTTCGTCTTCATGGAGCGCCATTGGCAATTGGTCACCGAACGTCTCTCGTCCGCCGTTACCCGTGACATATCCGCGGTGATCGCCCTGATCGAGGCCTATCCGAGCCCGCAGGACTATGGACAGATGGTCCAGATCGCGAAGGACCGGCTGAACCTCACCATCGCGATGGAGCCGGGCTCGGAACTGCCGCCTGCCCGCCCCCGCCCCTTCTTCTCAATCCTCGACCAGATCCTGTCCGACCAGATCGAGCGCCAGATCCGCAGGCCTTTCTGGATCGACACCGTTGGCGATTCCGGCCTCGTCGAAATCCGGATCGTCCTTGATCAGGGCATCCTGCAGATCTTTGCCCGGCGCAACGAGGCCTACGCCTCCAATACCCATATCTTTCTTGTCTGGATGGTCGGCACGTCGCTGGTGCTGATCATCATCTCCATCCTGTTCCTCAGGGGCCAGATCCGGCCGATCCTGGCGCTTGCCAATGCCGCCGAGAGTTTCGGCAAGGGCCAGAGACCCCCGGAAGACTTCAGCCCCCGCGGTGCCGATGAGGTCCGCCGCGCCGGTCTCGCGTTCATCCTGATGCGCGAACGCATCGAGCGGCAGATGGAGCAGCGTACCGCCATGCTGTCAGGCGTCAGCCATGACCTGCGCACCATCCTGACCCGCTTCAAGCTTCAACTGGCGCTCGCGGGCGACGATCCGGAGCTGGACAACCTCAACCAGGATGTCGATGACATGCAGACCATGCTGGAGGGCTATCTCGATTTTGCCAAGGGCGAGGCGGAGGAAGATGTCGGCCAGATCAGGCTCGGCGACCTGTTCGAGAAACTCGCCACGGATTTTGCCCTCCACAAGAAGACACTGACATACACGATCGAAGGCGACGAAGAGATTGCCGTCAGGCCCAATGCCTTCACGCGCCTGGTCTCCAACCTGGCCTCCAACGCAAGGCGCTACGCGAGCAATCTCGACATCGAGGCCCGCCATACCGCCAAGTGGCTCGTGGTGATCTTCGACGACGATGGTCCGGGCATTCCGCAGGCCGCGCGCGACGACGTGTTCAAGCCGTTCTTCCGGCTCGACGAAGCGCGCAACCTCGATGCCTCCGGCACAGGTCTCGGGCTGGCGATCGCCCGCGATATCGCCCGCAGCCATGGCGGCAATGTCACGCTCGAGGACAGCCCCCTCGGCGGCCTTCGAGCCGTGATCCGCATTCCCGTCTGAGCCGAGAAGGAAGCTGGCATGACCTCGTCCCGGAACGCACCATTGAGCCCACCATGGAACACAATGTCATGGCTCAATCCTCCGCCCTCTGCACATGTCGAAGGCAACGATCTGCTGATCGAGACCGGTCCTGAGGGTGACTTCTGGCAGACGACCTATTACGGCTTCCGGCATGACGACGGCCACGTCCTGCATCAATCCAGGCACGGTGACTTCACGGCTGAGACCTATTTCACCGGCGCCTATGAAGAACTCTACGATCAGGCCGGCCTGATGATCCGCCACGATGCGGACAACTGGATGAAATGCGGCATCGAATTCACCGACGGCCTATGCCATTTCAGCACCGTCGTGACGACCCGTGGACGCTCCGACTGGTCGGCATTCGCGCTGCCCGCGCCGACGAAAACCATCGGCGTCCGGGCCAGCCGTCTCGGAGACGCGCTTTTTGTCCAGTATCAGTTGAAAGAAGACAGCCTTTGGCAGATGGCAAGGCTTGCCTATTTTCCGCCGGACATTGAGCAGCTCTCGGTCGGCGTCACCGCTTGCTCGCCCAAACGCAGCGGCTTCAAGGTCCGCTTTCACGGTTTCTCACTCACCGATCCCGTCAGTCGGGACATTCACTGAATGCAAAGGCCCTTGCGGGCCTTTGTTCACATCAGTTTGCGGCCATTGGCAACAGCCTGCTCGACGGCCGCAAGGACGATCGCACCTGCATCGTCCTCGAAGCCGAGCGTCAACACCTCGGACCGGAAGGGTCCGATCTGGCGCGGCGGAAAATTGACAACCCCCAGAACCTGACGCCCGAGCAAGGTTTCCGGCGTGTAGTGCACAGTGATCTGCGCCGAGGATTTCTTGATCCCGATCTCCGGTCCAAAATCGATCTTCAGCTTGAAGGCCGGCTTGCGTGCTTCGGGAAAGGATTCGACTTCGACGATCGTGCCGACCCGGATGTCGACTTTCTCGAAATCGGCAAAGGTGATCTCGCTCACGCTTTTTTCGCTCACTGGGCCAGTTCCTCGGCCCGCTTGCGCGCAGCTTCGATCGCCTGGTCGAACAACGGCTGCATGCCCTCGTCAGCCATCAGCACCGACAAGGCGGCGGCTGTCGTGCCACCCGGTGAAGTGACGTTATGACGCAGTTTGGAAGCGGGGTCGGGAGACTGATGAAGCAGTTCACCAGCCCCCGCGACCGTTTCCCGCGCGAGCCGCATGGCAAGGTCCGCCGGCAGTCCGGCTTTGCGGCCTGCCTCTGCCATGCACTCGACGAGATAAAACACATAGGCCGGTCCACTGCCCGAAAGTGCGGTCACGGCATTAATTGCATCCTCGCCGTCGACCCATTCGACCGGGCCGGAAACCTTCAGCAGGCGATGCACGATATCTCGCTGCGCTTCGCTGACGGCTGCATTGGCGTAGGCGCCGGTCACGCCGCGACCGATCATCGCCGGCGTATTCGGCATGGCGCGAACCATAGCAGCCGCACCCAGATGAGATTCCATGAAGGCAATCGTCTTGCCCGCAGCAACGGAAACGACGGCCGTGTTGTCGCCCATCAGCGAAGTCAGCTTCGGCAGGACCGCATCCATCACCTGAGGCTTCACGGCGAGAAACAGGATATCGGCAACAAGACCTTCCTGTGGGTTCACCGAATGGCTGGCGCCTGCATCGCGGATCATCGTCATCATCGTCTCGGACGGCGATGGATCAAGGACCGTCACGGACGACCCTGGAACGCCGTTTTTCAGCCAGCCGGACAGCATGGCGCCGCCCATGTTGCCGGCGCCGACAAGCACGATCTGCCCGAATGCTGACTGGCTCATGCTCAGGCCTCTCCGACGGTCTCGAACAGCACCGCGTCCATGGCCGTCTTGGCATCGACGCCGGACCAGACGACGAACTGGAAGGCCTGGTAATAGGCTTCGCAGGCATCCACGGCCGACGAGAGGAGCACTTCGACCTGTCGGTTGGTCGGCTCAGCACCACCGGCAAGCAGCAGCGACTGGCGGAAAATGACCACGTCCTCGTTACGCCACAGGTCGAAGTGACCCATCAGCACCTGGCCGTTGATGTAGGAGAGAAGCTTGATCACCTCATTGAGGCGATTTTCCGGGATTTTCAGATCGAAGGCCGATGCCAGATGCAGCGCCTCAAACTCTTCCATCCAGGAGAACGACACATGGTAATCGGTCCAGCGCCCTTCGACCGTCATTGCGATCTCGTCTTCGCCGGAACGCTCGAACGACCAATCATTGGTCGCCGCAACAAACTCGATCATATCGACCGGGTTGGACTGGCGTTCGACTTCCATTTCCATGAGGCTCATGCATCACCTTCTTGACCGGAATGAATGTAGGCTTTCGGCGGCATGCCGAACAACTCAAACACCAGAACCGGAAACTACACTGGAACGATTCCGAAGGACCCCAGGATAAAACACGCACCCTGTCCGAAACTTACGCAGGCCCGTTTCGAATCATCATTTAAAATCAGTGTATAATCGCCAGAACCAAGAACCAGCCCCCAATGCCACAATTGCGTCTCGGGCCTGTGGATGGACCTTCGGGAATCGCCTGCGCAACGTGGCATAACCGACTCTGGCCATTGGCTTTTTGCCACCTGTCCACAAGCGGCAAAATAACCGGGGATTGGCCCTGGACCGACCATGGTCAAGGGCCTGAAAAGACAAAAAGACCCGCAACCAACAGGTTACGGGCCTTCCCGGAATTCAGGTCTTTGAACCGATTTGCGGCAAACTTAGTTTGCCGACGTGCTCGCCTTGTCCGCAAGCTGCGCTTCCAGCGCCTCGATCCGCTTCTGCAGCAGATCGTTTTCCTCGCGTGCCTTCAGCGCCATCTCGCGCACGACGTCGAACTCCTCGCGCTTGACCAGATCCATACTGTTCATCCAGCGCTCGGCCTGGGCATGAAACGCCGTTTCCACTTCGCGGCGCACACCCTGGGCAGCGCCGGCAGCATCCGTCATCAGTTTGGCAAATTCGTCCATGATACGGTTCGGCCCGGTCGACATGGCATGGCTCCTCTTCAATCAAGATCCGTTCGGGATCACCCCGTTGAAGATGAGGTAGGCATTCGGCCGTGAGCTTGCAAGAAGTTTCGAACTGGTAAAGGTGGTTGACGGTGTCGCAGGCGCGCGCGATTCCATCTTGACCGCCTCATTTAGCAACGCCATTTTCGCCCGACAAAAACGAAAGTAAGCCATTGTTGTCAGTCCTGGAACTTTTCGCCGTCGTGACCTTCCCCGCGATCGATCCGATCGCATTCTCGGTCGGCCCCCTGGCGGTCCACTGGTATGGACTGGCCTATGTTGTCGGCATCCTTCTCGGCTGGCTGGTTGCCCGCGACCTGCTGCGCCGGCCGCAGCTCTGGCCCAGTGGACAGCCGCCTGTGACGATCCAGCAGGTTGACGACTTCATTCTCTGGGCCGCCATCGGCATCGTCGCCGGCGGACGGCTTGGCTACATTCTGTTCTACGATTTCGCCTCCGTCGCCGCCAATCCGATGCGCGCGATCGAGGTCTGGAACGGCGGAATGTCCTTCCACGGCGGCTTCCTGGGTGCCACGCTCGCGATGATCCTCTTTGCCCGCAAGCATGCAATCCCGCTCTGGAGCCTGTTCGACCTGGTCGCCAGCGTCGCTCCGCTCGGCCTGTTTTTCGGTCGCATTGCCAATTTCATCAATGGCGAACTCTGGGGCCGACCGGCCGACGTCGCATGGGCCATGGCTTTTCCGACAGGTGGACCTTTTCCGCGTCACCCGAGCCAGCTGTATGAAGCGGCCCTTGAAGGGCTTCTCCTGTTCGCGCTGTTGCAGATACTGGCACGCCTCTTCAAGTCGCTGAGAAATCCTGGCCGCATTACCGGCGTCTTTGTCGTTCTCTATGCAGCCGCCCGGATCTTCGTCGAGTTCTTCCGTGAGCCCGACGCGCAGATTGGCTACCTGTTCGGCGGTTGGCTGACCATGGGCATGGTCCTGTCGCTGCCGATGGCTGCCATCGGCATCTGGGTGATCGTGTGGTCTGGTCGCGCCGGTCGGACGGATCGAGGCTGAGGAGGTCATGCGAATGCCCACACCGCTCGCCGAAAAGATCAAGGCCCTGATCCTGGCCAATGGCCCGATCAGCATCACCGACTATTTCGCCCTCTGCCTGGCCGATCCCGAGCACGGCTACTATCGGACCCGTCATCCTTTCGGGCGCGCCGGGGACTTCGTGACGGCACCGGAAATCAGCCAGCTGTTCGGCGAGATGCTCGGCATCTTCATGATCAGCACCTGGCAACACCACGGCGAGCCGCAGGATGTTCGGCTGGTTGAAATCGGTCCTGGTCGCGGCACGATGATGGCCGACATGCTGCGCGTCATCGCCCGCGTCGCACCCGGCCTCTATGATACGGCAACCGTGCATCTGGTTGAAACGAGTGCCTTGCTGAAGCTGACCCAGATGGAGACACTCTCCTCCCACGGCGACAAGGCGTCCTGGCACGAAAGCTTCGACGGCGTTCCCGCCGGGTTCACGTTGCTTGCCGCCAACGAACTGTTTGACGCGATCCCGATCCGGCAGTTCGTCAAGACACCAACCGGCTTTCGCGAGCGCATGGTTGGCCTCGACGAGCATGACGACCTCTGCTTCACCACCGGCGTGGCGACACTTGACGCGGCATTGCTGCCGCAACAGATGGCGCCCCCCCAGGACGGCGCGGTCTACGAAGTGGCCCCGGCACGCCAATCCGTGATGCTGACCATCTGCGAACGCCTGCGGCAGTATCATGGAACGGCACTGGTCATCGACTATGGTCACATGGTCACCAATTTCGGCGACACATTGCAGGCCGTGCGCGCGCATGAATACGATCCGCCGCTCGCCCATCCGGGCCTCGCCGACCTGACCAGCCATGTCGATTTCGAAAACCTCGCCCGGACCTCCCTGTCCGCGGGGGTCCACCTGAACGGCTGCATGCACCAGGGCGACTTTCTCGTCGCACTTGGAATAGAGGAGCGCGCCGCCGCCCTTGGACGCGGCAAGGACGAAAAGACCCAGCGCAATATCGTCGAAGCCGTCCAGCGCCTGGCGGGTTCAGGCAACGGCTACATGGGTGAACTATTCAAGGTCATGGCAGTGTCCAGTCCCGTCGTCCATGTCGCCCCGTTCAAGGTCAAGCATTGACTTGATCCGCCTGCATTGACACCATCGCGCCGAAAATACCGCCTGCGAATGTCCTGAAAGACCAATGAATTCAGCTGTTTTCACGCAGTGGCGAATCAGGTGCGGTTGGGCGCAGTCGATGCTGGAGACAAAAACATGAGCGAAACCTCGTCGCCGCAGCCGATCATCGGCGCACGGCTTCAACAGGCAGCGGCCTCCGGTATACGCCACGGTTTCTTCACCCGTTCAGGCGGCGTGTCGGATGGCATCTATCGCGGATTGAATGTCGGCCTCGGCTCTCATGACGAACCGCAGAATGTCGAGGAGAACCGTCGCCGCGTGAGTGCCTGGTTCGGCCAGCCGCTCGATCGGCTGGCGACGGCCCACCAAATCCATTCGCCGGACGTCGTGACTGTTGGCGCGGACTATGATGGCAGCCGCCCGAAAGCCGACGCCCAGGTGACCGCGACGCCCGGGATCGTCCTTGGCGTCCTGACCGCCGATTGCGGTCCGATCCTGTTTGCCGATCCCGAAAACCGCGTCATTGGCGCGGCCCATGCAGGCTGGAAAGGCACTCTGACCGGCGTGCTCGAAAACACCATCGAGGCGATGATTGCGCTTGGCGCCCGCCGCCAGTCCATCCGCGCCACGCTCGGCCCGTCGATCAGTGTCGCCAATTACGAGGTCGGACCGGAATTCGTCGACCGTTTCGCGAACGAAGATCCGGCCTTCACAGCATTCTTCGCGCCCTCGACAAAGCCAGGGCACGCCATGTTTGACCTGCCAGGTCTGACTTTGATGCGGCTGGCCAAGGCCGGTATCGAGGTCGACACGCTGGGCCTGTGCACCTATGCCGACCCGGATGCGTTCTATTCCTACCGCCGCACGACCCACGCCGGAGAACCGGACTATGGGCGACAGATTTCAGCAATCGCGATACTGGAGGACTGACATGGCACTGCACTTCACCGAGAGCGAATATGCGACCCGCCTGTCCCGCCTGACCGCCCGCATGGCTGAACAGAAGCTCGATGCGGTTTTGCTCTTTGCCCAGGAAAGCATGTATTGGCTGACCGGCTACGACACCTTCGGCTACTGCTTCTTCCAGTCCCTTATCGTCAAGGCCGATGGCAGCATGACCCTGCTCACGCGGTCTGCGGACCTGCGCCAGGCAAAGCATACGTCGACAATCCAGAACATTGTCATCTGGGTCGATCGCGTCAACGCCGACCCGACCGCGGATCTGCGCGGACTGCTTAGCGACATGGATCTGCTCGGCACGCGCATCGGCATCGAATACGACACCCATGGCATGACCGGGCGCGTTGCCCGACTGCTTGACAACCAGATGACCAGTTTCTGCGAAATCGTCGACATCTCCTACCTTGTCAGCGAATTGCGCTTGACCAAGAGCCCGGCCGAGATTGAATTTGCGGTCCGTGCCGCAGAATTGGCCGATGATGCACTCGATGCCGCCCTGCCGCTGATCGGCGCCGGCGCGGATGAGGCAGACATCTTGGCAGCGATGCAAGGCGCCGTGCTCAGCGGCGGCGGCGATTATCCCGCCAATGAATTCATCATCGGCTCGGGTGCGGATGCGCTTCTGTGCCGCTACAAGTCCGGGCGCCGCAAACTATCCGACACCGACCAGTTGACGCTCGAATGGGCGGGCGCCGCAGCGCACTACCACGCCGCCATGATGCGCACCGTGATCGTCGGCGAACCCAGCACGCGACACCGCGAACTGTATGCCGCCTGCCATGAAACCATCAAGGCGATCGAAGGCGTGCTTCGTCCCGGCAACACCTTCGGCGATGTCTTCGACACCCATGCCCGCATTCTGGACGACCGCAGCCTGACCCGGCATCGCTTGAATGCCTGCGGCTATTCGCTGGGCGCCCGCTTTTCACCGTCCTGGATGGAGCATCAGATGTTCCACGCCGGCAACACGCAGCCGATACTGCCGGACATGACCCTGTTCGTGCATATGATCATCATGGATAGCGAGCGCGAAACGGCGATGTCGCTCGGCCATACCTATTTGACCACCGAGGATGCGCCACGTGCCCTCTCCCGCCATCCGCTCGAATTGATCATCCGCTGAGGCGAGAAGCGATCACCATCTGTTCAGAAAATAGACAGGAAATTGCTGCTACAAACATACTCACGGGAGTGACAGGGAAGGATCAGCGATAGATGAGACGTTCCGCACGGCTGGCATCGATAATCGTCCTGCTCCTGCAGCTTGGCGCCTGCAACAGTACCGAAGTCCTGACGCCCCCCGTCGATGTCGGCGATGGCAGCCAAGGCGTCGGCGACATGGGTCAAACATCCGCCGCACCGCTTGGAGCTGTCGCCACCCAGGGCGTGCAGAGCGCCCCTCTCGGCCAGCCCGGCTATCAATATCACAACGCTCCGCAGAACACGCTGGAGGCTCAGGCGGCAGCGCTCAGTCAGGGTAATAATCCGACCGCATCCGCCCCGCTCGACGGCGCCGGATACGATAGCGGCGGGACGGACCAGGCTTTCCCCCAGCAACCGCAAGCACAGGCGACCCGGCAGCAGACGCAGCCGGCGCAGGCTACCCAACAGACGCAACAGGCCGCTCTCGCACCGGCCGGTGCCTCGGCCGCGCGCGGTACGATCCGGTTCCTCCCCATCATCGGCGCCCCGGTTCAGGCCGTGACGCCCCTGTCGCGCCAACTGGGAGCGGAAGCACGCGCGCATGGCCTGACTATCAAGAGTGCCAATGATCCAGCCAGCGAACATATCCTGAAAGGCTATTTTTCTGCCTTTGCCGACGGCAGCAATGTGACGATCGTCTACGTCTGGGATATTCTGGACGCCAGCGGCGGCCGGCTTCACCGAATTCAGGGCCAGGAAAGCCTGCCGTCCGGGGCAAAGGATCCATGGGCCTCCGTTCCGGCCTCCGTTATGCAACAGATCGCCACCAAGAGCGTAGCGCAATATGTGGCGTGGAAAAACGCGCAAACCGGTTAGAGCTTGGATTTCAACGCGTCAAAGTTGCCTTATTCACCCTATCCAGAGTTAACTCACCCCGAATTGACGAAAAAGCGGGTGAACGCCGCCAAGCCTCTTGCATTCAGGGGGAAGGACGGTAAAAAGCGCGCATCTCAAGGCATGTAACAGGCGGGCCAAGATGAAGGTTTTCGCAGGTAATTCGAACCGGCAGCTGGCCGAAGCGATCTGCTCCTATATCAATGTTCCACTCGGCAAGGCCAGCGTCCGCCGTTTCGCAGACCAGGAAATCTTCGTCGAAATCCAGGAAAATGTGCGTGGCGAGGACGTATTCGTCGTGCAATCGACGTCGTTTCCGACGAACGACCATCTGATGGAATTGCTGATCATGATCGACGCCATGCGGCGTTCGTCTGCGCGGCGCATCACCGCGGTTCTGCCGTATTTCGGCTATGCCCGCCAGGATCGCAAACCGGGACCGCGCACGCCGATTTCGGCCAAACTCGTGGCGAATCTGATCACCGAAGCAGGTGCAGACCGCGTTCTGACGCTCGATCTGCATGCCGGTCAGATCCAAGGCTTCTTCGATATACCGACGGACAACCTGTATGCCGTGCCGCTCCTGGCGCGCGACATCAAGGAACACTACGACCAGAACAATGTCATGGTCGTATCGCCCGACGTCGGCGGCGTGGTTCGCGCTCGCTCGCTGGCCAAGCGCCTCGACTGTCTGCTGGCGATCGTCGACAAGCGCCGTGATCGTCCAGGTGAATCCGAAGTCATGAACGTCATCGGCGATGTGGCAGGCAAGGACTGCATCCTGATCGACGACATCGTCGACAGCGGCGGCACGCTCTGCAATGCAGCGGAAGCCTTGCTGAAGCACGGGGCTACCAGCGTCACCGCCTACATCACCCACGGCGTACTTTCCGGCGGCGCGGTAACCCGTGTCGCGTCTTCGAAACTGCGCGAACTGGTAATCACCGATTCCATCCAGCCCACCACGGCAGTCCAGTCGGCACACAATATTCGTGTGCTCTCGACCGCCAGCCTGCTCGGCGAAGCCATCAACCGCACCAGCGCGGAAGAGTCTGTTTCCAGCCTCTTCGACTGATATTCGGCAATGCAGTGCAATGCGTCGCATTTGGACGCATTGCACTGGAATATTTAGCTTATTTATCTAGTTATATTGCAAAAACGTCATTCCTTGACGCAATTCCCTTAAAACAGGTCGGCTATCATGTTTATGGTTGCTGCGCCTGCACATGCTCTCGAATTACTCTCATCCGGCCATCCATCCAATGTCTCTGACAGTCGAATTGCTGCTCCAGAATGCCGATCTGCACGAGGCAATTCGCGATCAGTCCAAAGCCCTGCTCGAAATCAACGCCGTGGCACCCAAGCTTGCAGCGGTGTTTGGCACGCAACAACGCTGGCTTCTGGCGCATCTCGCCATGTCGATCTATTTCAGCGAAGCGGCACGCGGTGCCCCGGAACCGGCAATCGTCATGGCGCGTTTCTTCGAGCAGGTAAAGAGACACGGTATTTCGAGCGTCAACACCGCCGATGCCTTCGTCAAGGAAATGCTGGTCTACGGTATCGCGGAACAGATCGCGACGGCCGACAAGCGCAATCGCCCGGTCCGGCCGGCACCGCAGACGGTTGCTGCCGTCGGCCAATGGATGTGGATCCATCTGGCCACGCTCGACCGCCTCGATGGCGGTAACCGCCGTGCGGCCTACCAAGCCGACCCGACCCTCATTCACCGTCTGCATCCGGAACTGACCGCGAATTTCTTTGTCTCGCCGGAAATCCGCACGCCACCCAAGACATTCACCCTGTTCACCTGGCTGAACAATGGCGGCATCGTGATGGACTGGCTGCTGGCCGGAATCGAGCCGGCGGACGCATCGGTCGAGCGTGTCGCGACACAGGTCAGGTCCGTGCCCCAGATGGCCGAAACATTCCGCCTGTCGCGCACCCACCTTACGCGCAAGCTCCGCGAAGCCGAAGCGATCGGCAGTATCGGCTGGGAAGGCACCCGCGGACGCTCGGTCATGTGGGTTTCAAAGGAATTCCGCCGGGAATACGCCGAATCCCAATCGGCCAAGCTTGCGATTATCGACGCCGCTTGCGAAACCTTCGGCATTCGCTGACCGGGCGCACTCGCTCCTTGCAGACTCGCTCAGCGCGACGGCAGCGGACACGCCTCGCCACCGGAAAACAACCGTGACCGAGTCAGGAACCGGCGCTCCCGACCATTGTCGAGGGAAAACATGCCCCCTCGCCCCGGCACGACGTCGATGATCAGTTGCGTGTGCTTCCAGACATCGTACTGGCTGCCGCTGATATAGAACGGCACCCCGCCGATCTCACCCAGCTTCACATCGGTCTCGCCAACCCGGTATTCATCAGCCGGATAACACATCGGCGACGACCCATCGCAACATCCACCGGACTGGTGAAAGAGAATGCTTGGGTGATCTCTCTGTATCTCGGCGAGAAACGCGAGTGCCGCCTCGGTCGCCACCACGCGTGGTTCGCCAGCATCAAGGGTCATTTCCATGGGTCGCTCCGTCACAGTCCCTTCTCCCCGCCTGCGGGGAGAAGGAAGGTCACTCATAAACCTGTCGAGGTTCGTGGCTGGAGGAGGCGAAAACGGTCGTGTTCGAGAACCGGAGCAGAACGTACTTGATGTACGTGAGCACCGGAAGCGCAAAACATGAGCATTTGCAGCCCCTCCAGACACGAAGATCGGCGGGTTTAGAAGAAGCCGAGCGCCTTCGGGCTATAGCTCACCAGCATGTTCTTGGTCTGCTGGTAGTGGTCGAGCATCATCTTGTGGGTCTCGCGGCCAATGCCGGACTGCTTGTAGCCACCGAAGGCCGCATGGGCCGGATAAGCATGGTAGCAATTGGTCCAGACGCGACCGGCCTGGATATTGCGGCCGAAGTTGTAGCAGGTGTTTGCATCGCGGCTCCAGACGCCGGCACCAAGGCCATACAGCGTGTCATTGGCGATTTCGAGCGCTTCGGCTTCGTTCTTGAAGGTCGTGACTGACACCACAGGACCGAAGATCTCCTCCTGGAAGATCCGCATCTTGTTATGGCCCTTGAACACCGTCGGCTTGACATAATAGCCGCCCGCCAGATCGCCGGAGAGAGCATTGCGCTCGCCACCGATCAGCACTTCGGCACCTTCCTGCCGGCCGATATCCATATAGGAGAGGATCTTTTCCAGTTGCTCGGACGAGGCCTGTGCGCCGATCATCGTCGACATGTCGAGCGGGTCACCCTGGCGGATGGCAGCCACACGCTTCAGGGCCTTTTCCATGAAGCGGTCATAGATCTTCTCATGCACCAGCGCGCGGCTCGGGCATGTGCAGACCTCACCCTGATTGAGCGCGAACATCGCAAAACCTTCGAGCGCCTTGTCGAGATAGTCGTCATCCTCGCGCATCACGTCCTCGAAGAAGATGTTCGGCGACTTGCCGCCGAGCTCCAGCGTCACCGGGATCAGGTTCTGGCTGGCATATTGCATGATCAGCCGGCCGGTCGAGGTTTCGCCGGTAAAGGCGATCTTGGCGATGCGCGGGCTGGTCGCCAGCGGCTTGCCGGCCTCAAGGCCGAAACCATTGACGATGTTGAGCACGCCCGGCGGCAGGAGATCGCCAACCAGCTCGATCCAGACGAGGATCGAGGCCGGCGTCTGTTCGGCAGGCTTCAGCACAACGCAATTGCCGGCAGCAAGTGCCGGCGCCATCTTCCAGGCCGCCATCAGGATCGGGAAGTTCCACGGGATGATCTGGCCGACGACACCGAGCGGCTCATGGAAATGATAGGCGATCGTGTCGTGGTCGACCTCGCCGATCGTACCTTCCTGGGCCCGGATGCAGGAGGCGAAATAGCGGAAATGGTCGATGGCGAGCGGAATGTCGGCGGCCATGGTCTCGCGCAGCGGCTTGCCATTGTCCCAGGTCTCGGCCTTGGCCAGAAGCTCGAGATTGTCCTCCATCCGCTGCGCAATCTTCATCAGGATATTGGAACGCTCCGTCGACGAAGTACGACCCCACTTGTCCTTTGCCGCATGGGCGGCGTCGAGCGCCAGGTTGATGTCCTGCTCGTCGGAACGCGCCACGTCACACAGCTTAGCCCCAGTGACCGGCGTGGTGTTTTCGAAGTAGCGGCCGTTGACCGGCTCGCGGAATTCGCCGCCGATAAAGTTGCCGTATTTCAGCTTGAACGGCGAAGCGGCAATCTTTTGAACTTGAATATTCATGTCTTATCCTCCCTGTGAACGGGCCCCTCCTCGGGCCGGTAGGAAGATGATTGACGCGATTGGCGTTGGCGTGAAGCCCACCTGGACCGTGTCGCACCGCACTCTGTTTCAGGAATGCGACACTGCTGCCAGCCTCTATTGCGGCTGGAAGCGCTTCAGTTTCCGATGCAGTGTCGCGCGACTGATGCCGAGGATCTGGGCCGCCTGGGAGACATTTCCCTGGGTGCGCGACAGCACGCGGCGCAGCGCTGCCCGCTCGGCATCATCGAGATCGCTACCACCGTCACCGCGCGCCTCGCGAAGCACGTCGGCTGCCGGCATGCCTTGCGAAATCAGCTGATCATCAAGCTTCAACGCCACCCGCGCCGCCTTGGTAGCGCCGAGAATAAGGTCGTCGCTATCAACAGCAAGCAGCGCCGCAATTGAGTTGGCCTGCGGCACGACCACGATGCGTGCGCCGGGAAAAGCCTGACGGAAAAGATTGGTTTCGACCCGGGCAGCGGCATCCTTCACCGCTTGCGACAGCACGGCCAGTGTCATGTCGTTCACGTCGTTGCGGCAGGTCGAGACATCGAGCGCTGCCATGACCCGGCCAAGATGGTCGCGGATCGGAGCAGTCGCGCAGGAAAGTCCGATATTGGCGCTCATGAAATGCTGGTCGCGGTGGATGACCACCGAGCGTTCGTCCACCAGCGCCGTTCCGATGCCGTTGGTCCCGACGCTCGCCTCGCTCCAGACATTCTGTTGCCAGAGCCCGAGCTGGCGGAATTCCCTGTCATCGCCCGGCGCGCCTCGCCGATCGACAACGATCCCGTCGGCATCGGCCAGGATAATGCAACAGCCGGAGCGTCCGATCATTTGATAGAGCCGATCCACCTCATCGGAAGAACTGCCGATCAGCCGCTCCATGCGCTGATGTGCCTCGCGGAAGACGATATCGTCCACCTGCACGGGTTTGCGCGCCTCCTCCGGCGCAAGGTGATAAAGATTGAGACAGCGGCTCCACGACGCTGCGACCGGCGACGTCACGGCCGCCGAGGCCTTTTGCGCTGTCGAATAGACGAGCGTCGAATGGCTGGTATCCTGTCGCATCGGCTCCTCCCAAAGCATGATGCAGTTATGCCTCTGCATTCCGCATGTTTCAATGAGACGAAAGAAATACAAGCAACAGCGCAGAAGCGCCCGGATAAATGGCGCAGATATGCGACAGATCTACAGATGCAATGGCCAGGCAGCTGTCAGGCAGCACGTCCGGGCTTGCCCGGAACGGCGGACGATCCGGCGTCCGCTTCAATTTCCCGCACAAGATTGACCACATCGCTCAGCGCAGACAGCGGCACCGGCCGACCGTAGAAATAGCCTTGCACCTGCTCGCAGCCCTCGGCCTGAAGGAACCGGACATGTGCCTCGCTTTCCACGCCTTCGGCCAGAACAGGAATGTCGAGACTGGCGGCAAGGATCAGCGTCGACCGCACGATCGCCGCTGATTGCCGGCTGCTGGCCACGCCATCGATGAAGCCGCGATCGATCTTGATCTTGTCGAACGGAAACAGTTGCAGCGTCGAAAGCGACGAATAGCCCGTTCCGTAGTCGTCCATCGCAATCTTCACGCCGATCGCCTTCAGTTGACGGATGATCTGCAGCGCATGTTGCTGGTCGGCGATGATGCCGGATTCGGTGATTTCCAGCTCCAGCCTTTCCGCCGGCAAGCCGCTTTCCTCGAGAATCTCGCGCACCCGCTCGGGCAGCCTGATATCGGCGAGCTGCTTCGGCGCGACATTGACCGCGATCCTCAGCGGATTGCTCCATTTCACTGCCGCGAGGCAGGATTGACGCAGAACCCAATCGCCAAGTTCGAGGATGAAACCACTGCGCTCGGCAATCGGGATGAATTCGTTTGGCGAGACAAGGCCTCGCACCGGATGGTTCCAGCGTAACAGCACTTCCAGACCGATCACGTCGCCGGTCGCGGTGTCGTTCTGGCGCTGATAATACAGTTCGAACTCGCCACGCAGGAATCCGCTGCGCATATCCATCGCCAGCGCATTGCGCTCGCGCGCCGCAAGGTCCATCGAGCGGTCGTAGAAGCAGACATTGTTCGATCCGATCGCCTTGGCCCGGTACATGGCGATATCGGATTGCGCCATCAGGTCATCAATGCTCTCGGCACTCTCGGGATACATCGTGACGCCGATGCTTGTTCCGATCGACAGGGTCTCGCCCACCCATTCGACCGGGGCACCGAGATCCTGGATGACCTTTTCGGCAAACTGCTGTGCATCCGCCTTGGTGTAGAGCCGCGACGATACGGCGACGAATTCGTCTCCGCCGATGCGGGCGACAAACTCACCTTCGCGCAGACGGGCACTGAGCCGCTCGCCAACGGCCCGCAAAACCTGATCCCCGGCTGCATGGCCATGTACGTCGTTGATTTCCTTGAAGCGGTCGAGATCGAACGAAAACACGTAGATGCGCTCGCTGTGCGCCGATGGCATATCGATCATGTGCGTCAGACGCTCGATAAACGCCGCGCGGTTTGGCAAGCCAGTGAGCGCATCGTGCAACGACAACTGGCGATAACGCTCGACAGCCGATTTCGACGATTGCCTGTCGATCGCATAGGAGGTGGCGCCAATCGTCATGATCATCAGGGTCACGACGACGACGACGACCGTCAGAATGCTTTCCGGCAACACGTCATACGGCAATTGCGCCTGCATGTTCGGCACGACGGTTACCGCTGTCATACCGAGAAAATGGGTGGAGGCGATGGCAAGAAGCAAGGCCGCGCCGCCGCCCAGGCGACAAAAGCGCGTCAACGGCCGCGACGCACGGTTTGTTGCGATCGCCCCGAAAAGCGCCCCGCAAATCAGCGACATCACCACATAGCTCCGGTCCCATTCGAGGTGACCCTGAACCTGGTAGCCGCTCATGCCGACATAGTGCATCGCCGCGATGCCGAGACCGACAAGGCCGCCGCCCGCCTCGATGGCCAGGCTGCGCTGGGCGATGCCGGCAATGGCAAATCCAATACCCGTGATGCTGACGGCCAGAATGAGCGACATCAGCGTCCGCTGTGGCTCGTAGCCCGTCACCACCCCGGCTTCGTAACCCATCATCGCAACGAAATGCGTGGTCCATATCGAACAACCACCGATCACGCTGGTCAGTGAGATCCAGCTCGCCCGGGCCATGCCGCGCGTACCACGGATACGGCCGAACAGCCGCATCGTGAGAAAGGCACCACAGATGCATATTCCAACCGCGGCAGCCAATGAGACGGGATCATGATCGACGACAATGCAATTCACGAATTTCAGCATCAAATGGGACCGTGTGTAAAATCTTGCGCATCACCCACTTAGCAGTCGTCAATTTCCAAATGCTTGGCAAAGATAGTTAGCGAGATCGCTACGCTGGCGGAAATCGCGATAAATCCGAAGTTAATCGCCAAGAACCCTTGCCGGCCAACGGTATTGTTGCAACGAAACTTGCTATTCCGGGGGGACTGGTTTATAGCGCCCCCGTCCGCGTAGACACCCTTGGAGGCAACGCGGATGAGGCCGTCAAACGCCTCCAGTCCTGGAACGCCGCTGAAAGGCAGCCACCAGGGCTCTCCAGACAACTTGAAAGGTTAAAGCCATGAGCCATGCTTCATACGAGCTCAAGGCCGTAGCACGCGAACGGGTAGGTAAGGGGTCCTCCCGCGAACTTCGCCGCAACGGTTCCATCCCGGCTGTCATCTATGGTGACAAGCAGGCCCCGATTTCGATCTCGATCAACACCAACGAGATCACCAAGCGCATTCATGCCGGCGGTTTCATGACCACGATCGCCGTTATCGAAATCAACGGCGAAAAGATCAAGGTTCTCCCTAAGGATTACCAGCTCGATCCGGTCCGCGATTTCACCATGCACATCGACTTTCTCCGCGTCTCGGCCAACAGCCAGGTCTCGGTTCAGGTTCCGGTGCATTTCGTCAACGAAGACAAGTCTGCCGTCAAGATCGGCGCAGTCCTCAACATCGTGCGTCACGACGTTGAACTGCATTGCCCGGCCGACAACATCCCGGAATTCATCACGGTTGATCTTTCCGGCGCCAAGATCGGCGACAGCATCCACATTTCGGCCGTGAAGCTGCCGACAGGCGTGACCCCGGTCATCGCTGACCGCGACTTCACCATTGCAACTCTGGTTGCACCGGCTGGTGGCGTCGAAGAAGAAGCCGAAGCCTGATCAGACCGAAATTTCGGTTAGAAAAAGAACCCGCCTTGGAAACAGGGTGGGTTTTTTTGTATTTCAGGCCTTTATCTACATAAAACTGACAGAAATGCGCATGGCGGATTTAGCTTGATTTAACAGTTTCATGAAAGCGTGACGGCCGTATTCTCGCCACAAAGGGAGCAGCCCGAGAAACATGTCCCATCGTCAGCGGCATAAAGGAGCGAAATGCCGATGACACGATCAGTCGAGAGCCGATTCCTGGCGATTGTTGCGATCACGATCTTCATTCTTGTGGTTCCGCTCTTTGCCCTGTTCCTCTCGCTCACCACCGAGCGCGCCTCCAGCGAATTGCAGCAAAACCTGGAAGTGCTGATCGCCGCCAATGGCCAGGCTCTCGCAAAACCGATGTGGGATTTCGACCGCGAGAGCGTCGAACAGATCACCGCAACGATCATCTCCAACACCACCGTCAGCCGTGTTCACGTCCGAGATCTGTCCAATGGCATCAATGTCTCGATGCCGGCGCTGCCGAAATGGCCGAAGAACGGCCTGAGTTCGATCACCCGCGAAATCTTCTACCATGCCATCGAGGGCCCGAAACTCGTCGGCACAATCACCATATATTATAGCCGCATCGACATGTTTTCTTCGCTCCGCCAGGCGGAGGTGATCCTGATCGGCATTTTCATGCTCGCCGTCCTTGGCGTCGTCGGCGCTGCCGTCGTCGGCAACCGCATCATGGTGATGCGACCCTTGCTCAAACTGACGGCCGCCATCGAGGCGACCCGCAGGCTGGGTTCGCGCCACCATGTCGACTGGCAGTCAAATGACGAAATCGGCCGCCTGGCGCGCAGCTTCAACGCCATGCAGATCAAGCTTGAACGGGAAGAGCGCGAACTGAAGCTTGCCCATCAGCGCACCACCGAAATTTATAACCTGACCCCCGCCATGCTATTTTCGCTCGACGAGCAGGACCGCATCACCGGCGTCAGCGACTACTGGTTGCTCGCCACCGGCTATCAGCGCCACACGATCGTCGGCCGGCATTTTTCCGAACTCGTGCCACTCGACGCCTGGGAAAACTATCTGGAGCGCAAGCGTACCAAGGCGATTGTCGGCGTCCTCGAGGCCACCACCCGCTTCGTCTGCGCCGATGGCACGGTCATGGACGTTCTGATCGCCGAGGCAAATCGTGAGGCGCAGGAGGGCGACGAGGGCCTTTCGCTCAGCGTCATGACTGACGTCACGGCACTCAAGCAGTCCGAGGAGCGCAACCACCGTCAGGCGATCACCGACCACCTGACGGGCCTTCGCAACCGCCAGGGCTTCGAGAACGCACTCGACGACGAGATCAAGCTGACCGACGCCACTGAACACGAACTTGCCTGCATCTTTGTCGATCTTGATCGGTTCAAATGGATCAACGACAATCTCGGTCACCAGGCTGGCGATACAGTGCTGTGCCATTTCGTCGAACGGATGAAGGCACATTTGCCGATCGGCGCGACGGCGGCCCGACTTGGCGGAGACGAGTTTGCCATCTTGTTGCGCGCCCCGGATGCCGAGAGCGTTGCCATGGAACTGAGCCGGCAACTCTGCGACATCTTTGTCGAGCCGATCAAGATCGATGGCGCAACCGCCCGCCTGAGCGCAAGCGTCGGCATCGCCATCTATCCACGTCATGCGGCCAATGCGGCAGAACTGCTGCAGAAGTCCGACATGGCGATGTACAGCAAGAAGCGCGACGGCAAGAATGGCGCTCAGCTCTACAATCCGCTCATTCAGGACGACACGCGCCAGCGCGCCGAGATCGAACACGATATCGAGCAGGGATTGAGCAACGACTGGTTCGAGGCATTTTTCCAGCCCATCGTCCAGATCGAAAGCGGCAGGGTCGTCGGCTACGAGGCACTGATGCGGCTTGTGCATCCGGAGCGCGGCATCGTGCCGCCAACCGAAATCATTCGGATCGCCGAGGAAATCGGCGCCATCGGCAAGGTCGGCGGCCGGATTCTGGAAAAGGCGCTGGAAAACCTGGTGCGCCTGAGCAAAGCAACGGATGACGACAGCACCTACCTTGCGATCAACTTCTCGCCGCTGCAGTTCGAGCCGTCGCTGCCGGTCCGGCTGGCGTCCTTGACGACAAGGCACGGCATCGCGCCCAAACGCATCGTCATCGAGATCACCGAGGCAACCCTGCTGCACGACAACCCGCAGATCCGCACCATTCTCGATGACTTCAACCGCTTCGGCTATCGTATTGCGCTTGACGACTTCGGCACGGGCTACTCGTCGCTGAGCTATCTCAACCGCTTCCCGGTCGATATAGTCAAGATCGACCAGTCCTTCATCCGCTCGCTGTCGGAAGTCGAGCCCGAACTGCGCAACAAGAGCCGCATGCTGGTCGAAGGCATCACCGCGATCTCGCACAAGATGGAATGCAGTGTCGTCGCGGAGGGCGTTGAAACCGACGAACAGCGCCTCCTGCTCCAGGAATTCGGCGTGGATTACGGCCAGGGATATCTTTTCGCGCGACCGCAACCGGTCGCAGCCCTGATCGACGCCGCTATCACGAAAAACCGACTGCGCGAGGGTGCGGCGGGTTAGAAACACCACGAAGAGAGGCATACCGCAATGAAAGTTCTTGGCATACTGCTTTCACTTGCGGCGGCCCCGGTTGCCGCCGCCGATACTGTCTACTTTACCACCGAAGACTACCCTCCTTACAATTTCCGCGCCGGCAACGACATAAAAGGCGCGGGCTACGACCAGTTGATCGTCATCATGGAGGAGTTGAAGATCCCCTACTCCGTCGAGATGATGCCCTGGGCACGCGCCATCGCACTCGCCCAGACGGAGCCGATGCATTGCGTATTGACCACCGCCCACATCCCCGAACGCGACACGCTGTTCAAATGGGTTGAGCCGCTGGCGATCGGCCGCAATCTGATGGTGGCCCGCAAAGGATCCGGCCTTGATGTGAAGAATACCGACGAGGCCAAGTCTTACACAGTTGGGACACAGCGCAATGATTACACTCAGACGCTGCTGGAGAATGCCGGATTTGAGAAAATCGATCTCGCCACCGATCTCAAACTGACATTGAAGAAACTGGAAAGTGGCCGCCTCGATCTGATGCCGATCGACGAACAGCATTACGTGCAACTGGTAAAGGACGGCGAACCCCTGGAGGTCAAGTTCGTTTTCACCGAGCAGAAGTTCTCGATCGCCTGCAATTCATCTTTCCCGGATGATCTGCTGGCCAGGATGCAGGGTGCGCTCGACACGATAATAGCCGATGGCCGGCAGGCCAAGATTCTCGGAAACTATGGCCTGATCGATTCGAATGTCGAAGCACGCGCGGCAACGCCTTGACATTCGGCGCGTTTCGCGGTGGTGAAAGGCCGCGCCGCAATCGGCGCGGTCACTGACCAGTACGGCAGGAACGGACGCAGCCATGATGATCCTTGCTGGGCTCGGAAACCCGGGCTCTCAATATGAGCGCAATCGCCACAATATCGGTTTCATGGCGGTGGACGAGATCCATCGGCGCCATTCCTTTTCGCCCTGGACGAAGAAGTTCAAGGGCCTGATCGCAGAAGGCACGCTTGCCGGCGAAAAGGTGCTGCTGATCAAGCCGCAGACCTTCATGAACCTCTCCGGCGAAAGCGTCGGCGAGGCCATGCGCTTCTACAAGCTTGGACCCGAAGACATCATCGCCATCTATGACGAGCTTGACCTGCTGCCCGGCAAGGCCCGCATCAAGACCGGCGGAGGCCATGGCGGCCACAACGGCATCAAGTCGCTCGACGCCCATTGCGGCCTGAACTACCGTCGCCTGCGGCTCGGCATCGGCCACCCCGGCGACAAGTCGCGCGTCCATGGCCATGTGCTCGGCGATTTCGCCAAGTCGGATGCGGAATGGCTTGAGCCATTGCTGGAAGCGCTGGCTGACAATGCCGACATGTTGATCAAGGGCGAAGATTCGCAATTGATGAACAAGCTGGCCCTCGCAACTGGCGGCAAGGCGGACGAAGAAAAGCCTGGCCAGGCGTCAAATGCGCCGAAGCCGACAAAAGCGGCCACACCCCAGAAAACCGGCCAGTCGCATATCCATCAGGCCCGCAACTTCAACCAGCCGAAGAAGCTGCCGGAAAGCGGTCCCATGGCCGAAATGCTGAAGCGCATGTTCGGCAAGAAGGACGACTGACGGGGCGCGAGCCCACTTTCCGCCCGACACCGGCATTTGCGCTTGTCGTGGTCGCACCGGAACCCACGGCAGGACAAACGCGTTCACTGGCAGGAGATCGCCATGAACGTCATCCCGCACCTACCGTCGCCCCTGCTGTCCCGTCTCGATGCCTATGCGCTCAAGCTTATCATGCCACAGGACATGGCGATCGATTTCACCGCCCCGCCGGGCGAGCCGGCGCTGGTGTGGGCCGATTCCGTGTCCTGGCTGGTTTTCAAGAACCCCGTCAGCCTGTTCATCGGCGGGGTGACCGCCGTCCTGCTGGAACTTGCCGAGCCGCGTGTGCGCGACGGCGTATGGCAGCACAGCAGTTTCCGTACGGAACCTCTCAAGCGCCTGCAGCGCACCGGGCTCGCCGCGATGGTGACCGTCTACGGCGCCCGCAGCACCACCGAGGCGATGATCCGCGGCATTGTACGGCGCCATGACGTCGTGCACGGCACCACATCCGAGGGACAAGCGTATCAGGCCAATGACCCGCTGCTTCTGAATTGGGTTCAGGCGACGGCGACCTTCGGCTTCATGCAGGCCTATCATACCTATGTCCGGCCACTTTCATCCGAGGAGCGCGACCGTCTGCTGGCCGAGGCCACGGTCGCCGCCGGTCTTTATGGCGCGACGGAGGCCCCGCGCAATCAGGCTGAACTTGACCTGTTCTTCGAGGTCATGCGCCCGCGCCTTGTCCCGTCACCGGTTATCGTCGAGTTCCTGTCGATCATGGAGAATGTCGAGGCCCTGCCGACCATGGCGCGACCGTTGCAACGCGCGCTGGTGAAGGCTGGCATTGCCCTACTGCCGGCCTGGGTGCGTGCCCGCCTCGACCTCACGGCAGCACAGTGGCAGCTTTCCACATTGGAGCGGTCGATGGTCGGGGCCGCGGCCAGAGGTGCCGATCGCCTGATACTGCCATCCTCTCCGCCCATCCAGGCCTGCCGACGGCTGGGCCTGCCGGAGGACTATCTGTTTCGCTGAAACGTACGGGCTGCGGCTTTCCCGCAGGAGCGCCCAGTTGGGCCAAGCATGAATCATCCCTGCATGCCGCGGAGTTGACGAATCTGCCTGAAACCGTATCGATGGGCAGAGATGTCGAAGCTGGCATTCTGTGGGAAACGAGCCGCGTGTCCAATCCATCCATCACCGTCAGGCCAGCCGAGCTAACAGACCTTTCCGATCTGCTGGCACTCTACCGGACGCTCAACGGCGACGACGAACCGCTGGATGCGCAGCATGCCGGAGAAGTCTACGGCGCGATCCTCTCCCATCCCGGCCTGCAGGTTTTCCTCGCCCTCGACGGCGCCCTGCCCGTCGCGACGGCTTCTCTCCTCATCACGCCCAACCTGACCCGCGGCGGCCGCCCTTACGCGATCATTGAGAATGTCGTCTCTGCGCGCAGTCATCGCGGCAAGGGATATGGCCGCGCCGTCGTCCATCATGCCATCGAGGCGGCTCGGCAGGCCGGCTGCTACAAGACCATGCTTCTAACCGGAAGGAGCGATCCGGCCGTCCATCGCTTCTATGAAACTTGTGGCTTCGTCCAAAGCAAGACCGGCTTTCAGATCCGCCACTGACCATTCGCATTCGAAGATAATGCCCACGGCACCCGACTACAGCAGTCGCAGGTTTTCCCAGCGGTATAGCCAGAGTTCATACAGGCTCAACAGACCGTCATCGATGACTTGGGCAACGGAAGCCGATGCGCCCGGCACCAGCAACATGCCGGCGAGACCACCGAACATGCTATAGCTGCAGGACAGCCGAAGATTTTTCAGGCTGTCCAGCCGATAGTAGCCGTTTTCGTCGTATTCGGTGCCAAACAGCCAGTCATTCCAATCGAAACCGTCACTGATCATCAGGTCCATCATCGGGCGATCGGACAGCCTGTCGGGATAGAGGTTGAACACGGCGCGCGCTACATGCGCCGCAACCCCGAGAATGAGCAACAGAAAGGCTGCGACGACATAGTGCCATGTGGCGGCATCTTGCGGCATGGAGCGCTCCCCCGGTTTCACCCTGCCGCAGCTGCACTAAAATTTAGTCAACGAGCCTTGTTACGGGAGAGAACTCAACCCCGCTCGTCCGACATTGCTTTCCAGAGCAAGGCCCCGATCACTGCGCCGGCAATGGGCGCCACCCAGAACAGCCAGAGCTGCTGCAGCGCCCAGCCGCCGACAAACAGCGCCTGGCTGGTCGAACGCGCCGGATTGACCGAGGTATTGGTCACCGGGATGGAGATAAGGTGGATCAGCGTCAGCCCGAGCCCGATGGCGATCGGCGCAAATCCGGCGGGCGCCTTGGCACTGGTGGAGCCGAGGATGATCACCAGGAAGAAAGCCGTCAGCACAATCTCGATCACCAGCGCCGACACGAGAGAATACCCGCCCGGCGAATGCTCGCCGTAACCATTTGCGGCAAAGCCGCCGATTTCAACCCCCGCCTTGCCGGTGACGACGATATAGAGCACCAGAGCCGCAGCTGCGGCGCCGAGCACCTGCGCTGCCACATATGGCCCAAGGTCGCCCCTGCGGAACCGCCCGGCAACAGCAAGCCCGACGGAGACTGCCGGATTGAAATGCCCGCCGGAAATCCCGCCGACCGCATAGGCCATGGTCAGGACCGTGAGACCAAAGGCCAGCGACACGCCCAGAAGGCCAATTCCGACATCAGGAAATGCGGCCGCCAGTACGGCACTGCCGCAACCGCCGAACACCAGCCAGAACGTACCCAGAAATTCGGCAAGCAGTTTCGAACGCATGAGCCCCCCTCCATGCATGAACCAAGCTGTCTGGGCAAAAGGCTGCAACGTCACCGTCGTTGCCTGCACGCGCCTGAATTCCAGACGCGCTACATTAGCAAAAATTACACTACCTGCAATTGCCGGGGTAACAGATCCGGGGTCATGGATCGAGCACGCGCGAAAGCCGCTTCTCGATCCGAACCGTTGTCCAACGGCTGCAAACTGCCCTGTCGTTCCGCAGACACATGATCAAGCCGGCTCGGGACCGAGGGCAGTTCCTACTCTTCCGGTTCCGTGGTGAACATCAGCGGAAATCCCGCCTCCTTGGCGAGATCGGTCGCCTCCTTGGCCTTCGTTTCGGCAATATCGCGGGTACAGACGACGACAACCGCCGAACCGAACTTGTGCGCCGTCATCATCACCCGGTTGCCGGCCTCCTCGCTCATGCGAAACACAGCTTTCAGCACGACGGTGACGAATTCGCGCGGCGTGTAATCATCGTTGAGCAGGATGACCTTGTAGAGCTTGGGCCGCTCCAGCTTCGGCTTGGATTGCAGCTTCGGCTTCAGGGAGACGTCTTTATTCGGCATCAGGCTCTTTCCGTCGTCGATCACATTGGTCAGGAATGGCCCCTGTCCGGCCATTCAACAACAGACGTTCCTCATCCCCCACGGCTGCAACTTATCCTGCCTCAGCTTTGCGCGCGGCGCAATATCAGCCGAAACCCTTGACCCGGCGCGCCCCTTCCCCCATAGGCAAGGCAACAAATCCCACTACGTGACGGAATGAATCCATGGGCTTCAAATGCGGTATCGTCGGACTGCCGAATGTCGGCAAGTCCACTCTCTTCAACGCGCTGACAAGGACGGCCGCAGCCCAGGCTGCCAACTATCCGTTCTGCACCATTGAGCCGAACACCGGCGAAGTGGCCGTGCCGGATCCGCGCATGCAGAAGCTGGCGGCCATCGCGGGCTCCAAGGAAATCATCCCGACCCGCATCTCCTTCGTCGACATTGCCGGCCTTGTGCGCGGCGCATCGAAGGGTGAAGGCCTCGGCAACAAATTCCTCGCCAACATCCGCGAAGTCGATGCCGTCGTGCATGTGCTGCGATGTTTCGAAGATGACGACATCACCCATGTCGAGGGCAAGATCAATCCGGTTGGCGACGCGGAGACCATCGAGACCGAACTGATGCTCGCCGACCTGGAAAGCCTGGAGCGCCGCGTCGAACAGACCCGCAAGCGCGCGGCGTCCAAGGACAAGGAATCGCTCGCCCAGTTGCCGGTCATGGAAGCCGTCATCAAGCTTCTGAACGACGGCAAGCCTGCTCGCATCCTGTTGAAGACCCTGGCTGCCGACGAGATTGAAGTGCTGAAGGGCCTCAACCTTCTGACCTCGCATCCGGTTCTTTATGTCTGCAACGTCGCCGAAAGCGATGCCGTGGACGGCAATGTGCACACAAAGGCCGTCGCCGAAATGGCCAAGGCTCAGGGCGCGGAATGCGTGATCATCTCGGCTGCGATCGAAGCGGAAGTCGCACAGTTGCCGGACGAGGAATCGAAAGAATTCCTCTCCGCGCTTGGTCTGGAAGAAGCAGGCCTCGACCGGCTGATCCGCGCCGGCTACCACCTGCTCGACCTGATCACCTATTTCACAGTCGGCCCCAAGGAAACCCGCGCCTGGACCATCGTGCGCGGCACCAAGGCCCCCCAGGCCGCCGGCGTCATCCATACCGACTTCGAACGCGGCTTCATCCGCGCCTTCACCATCTCCTTCGATGACTACATCGCCTTCAAGGGTGAAGTCGGCGCCAAGGAAGCCGGCAAGGGGCGTGACGAAGGCAAGGAATATGTCGTCCACGATGGCGACGTCATCCACTTCCGCTTCAACACCTGATCGAGTTAATTCTTCCCTACACAACCTACCCATGGCGTGATTCGGGAGAAGACTATGAATTGCAGACTGATGCTCCTATCGACGGTCGCCTTCCTGGCGGCCGTTTCTCTGTCGCCTTCCCACGCGCAATCAACCAAGTCGGTGACCGCAGCATCGATCCAGACTAAGATCAACGCGATCTTTCCGTTTAAGGGGGAACTGTTAGGCCTCTTCCATACGATGCCGGTGGACAATGGCTTCGACGTCGTCTTCGATACGCCACGCCTGCTGGAACTGTTGAGGGGAATTGGCCTGAGAGCCGAAGGCGCCACACCACTTACGTCACGCTTAGAGCCTCTGCCTGACGGCTCCTTCAAAATCGAACAGGAAGAAACCCTCTCCATCAAGGGAAATATCGCTAAGCCTCAAGGGCCCTTATCCTTCTATGCGCGCATCGACTCCTTGAAGAGTTCCGCTATTGCCGAGCCAGAACTCAGGTATCTTAAGACGGCAGAATCCGAAATGACAAACCTCGTTGTGGACTTACAGACCCCCACCAAGTCAAGTCACAGGACTGCCGACAAGTGGACAATCACACAATCGACAAGCAACGTCGAGAATGGACGATTGGATCTGGTTTCAACGTCGGTGGAACTCGGGCGCCGAGATAAAGAAAACTTGGAATCGATGGACGTCGACAGGATCGAGTCGACCACCACCATAAAGTCACTGCCCTATCGCGCGATCCAGGACCTGTTTGCCGCTTGGCTTAAGCAGGCGCAGGACGGCAAACCTCCGGCCGCCATCGCAGGCAGCCTGCGAGAAGAAATCCGTATGCTGATGCCTGTAGCGACACAGATCGACATGCAGGGCCGAGCGGAGAACACGCGCTTAGGGCAACCCGAGTTCAATTTCGGCATAGGGAGCATCGACTACGATGTCGTGTGGAAAGATCTCACCCGGCTCTCCAACCTCGACATCAAGCTCAAGCTCGAGGACACGGACACGGCCGGGCAATTGCAGCCAAGTTATGCGGCGCTCATTCCCGACACGATCACGGTTGACATGTCGGTTGGCGGGATCAACGTCCAAAATGCGTGGCGCTACTATTTCAGCACCGTCGACTTCGCGACACCGTTCCTGCTGAACACTTATCAACGGAACCGCGCTACCTCCTACTTGGTCCCCAACGACGTGATTCCGGTCAAGGTGGAAGAACTAAAGTTCAATTCCGAACTTTACAGCGTCCGCATGTTCGGCAACGCAACCTACAGAATTGGCGACAGTTTGCCGAAATTGGAACTTCGCGTCATTACACCAAGCCTCGACCCCTTGATCACCCATTTCCAGAAACACGCCAAGGTCAATCCGCAACTTGGGGAGGCAGCCTTTTTCGCTCTGATGGCAAAGGGATTCGCCGGCAAAGCGGGAAACGGATGGATCTACTGGGATCTCGCGATAGCTGAGGATGGCCGTCTCACCGTCAACGGCCACGACTTCACCCCACCGCGCACCAGACCATAGCAAGCGACCTTCGGCGATGGACCAGAAGCCGAAGACGGGCTAAAGAAACTGTACAGTCATGAACTAACGGGAAGTCATACATGCCGGACGTCAAGCTTCACTACGAGGATTTCACGCCCGGGAGGCGTTTCGACTTCGCCCCAAAGACCATTGCGGCAGATGAAATCATCGCATTCGCCCGTGAGTTCGACCCGCAGCCGATGCATCTGTCGGAAGAGGCAGGCCGCGCCAGCATTCTCGGCGGCCTCTCCGCGTCGGGATGGCACACGAGCAGTCTCTTCATGCGCATGATGATCGACAGCTACGTGCTGCGTTCGGCCTCCGAAGGTGCGCCCGGCATCGATTTGATGCAATGGCGCAAGCCGGTGCTGGCCGGAGACACGCTGAATGGCCACTCCACGGTCGAGACGGCCCGCCTGATGCGATCGCGGCCCCATCTGGGCATTGTGACCTTTCAACATGAATTGACCAACCAGCGGGGTCAGCTGGTCCTGTCGGCCAGAAATGCGATCATGTTGCGTCGTCGCCAGGTCGAAGAGGTTTCCGCATGAAGATGCTCGACCTCTATCCTGCCGGCACCCGCCTGGAACTCGGTTCGCTGACCTTCGCCGCCGACGATATCATCCGTTTCGCCAGCACATTCGATCCGCAGCCCTTCCATATCGACGCCGAAGCGGCGAAGTCCTATGTCTTCGGCGGCCTCTGCGCTTCGGGCTGGCACACATGCGCCGGCTGGATGAAGAACTTCGTCGCTTTCTGGGATGCCGAAACAACGCGGTTGGCGGCCGCCGGGACAGAAGCCCCCCGGCTTGGCCCCTCGCCTGGATTTTCCGAACTGCAATGGTTGAAACCGGTCTATGCCGGCGACACGGTCACCTATTTCATGACCCCGATCGAGACCCGCCGCATGCCCGGCACAAAGGGCTACATGGTCATTTCGGCGCTCTGTGAAGGCATCAACCAGAAGGGTGAGCCTGTCCTGCGCTTCAAAAGCAATATCATTGAACTTCCGGAACCCGAGGATTTGCCAGCATGAGCATCTACCAGTTCACCGTCCGCGACATCGAAGGCGAAGTGCGCAATCTGTCCGACTATGCCAGCAAGCTTGTCCTGATCGTCAATACCGCCAGCGCCTGTGGCCTGACGCCGCAATACAGCGGCCTGGAAGCACTGCAACAGGCCTTCAAGGATGATCTCGTCGTGCTCGGCTTCCCGTGCAACCAGTTTGGTGGCCAGGAGCCTGGAACGGAAAAGGAAATCGCTCTGTTCTGCGAGACGAGCTTTGCCGTCACGTTCCCGCTCTTCACCAAAATCGAGGTCAACGGCGAAGGTGCCGACCCGCTCTATGCCTATTTGAAAGCCGCGACCCCGGGGCAGGAACAGGGCGCCGATATTGCCTGGAACTTCGCCAAGTTCCTGATCGGTCGTGACGGCAATCCGATCGCCCGCTTCTCGCCGCGCACCGCACCGGAAGATATCAAGGCGGATATCGCCAAGGCGCTGGCCGGCTGAGAACCAGCCGCACGCCTGCGCCGAGGCAAGGCATTCGACCGACCGGATTGAGCCGGTCGGCGCTGTCACATCAATGGCCGGAGAATTCGACCAGCGTGCGCACTTCGACGCCAAGTGCCTCGAGCTTCTTGCGCCCGCCAAGGTCAGGCAGGTCGATGACGAAGCAGGCCGAGACGACGTCCGCACCGATCTGGCGCAGCAGCTGTACCGCGCCGACGGCCGTTCCGCCTGTGGCGATCAGGTCGTCCACCAGGATGACCTTCTCCCCCGGCTGGATCGCGTCGCGATGGATCTCCATCTCGTCGACGCCATATTCCAGGCTATAGGCGATGCTCACCGTCTCGTGCGGCAGCTTGCCCTTCTTGCGGATCGGCACGAAACCGGCC